>CAYLRJ010000087.1:0-2432 GCA_964386185.1 uncultured Anaerolineaceae bacterium
CCGTCTTTGCCGACGCCAACCTGAAACCCGGCGTCCACATCAACGGCATCGGCGCCTACACCCCCGAAATGGCCGAAGTGCCGCCCGAAACCGTCGCCCGAGCGCTGCTGGTGGTGGATTCCCGCGAGGCAGCGCTGGCCGAAGCCGGTGACATCATCCAGCCCCTCCGCGCCGGCCTCATCACTCCAGCGCACATCCACGCGGAACTGGGTGAAATTCTGCTGGGGCGCAAACCCGGCCGCACCAGCGACGCCCAAATCACCTTCTTCAAATCCGTGGGCGTGGCAGTACAAGATGCCCTGGCCTCCCAGGCCGCCCTACGGAACGCCCAAACGCAAGGGCTTGGGCAGGACGTCGCGTTCTGATTCGCAGGTACCCTGTACCCCGCATTCCTTTGGAGCCTCTTCATGACCAAGTTCCCCAACACCGCTGAAATCATCATCGTCGGCGGTGGGGTGATGGGCGCGAGCATCGCCTATCACCTGGCCGCCCGTGGTCAAAAAGGCGTGGTCTTGCTGGAAAAGGAATCGTTCTTTGGCCTGGGCGCGACCGGCCGCTGCGCCGGTGGCGTGCGTTACCAATTTTCCACCGAAATCAACATCCGCCTTTCCCTGGAAAGCCTGCCCATGCTGGAGCGCTTCCCCGAGGAAATCGGCTACCCCATTGACTACCGACAAATCGGCTACCTCTTCGTGCTCACCAACGAAACCGACGTCGCCACCTTCCGGGATGTGGTAGCCCTGCAACACCGCTTGGGCGTCAACACCGAATGGTGGAGCGGCGACGACGTGCGCAAACGCCTGCCCATGATGCGCTGGGAAGACGCCCTGGCCGCCACCTTCAACCCCAAAGATGGCCTCGTGGATCCCAACGGCGTGGTGATGGGCTACACCCAACGGGCGCGGCAGCTGGGCGCGCAAACCCTCACCGACGTGGAAGTCACCGACATTCGGGTGAAAGGCGGCAAAGTCGTGGGGGTGGAAACCAACCGCGGGCCCATCGACGCGCCCATCGTAGTCAACGCAGCCGGGCCGTGGGCCGGGCTCATCGGCCAAATGGCCGGTGTGGACATCCCCATCGAGCCGCTTCGCCGCCAGTGGTTGACCACCACGCCCATCCCCGAACTGCCGGCCGACTTCCCCTTTGTGATTGACTTTGCCCAAAGCCTCTACTTCCACCCCGAAGGCGAAGGGCTGCTGACCGGCATGTCGAACCCCAACGAAAAACCCGGCTTCGATCAATCCGTAGATCCTGACTGGGAGCTGGTGCACATGGAAGCCGCGATCGCTCGCATGCCGCTTTTGGAGCGCGCGGGGGTGGTCTCGCGAGTGGCGGGGCTTTACGAAGTCACACCCGACGCGCACCCCATTTTCGGCCGCACGCCGGTCGAAGGCTTTTACGTTTGCGCCGGTTTTTCCGGCCACGGCTTCATGCACGGCCCCATCGCGGGCAAACTGATGACCGAAATCATCCTCGACGGCCAAGCCACCACAGTTGACGTCGCCTCGCTGGACTTGGCCCGCTTCACCGAAGGGCGGCTAATCACCGAATACAACGTCGTCTGAGCCGCGCACAGCCTTCCCCTTCCGCGGCATTCCCCAGCAAGGAGGTGGAAGAGACCATCATTTGCAGAAGGGCAAAGCCCCCTCTGCAAGGGTAAGAAAGGCCTGCTATGCCCTCTGCTGAAATTATCACCATTGGCACCGAACTGTTACTGGGCGAAATCGTTGACACCAACAGCCGCTACATCGCCCGCCGCCTGCGCGATGCAGGCATTGACCTCTACCGCACCACCACCGTAGGCGACAACGCAGCGCGCATCGCCCAAGCGGTGCAGGAAGCGCTGCAACGCGCCGACATCGTCATCACCACCGGCGGCCTCGGCCCCACGGTTGACGACCCCACCCGCAAAGCCGTCGCCGACGCGATGGGCGTGCCCCTGGAATTCCGCCCCGAACTGTGGCAAGACATCCAAGCCCGCTTCGCCCACTATGGCCGTCAGCCCACCGAAAACAACCGCCGCCAAGCCTTTGTGCCACAAGGCGCGCGGGCCATCCCCAACCCGGTGGGCACAGCCCCGGCCTTTGCCGTGGAAACCCCTGACGGGGTGGTGATTTCCCTGCCGGGCGTGCCGCGCGAAATGGAATATCTCTTCAACCACGATGTCTTGCCCTACCTGCGGCAGCGGTTCGACCTGCGCGGCGTGATCCTCGCGCGCGTGCTGCACACCGCGGGCATGCCCGAAAGCGCCCTCGACGAGCAAATCGGCGACCTGGAACGCCTGAGCAACCCCACCGTCGGGCTGCTGGCCCACCCCGGCCAGGTGGACATCCGCATCACGGCCAAAGCCGAAAGCGAAGCCGCGGCCCAAGCCATGATTGCGGAAGTGGAAGCCGAGCTGCGCCGCCGGCTGGGCACGCGCATCTACGGCG
>CAYLRJ010000088.1:0-3712 GCA_964386185.1 uncultured Anaerolineaceae bacterium
GAAAACCTGTTGCTGTTGACATGCGGCACGTATGGCAATGTCATTCGCTGGATTCCGCCGCTGGTGGTGAGTGCCGAGGAAATCGACGCCGCGCTGGCCATCTTCGAGCGCGCAGTGGCCGCGGTGGCTTAGCCCCTCGGCATGCGCCCTTCCCGCCAAACGCCCAGCCCCTCGGCAAGGCGCTGAGGGGCTGCTTTTGATGCATGGGCAAAAGGAGGGGAATCTGTCTTGAAACACGGTGCGCGGTTTGCTTGTGAGCGCAAGGAAATCACTGGTAGCAATGGCGTCTTTTATCGTTCTCCTGGCAATCAATGCCGAGGAGGGGCATTGAGGCTTTCAACAATGCGTTTTCTGAGACCTGGGATTCGGGCTGTGCTTCCAAAGGCGTCGCGTGGTGAAACGGCCTCGGCTGTGGCTGTTTCCCAAAGGTGAGCGCCAAGCCGCTCTCGGGCGAACTGGCGTTGTAAGTTGGTGTGTGGGGCCCGGTGGTGTTAGGCCGATGCGGCGGGCCTTGGCATGTTTGATGAGGCGGTAGGCATACGGATTGAGCCGGTCGCGGTCCTGCACCACCCAACCGGCGGCTTCCAGTTGGCGGTCGATTTCCTCACGGGCAAGATCTTCGGGATCGGGCATGCGGCTTTTCCTGGTTTGGGACAGAAATACTGTTTTGTTGTACTTTATTGTACAACAAAGGTTGAGTTTTGTTTGACGCCCTGGGGCCAATGGTAAAATACGGACGGAATTTGACGCTCTGACGAAAGGTAGGCTGTAATGCGCCAGGTGACAATTGAACGCCAAACATCCGAGACCCAAGTCGCGGTGAGTTTGAATTTGGATGGCGCCGGCAAGTATCGGGTCGCCACGGGGTTGCCTTTCCTCGACCATATGCTGCGCCATTTGGCTGTGCATGGGTTGTTTGATTTGGACGTGGAAGCCCATGGCGATTTGGAAATTGACCCCCATCACACGGTGGAAGATGTCGCCCTGACTTTGGGGTTGGCTTTTGACCGTGCCTTGGGTGAGCGGAAGGGCATTGTGCGGATGGGCCACGCGTACGCGCCGATGGATGAGGCGTTGGCTTTTGTGGCGGTGGATCTCTCGGGGCGGCCTTATGCGGTGGTCCGAGCCCAGTGGCACAGCCCCAGCGTGGGGGGCATTCCTAACAGTTTGTGGCCGCATTTTTTGGAATCGTTTGCAGTGACCGCACGCTGCAATTTGCACGCCCGCGTGTTTTATGGCCGCGATGATCACCATCAGGTCGAGGCGCTGTTCAAAGCGCTGGCGCGCGCTTTGGACGCAGCCACGGCTTTGGATCCGCGGCGCGGCGCGGTGGTGCCTTCCACCAAGGGAATTTTGTAGTCTGGGCGCGCCCCGCCCAGGGCCAGGCGAGGGGGTCAGGGTGCGCGGTTTTGGGTTTGTTGAAGCCACAAATAGCCCGAAACCGTCACCAACACCAGCCCGGCTCCAAACCATTGCCATACAGTGGTGAGTCGTTCCCCCAAGAGCCACCACCCCAACGCAATTGCCGAAACCAAGCGGAGGGGCATCAAACTGGTCACCAAAGCCGCATTGGCACCGCCCAAGGCCGTTATTTGGAGCAGGTTCCCTATCACGAAAATCCCGCCGATCAGCCAGAAGACCACAGCCCATCCCTGGGGGGAAAGATGCAGCCAGGCTTGCCACGCTTCGCCGGTGACCGCGCTGAGGAAGCCATACGTGGCCACCAGAGCCAAGCCTTGTTGAAACATGATCATCCCTCGGCTGGTAGCCTGTTGACTGCTGCGCCGCACCAAAAGAAAATACACTGCCAGCGAGAGCATGGAGAGCCCCGCAATGCCTAAACCCGCCGCGTCGCGCAGGGTGAAGCCAGCCAAAACATCGGACCAATCTTTCACCAAGACCAACACCGCCCCAAAAGAAGATAAAAGCAGCGCCTGATAGGTGTAGGGCGGAGTGGGTTCCCCAAACAGCAGGGCGCCTAAGATAGCCACCGCAAACGGGGTGAGCAAATAGACCAATTGCACCCACGTCGCGCGGGTGAAGTCAATGGCATAGAGGTTGGTGACCGAACGGAGCACCACAAAGAAAATCAACCCCCACAGCGTGCCCCCTTGCCAAAGCAGACGCCAGACGGCGGTGGGGGAGCGCCTTTCTTCCCGCCACATCACCCCTAACCCGACCACCATCGAGGCTGTGGTTGCCAAAAAGAGCAGCGAAAACTTGGGAACTTCCATCAAAGCCCGCTTGGCCGTTGGAGGGTAACAGCCCCAAAGCAGTTGCCCCAAAAGCCCCAGCCACACGTAGCCAGAGAGTTGGATGCCATGAGAAGGGGGTTTCTCTTGAGTTGTCATAGAGTTCATGATAGCATAGGTGTTGGGCCTGGGCAATGTTGTCGTGCGGTTGCCTTTGGGCATGACATTGCGAGGCTTTCCTTCCCTTGAGAGGTCTGCTATGGCACCTTTGTTGAAGCGCTTGCTGGCACTGTTGCCGATGACGCGGAGCACATCGGCTTATACCTTTGGCCTGGAGCGGGTGGGCACGCTGCCGCCTGGCCCTGTGTTGGAAATCGGCACAGGGCAGGGGTTTAGCGTGGCCTTCCTCAGCCGCGCCCTGCCCGAGCGGCAGGTGGTGGGCATTGACATCACATACGAGTGTTTCAAGCCAGAGAAACTGGCCTTTGGCCCGCGCCGGCCGTGGTTGGTGCAGGCCAGCGCGCCGGCCCTGCCTTTCGCGGCCGATACCTTCGCGCTGACCTCTTTGATGATGACTTTTCACTGCCTTCCCGAACCTCAACAGGTGTTTCGGGAAATCTTTCGGGTTTTGAAGCCGGGCGGTGTGCTCATGATGGCCGACGTGAACGGCACCCATCGGATTGCGCCGTGGTTCGAGCGGGTGGAACACTTGGCCATCAGCCCGTTGACCCACGCCTATCGCAAGGAAGAAATCCTCGCCCTGGCCTCGGAAGCGGGCTTCCCGCCGCCCCAAATTGCCTCTCGGAAGCCAAATGGCTTCATGATCTGGTACATCTTCCGCAAGCCCGGAGGAGAGGAAGATGACAACGCCTGACGTGATACTCATTGATGCCGGCACGGGCAACCTGCGCTCAGTGCACAAAGCGTTGGAAGCCGCAGGCGCGCGCGTCACGCGCACGGCCGACCCCGACATCGTGCGCCGCGGCACGCGGCTGGTGTTGCCTGGCGTGGGCGCGTTTGGGGATTTCATGGCCGGGCTGCGCAGCCGTGGCCTGGAAGCCGCAGTGTTGGAAGCCGTATCCCAGGGCGCACCTTTGTTGGGCATTTGCGTGGGCATGCAGGCGCTGTTTGAAATCGGCGAGGAAATGGGGGAACACCGCGGCTTGGGCTTGCTGCCGGGGCGGGTGGTGGCTTTCCCGCCGACCTTGCGCGAGCAGGGCCTGAAGGTCCCCCATACCGGCTGGAACTTCGTCCGATGGGTGCGGGAAAACCCCCTGCGCGCGGGGCTGGAAGGCGGGGGATACGCGTATTTCAACCATTCGTTTTATTGTCAGCCTGCCCGCGCGGCCGACGTGATTGCCCAAACAGACTATGGCTTTCCCTATGCCAGTGCAGTGCAGCGGGGAAATTTGTTGGGTGTGCAGTTCCACCCCGAAAAGAGCCAGCGTGTGGGGTTGCGGGTGTTGAGCAATTTCTTGCGGTGGACGCCCACCTCAGACGCCGCCTGACTTCGCGCAGGG
>CAYLRJ010000089.1:0-5823 GCA_964386185.1 uncultured Anaerolineaceae bacterium
AGGAGCACCACCCCCAAGCGCTCGGCACACCGCCCCGCGCCCAATACCCAGTACCCAGTACCCAATACCCAGTACCCAATACCCCCTTTCCCCAACACCCCCGCCCCAACCAAGCAACCAGGTAACCAGGTAAGCAACCAACCCCAAAAATGCCCGCCAGGGCATTGAAACCCCAGCAGCGCTGTCCGACGCAGATTACGAGCCCGCCGGTCCGAAAAGCAAAAATGCCCGCCAGGGCATGCGGCGGCTGTCGCCGCCGAGTTAGGAATGAGGGATGAAGAATTGCGAAACCTTTGCCCGGTTAGGAGGTTAGGAAGTTAGGAGCACCGCCCCACGCCCAATACCCAATACCCAGTACCCAATACCCCTTTCCCTCTATCTGCGTCCATCTGCCCCCATCTGCGTCATCTGCGTTCTTCTCACCCGCGCCCCAAAATCACCCTTGCCCCCAACCCGCAATTCGCAATTCTTCATTCGCAATTTGCTCCCCGCGCTCGCCCTCACCCCCAGTCCCCCTCTCCCAAAGGGCGAAGGGGGATAGGGCAAGGCACGCCTTGCCCCTACAAGAAAATCGGCGCAAATCGGTGTAATCAGTGGATTTATCTGCGTCCATCTGCCCCCATCTGCGTTCATCTGCGTTCCGCCCTCATCCCCCTGCGTCCCCCTTCTCCCAAAGGGCGAAGGGGGAGCGCAAATCTGTGTAAATCGGTGGATTTATCTGCGTCCATCTGCCCTCATCGGCGTGCATCTGCGTTCTTCTCACCCACGCCCCAAAATCACCCTTGCCCCCAACCCGCAATTCGCAATTCCCGCACCCTGCCCTAAACGAGAGGCAGCAGCAAGGATGATGTTAGATGAAGAAAATCAAAACCATTCCGACCAAACAAGCGTTGCTGCTCGTGCTCTCGGTGGCCATCCTGGGCGTGCTTTGGTTTTATACTTTCTGCCATCTGCCTTTCCAAGAAACCTCTTTGGCCATAGATTGGAAAGTGCTTTGGCGAGATACCTTCCACGGCCAAGTGGTCTATGGCCGCCCTGGGGGGCTGTTTCTGCCGCCTTGGGGGCTACTCATCCTAATCCCGCTCACCTATTTGCCCCTCTGCATAGGTTGGGGCGTCATGGCCCTGTGGGCATTCGGCGGCGCGTTTGTGTGGGCTCCACCGTGGAACTCGTGGCGCAAGCACCTCCCTTCGCTCTTGGTGCTGCTTGCTGCTTTCCCCCTCCTGCGCCAACTGGCAGACGGCAACATAGAAGGGCTGATTCTCGGAGGTTTATGGCTGAGCTGGCTTGGCGTCCGTGACGAAAAACCCGCTTGGGTAGCCCTGGGTGCCGCGCTGGCCTCGCTGAAGCCCCAAGTAAGCACGCTGGTTTTGCTATATTTGGGCTTCCAAATGGTTCGCACCTGGAAGCGGAAGAACCTCTTTCGCGTCGGCATACCGCTCTTGGCCCTGATTGCCTTGACCATGCTCTGGCAGGGGAAGGCTTGGCTGGCAGCCCTTTTCCCCGCCGATGGCCTTTCCGCCCAAATGGGCAGAGGCATGCTGTGGGATATGAGTTGGTGGACCACCGCCTCACGCTGGGGAATTTCCCCCGGCTTACAAATCCTGGGCGCGCTGTTGCTCCTCTGGCTGGGCGGACTATTTTGGAAAAAAATCGGGCGCACGCACCCCTGGACGCCCGGCATGGCCCTCACCTTGGTAGGAATCAACCTCCTGCTCAGCCCTTACGCAGCAGCCAATAGTTTTTTGGATGTCTTGGTCATTGGCTTTACCTCCCTATCCGCCGCGGGGTTCACCTTCCTGGCCTGGGCGGCAGTCCTTGTTGCCGATGTTCCTCTTCTGCGCTCCCCTGCATGGCGGTATGCTCACAGCAGCAACTGGTACACTGGGGAAACGTTGGCCCTGCTGGCGCTATTTTGGCTCCTCACCCTGCTCTCACAGAAAGGAACACGCCAATAACTGGCCTGGGCAGCGGCTTCCCCGCCTGGCGGGAACGCGCGGCCCGCCCCTCATCTCAAGAGCGCATTCAGGGGGCAAAACACCCGCAACGTTGGGCAAACGCCTTCCGCCATCCCACATCCGACCGTTCCTCAGCCCTGCCATCGCGCCCGCGCCACGCGGCCGCGGTTCCTGCAGCCGTCTCGCCCCGCGTCCCCCAAAAGCCATGCTACAATTGCGGCGTTCCGCTGGCAGCCATGACGCCTTCCCCCATGTTGTCCGATGACCATCCTCCTGGCTCTCCTCCTTGACGTTTGCTGCGGCGACCCGCCGAATCGCTTTCACCCCGTGGCCTGGATGGGCCGCTGGCTCCATTGGATGCGCGGCCGGGCGCCCGCGACCCCGCGCGGGCAACTGCTTTGGGGCGGCGGCATCACCCTCAGCGGCCTGGCCGCAACCTTCCTCCTCGGCCGCGCGCTGGAACGCCTCTGCGCCATGCTGCCACGGCCCTTGGGGGTGCTTTTGGAAGCCGCAGCGCTGAAAACCACCCTCGCCCTCCGCGGCCTCAGCCGCGCGGCCGACGAAGTTGCCCAAGCCCTGGCCCAAGGCGACCTCGCCCGCGCTCGCCACCTGGTTTCTTGGCACCTGGTCAGCCGAGACACCCGCCAACTCACCACTTCGCAAATCGCAGCCGCGGCCATTGAATCGGTGGCCGAAAACGCCTCCGATGGCCTGGTCGCGCCGCTCACCGCCTACGCCTTGGGCGGCCTGCCCGCGGCCCTGGCCTATCGCTACGCCAACACTGCCGACGCCATGCTGGGCTACCGAGACCCAGCCCACGAATGGCTGGGCAAAATCCCTGCCCGGGTGGATGACGCCTTCAACCTCCTCCCCGCGCGGCTGACCGCTGCGCTCATCGTCATCGCCGCGCGGCTGGTTGGGGAACACAGCCAAACGGCTTGGCACACGTGGCGGCGCGACGCGTCGAAGACCTCCAGCCCCAATGCCGGCCATCCGATGGCCAGCATGGCCGGCGCGCTGCAAGTGCACCTGGAAAAAACCGGCCATTACCACCTGGGGGCGGGCTTTCCGCGCCCCCAAGCCACCGACATCCATCGCGCGCGGCGCATCTTGCACGTGGTCGCCATCTTGGCCGCGGGGCTCGCCGTGTGGGCCCGCCGGCGCCGCGCCGGCCCCTAACCCGCCAGCGAGAAACCCCGCACCGGAGCAGCCCCTATGCCCCCCATCCCCCGCCCCGAGGTCCTCAGCCTCCCCCCGGCCTATCACGGCGCCGCCCGGGTGGACGAGCTGCGCGCCTATGGCCTGCAGCCAGCAAACATCGTGGATTTCAGCGTCAACATCAACCCCTTTGGGCCTTCCCCCCAGGTGCGCCAAGCTATCGCCAACGCGCCCTTGGCCGCCTATCCCGACCGAGACGCCCTCCCCCTGCGGGAAGCCCTGGCAGCGCACCATGCCCTTTCCCCCTCCCAGGTCCTCCCCGCCCACGGCACCGCCGAGCTCATCACCCTGGTTGGGATGGCCTTCATCCGCCCCGGCGATCGCGCGCTGGTTGTCTCCCCCACGTTTGGGGAATACGCCCGCGTCACCGCGCTCTTTGGCGGCCACGTCACCACCATCCACGCCCGCGCGGCGCAGCATTTTGCCTTCCCCACCGAGGCCATCACCCAGGCTCTGCACGACGCCTGCCCGCGGCTGGTATGGCTCTGCAACCCCAACAACCCCACAGGCCAAACCTTGACGCGGGCCAACCTGGCTGCGTGGGCTGAGCAATGCCCTGAGAGCCTCTTTGTCATTGACGAAGCCTACATCAACTTCGCGCCGCAAACCGCCTCGGCCATCGGCCTCGCGCCCAACGTGTTGGTGCTTCGCTCAATGACCAAAGACTACGCGCTGGCCGGCCTCCGCCTGGGGTATGCCGTTGGCGAGGAAGCCCTCATCACCGCGCTCCAACGGGTGCAGCCGCCGTGGAGCGTCAGCGCGCCAGCGCAACAAGCCGGCCTCGCCGCGTTGGCCGACCAAGCCCACCTTGCCCGCACCTTGGCCGCTACCCGAGCAGCCCAACAAGCATTCACCACGGCTCTCAAGCAAAAAGGGTGGCAGGTCATGCCCTCCGCGACGCACTTCTTCCTGCTCTTTGTAGGCCAGGCCACCACCTTTCGCGAGCAGCTCTTGCAGGCAGGCATCATGGTGCGCGATGGCACCTCGTTTGGCCTTCCTGAGTATGTGCGTTTGGGCACCCGCCGCCCCACAGAAAATGCCCAACTGCTGGAAGCCCTATCCGCGCAAGGCCTTACCCCTCCGCAGTTCCGGCCTGAGACCTGAGGGCATCCAAATCGCGATGATAGACGGGCACGCGGCGGTCGTATTGGCGGTGCATGAGCGGCGAAGAAATGATGAAGTCGGCCGAGGCCCGATTGGTCGCGACCAAAATGTTCCAAACCTGGGCAATCCGCAACAGAGCTTTGACGTCGGGGTCGTGGGGTTGGGGTTCCAACGGGTCCCAAAAGAAAACCAAAAAGTCAATTTCACCCTCGGCAATCTTGGCACCGATTTGCTGGTCGCCACCCAGGGGGCCACTCTGAAAGCGAATGATGGGCAAATCCAACGCTTCTTGCAGCAGCAACCCTGTGGTGCCGGTGGCGTAGATGGTGTAACGCGCCAACGTTTCTCGGTTGTATTTAGCCCACGCCAAGAGGTCCTGCTTTTTGTTGTCGTGGGCCACCAACGCAATGCGCTTTCGGGCGTGCAGAGGCACAATCACCGATTCCATATTCCCTCCTTGGCAAGCAAAATCACCAGCAACTGAGTGCGCAACAACGACGCAACCACACTGCGAGGGGCGCAAGCGCCGCTGGCACTGCTTTCATCATACCACGCTCCCCCCACTTTTTGCCCCGAAGGATTACCTTCCCACTTCTTAATTTTTTCTTCAATATTTTTGCCGCCAAAGGGCCTACAATGAAAAAGACCAAGGCCGCCTCAAAACCGTGGCTCCAGCGGTCGGCCCCCCGAGGAAAACGCGGCCCCGCGCGGCTTCCCTGGGCATTGTTCCCACGGTCATTGCGCCGCGCGCCGAAAATACGCCGAGGTGCAAGAGAAGCGCAAAAAAGCGTGCAAAAGTTACGCAAAAGGCGCGCACAGGATGCGCACAAGGCGTGCAAAAGGCGTACGAATGCACACAAAGACATGCAAAAGGAGTGCTATTATGGCTATACGAAACACCCGCAGATTTTGGATGCACACCCTCTGGTTGGGCGCCCTCGGGCTCTTAAGCGGCTGCGCACCCGCGCCTGTGCCGCTGGCCCCCATGCACCCCCACGCGCCGCAGCCGCCTCTGGAACCCGCTACCGCGACACTCTGGTGGCGCGCCGCAGGGTTCCTGGTGCTCGGCTTTCTGGGCGGAGTGGTCGCGGCCTTGATCGTCGCCGCGGTCTTCGCGGCCTTTGCCCACCGCAGCGATAAAGCCCAACCCCCAACTACACCCCCCTCCCCGCCCACGTCGTCCCCGCCCGCGGACACCCTCCCGCCGGAAGAAATCCTCAAAATGCGCTACGCCCGCGGGGAAATTGACCGCGAGACCTACCTCCAAATGCTCCGTGATTTACAAACACCACCCCAACCCTGACCACATCCGCAGCCGACGCCCTCCGCGGGGCGCCTACCCGCGCTGAAAGGAGGCTTCCCATGTTCTGGTCTGCCCTGCCCACGCCCTCTCGCCCGCGCCCGCACCGCTGGGACGCGGCACCCCCCGGCCCAGGCGCACCGCCCCCGCCGCCGCCCGGCGCACCCCCCGGCCCAGGCGCACCACCGCCGCCGCCCGGCGCACCTCCCGGCCCAGGCGCACCACCCCCACCGCCGCCCGGCA
>CAYLRJ010000090.1:0-5506 GCA_964386185.1 uncultured Anaerolineaceae bacterium
CAAGCGGCCGTAGGCCTTGTCTTCCGCGCTTTGGCGCACGGCGCACGTGTTGAGCACCACCACGTCGGCCTCTTCGGGGCGCGAGGCTTGCGCGTAGCCCAACCTTTCCAGCGCCGAGGCCACGCGGTGGGAATCGGCAACATTCATTTGACAACCAATGGTCCAAATGTAATAGCGCATGGTCAACCTAATCTGTCGAAGGTGGTAAAATCGGGGCGTTAAGGATACCACAGAATGAAGTTTTCGCTGCGAGCCTTCTTGTGGGGCGCGGTGAGCGCCTCGATTTTGTTGCTGGGAATTTACTTCTTCCCGCCGGTGCATCGTCGTTTGGCCTGGCGGCTGGATGCCGCGCGCACCACGTTGCGGATGCGGCTGCATCCTGCCGCGCCTGCGCCGCCCACCCCTGGCGAGACCTGGGTTTTGGCAACGCCTTCCCAGGGCGCGACGCCTTCGCCCACACCTGTGCCGTCGGCAACACCGACCCCTACGCCTGGCCCTCCGGCCACGCCTACCCCTTCGCCCACCCCCCTCCCGCCTCAAGTGCGCCTGACCCCGCCCAAATGGGAGGCCCAAGATTGGAACAACTGCGGCCCCGATACCCTCGCCCTTTATTTGCGTTGGTGGGGGTGGCAGGGCGACCAGTATGACATTTCGCGGGTGCTCAAGCCCGAACGTGGCGATCGCAACGTCAACGTCGAAGAGTTGGTCGGGTTCGTCAACACGCAGGTGTCGGGGTTTAGCGCGGTCTATCGGGTGGGCGGCGACCTGACAACCCTCAAACGGGTCTTGGCCGCAGGCATGCCCATCATGATTGAAGAGAGCATGCTCTTCGAAGAGCAATATTGGCCTAACGACGACCGCTGGGCTGCACACTATTTGCTCATCACCGGCTATGATGACGCGACCGAAACTTTTGTGACCCAAGATTCGTTTCGCGGGCCTAATCGGACGGTGACCTATCAGACCCTGGCAGCAAATTGGGAGCCTTTCAACGACGTCTACATTTTGGTTTTCCCCAATGCCCGCACCGACCAAGTGAAAGCCCTGTTAGGCGAAGATTGGGACCCCGCAACCAACCGCCGCAAAGCCCTCCAATGGGCTCAGGAGGCTGTGGCGCGGCATCCCGACGATGCGTTTGCCTGGTTCAATTTGGGCACCAATTTGCTCTATTTTGAACGCTACAGCGAAGCGGCGCGGGCTTACGATCAGGCTTTGAAGTTGGGTTTGCCGCAGCGGTTTTTGCGTTATCAGTTTGGGCCTTTTATCGCTTATTTCCACACAGGCCGTTTTCACGACCTGCTCGCCCTCACTGAATACGCTCTCAAGGTCACGCCGAACTCTGAGGAAGCACACCTCTGGCGGGGCTGGGCCTATTATCGGCTGGGCGAGCGTCAGAAAGCCATTGCAGAGTTTCGGGCGGCGTTGGAAGCCAACCCCCATTACGAAGATGCCAAATATGCCCTGCGGTTTTTGGGCGTGCAGCCATGATGCGAGAGACGAGGAGCAGGCATGAGCGATCTGGTACTTCCCCCCAGTGAGGAAAAGCCCCGTTACGTGCGGCGGATGTTCGCGCAAATTGCCGACCGATACGATTTGCTCAACCGGCTGATTTCGTTGGGGCAAGACGACCGGTGGCGGCGTTTGGCCTTGCGGGCGCTGCAGTTGCGGGGCGATGAGCGGCTGCTGGATTTGGGCGGCGGCACGGGGGCCTTGGCGCGCGAAGCCTTGCGGATGCATCCCACGTTGCGGGTGGTGACCGCAGATTTGACGTATGAAATGTTATCCGTTGGCAAGGTCCAACTGGCCGACTGGCCAATCACGTGGCTCACAGCCGACGCATTGCGTTTGCCATTCCCCGAGGCCGTGTTTGACGCGCTGACGTCGGGGTTCCTCTTGCGCAACGTGGCCGATTTGGACGCGGCTTTGCGCGAGCAGTTCCGTGTTTTGCGACCGGGCGGCCGATGGAGCGCCCTGGATACCACCCGCCCGCCAGAGCATTGGCTCTCGCCGTTGATGCGCTTCCACCTTCGGGTGGTGATTCCTTGGTTGGGCAAAGCCGTCGCTCGGAACGGCATGGCGTATCGTTATTTGCAGGCTTCCACAGAGCATTTCTTGGCCCCCGATGAAATGCTCGCCCGCTTGCAGGCCGCGGGCTTCCAGCGCGTGGGCTATCGGCGCTTGATGTTTGGGGCGGTGGTCGTCTATTGGGGCCACAAACCCACCCGTGACGAAGGTTGAAATGGCGTTTCAGAGTTTGCTCTTCCCGCAGGGGCAAAGCGAGTACGCGGCAGATGATTTGCAGCCGCCTTCCTGCTTTGTTGACCTGGGCTTAGACCAAATCGTGGCCGAGGCCACAGCCGGCCGCCGCGAATATCGCCTGGCGCCTTTCTTTTACGCCCCGTTGCCCGACGCCGAAACCATCCGCTATCGGCAAGCCATCGCGCAAGATTTGGAACAACCCGCCCTTTGGGAGCCCATCCAAACCTTTGCGCAACAAATGCGGCAGGCTCGGCGCTATTTGCACCTGGTGGAAACCCTGGAATACCCCCATCACAAAGCAGGGTGGTTTTTGGAAGCCGCCCGAGCGTACGTGGAAGCCGTCCGTACCCTGGCAGCCGATTTGGCCCACGCACCTCTGCAGGCTTCTGGTTGGGTGGGGCTGCGAGATTATTTGCAAGCCTACCTTGCATCCCCCGACTTTCAAGCCCTGGAAACCGACCTTCAGACCACCAAGGCCGCGTTGGCCAGCGTGGAATATTGTGTCCACATTCAGGGCGATAGCGTCCGTGTTCGCCGTTGTGAAGACGAGTTGGATTACACCGCAGAAGTCGAGCGCACTTTTGCCAAATTCAAGCAGGGGGCGGTGAAAGATTACCGCATGCCAATTTATCAAGGCACCGCCATGAACCACGTCGAAGCCCAGATTTTGGCGTGTGTCGCGCAGCTCTATCCTCAGGAATTCGCTCAGCTGGAGGCCTTTCAGCGCCGCCATGCCGATTTCCTGGACGCGGTGTTGGCGCGGGTCGAGCGGGAAATTCAGTTTTACGTGGCCTATTTGACGTTTATCGCCCCGCTCAAAGCCGCGGGGCTGCCGTTTTGCTATCCGCAAATCACGGCAGAGAAGCACGTGGAAGCCCGCGATACCTTCGATTTGGCCCTGGCTGCAAAATTTGTCAGCGCCTCCCGCCAGGTGGTGCTGAACGATTTTTCCTTGCAGGGCCAAGAGCGCCTTTTGGTCGTCACCGGCCCCAACCAGGGAGGCAAAACCACCTTTGCCCGCATGTTTGGGCAAGTGCATTATTTGGCCGCCTTGGGGCTGCCTGTGCCTGGCCGGGAAGCGCGGCTCTTCCTCTTTGACCGCATTTTCACCCACTTTGAGCGGGAAGAGGCGGTGAGCAATTTGCGCGGCAAGTTGGAAGACGACCTGTTGCGCGTCCGTGAGATTTTGTCCCAGGCCACGGCACGCAGTATTGTGATTATGAACGAGGTGTTTTCTTCGACCACCTTTCACGACGCGCGTTTTTTGGGAAGGCAGCTGCTCGCCCATTTGCTTGCCAAAGACGTCATCGGGGTGTTTGTGACATTTTTGGACGAGCTGGCTGCTTTTAGCGAGCAGACCGTGAGCCTGGTGAGCACAGTAGATCCTCAGCACCCCGAAAAGCGCACTTATCGCATTGTGCGCCGTCCGGCCGATGGCTTGGCGTATGCCTTGGCCATTGCGCGCAAACACCGTTTGACCTACGAGCAGATTAAGGAACGATTGGGCTCATGAAAGTGCGGTTGATGTATCCGACGCAGGATTTCGACGCCGAAGCGCCGCTGCCGTGGCAGGCAGAAGCGTTGCGCCAAGATTTGGGGCTGACGCCCATTGTGCGCGCCATGGCGCGCGACGACAAATTCTTGGCCGACCTCGTGCCGCGCGCGTTGTTGCGCAGCGTGGACGACCCTGAAATCATCCGCTTTCGGCAGGCGATTTTGCAAGATTGTCGCCGCCACCCTGACGTGGTGCGCGCGATTTACCGCCTCCCCATCGAAGCCTTGGAAAAGAAGCGCGAACAGTGGTTGGGGATTTTCAGCCATCATCCCAGCGGCATTTTGAGCAGCGCGGTGGAGATGTTGGCGATGTTCATTGACCTTTTGCGTCGTTTGCGCCGCATGGCCGACGCGCACGCCGCTGATTTCGAATCGGAGGGCTTTCGGCGCTTTTTTGCGATGATCCAAGCCGAGTTGAACGAACCGTATTTCAACGAAATGGAAGCCCACCTTCAGGCGTTGAAACTGCGTCAGGGCGTGCTCTTGAGCGCCCGCTTGGGACCGGGCAACGAAGGGGTTGATTACACATTGCGCCGACCTCGGCCCTCAGAGCAGCCGCGCTTCAAACAATGGCTGACGCGCCGCCCCAAATCGTGCGGTTTTACCATTCCCCCGCGAGATAACTACGGCGCTCGTGCCTTGGAAGAAATCAAAAACCGCGGCCTCAACCTGGTGGCCAATGCCGTTGCCCAAGCCGCCGAGCACGTGGACCAGTTTTTCCAACGCTTGCGCATTGAGCTGGCCTTCTACATCGCCGCCCTCAACCTGGAAGAACGCCTCGCGGCTTTGGGGTTGCCGGTGGCGTTCCCTGAGCCCTTGCCCCCTGAGATGGGCCGTTTGCAGGCCCAAGGTCTGTATGATTTGGGCTTGGCTTTGACCCTGGCGCGCCCTGTGGTGAGCAACGACCTCCACGCCAACGGAAAGCGCCTCTTGGTGATTACAGGCGCAAACCAAGGCGGAAAGACCACTTTTTTGCGCAGTTTGGGCTTGGCGCAGTTGATGATGCAAGCCGGCCTGTTTGTGCCTGCGGAGGCGTTCCAAGCCAGCGTATGCACGGGGTTGTTTACCCATTACCGCCGCGAGGAAGACCGCACGTTGGAGAGCGGCAAATTTGACGAGGAACTGGGGCGGATGGAAGCCATTGTGGACCATCTCCGGCCCTTCAGCATGGTGTTGCTCAACGAATCGTTTGCGGCGACGAATGAGCGCGAAGGCTCGGAAATCGCCCGCCAAATTGTGTTGGCGCTGTTGGAAGCGCAAGTGCGTGTCGTGTTTGTGACCCATCTCTCTGATTTTGCCCAAACGCTGTATGCCCAAAAGCGCGCCGATACGCTTTTCTTGCGGGCTGAGAGGCTTCCCGATGGCTCGCGCACTTTCAAAATTGTGCCCGGCGAGCCCCTTGCCACCAGCTTTGGCGAAGATTTGTATCGCCAAATTTTCGGAGAGCCGTTGGCGTGATCAGCGCCCGGGGCGGTCTTGGCGCGCGAAGGCATAAAAAATCCCCGCGGCCAGCGCGGGGAAGGGGGCATCTGGAGGGCCTCGGCCTTATTTTGCCAGCCACAGCCCAATGGCCATCAGCACTGGCGTGAGCAGGTTGATGAGGACATTGTTGCCCAGCGCGGGCATCAGGTTGGGCAGGTCGTCCGCGGAGCGCAGCGCTTTTTGCGCGGTGGGCACGGCCAGCACCAAGGTG
>CAYLRJ010000091.1:0-21145 GCA_964386185.1 uncultured Anaerolineaceae bacterium
CGTTCGGGGCCCATGCCGAAGGCGAAGCCGGTGTATTTTTCGGGGTCGTAGCCGCCGTTGCGGAGCACGGTGGGATGCACTTCGCCGCAGCCTAAGATCTCCAGCCAGCCGGTGTATTTGCAGACGTTGCACCCTTTGCCGCCGCAAAGGAAGCATTCCACATCCATCTCCGCGCTGGGCTCGGTAAAGGGGAAGTAGCTGGCCCGAAAGCGGGTTTGTACTGTGGGGCCAAACATGCTGCGGGCGAAGTCCAGCAGGGTGCCTTTGAGGTCGCTGAAGGTGATGTGTTTGCCCACGGCCAGGCCTTCGACTTGGGTGAATTGGATTTCGGAGCGGGCGGTGATTTGCTCGTAGCGATAGACCATGCCGGGCAGGATGACCCGCAGGGGGGGCGGGTTTTCGGGCAGGGGGCCTTCGCCGGTGTAGCCGGTGGCCGCGCGCATGGCGTGGATTTGCCCTGCGGTGGTGTGGGTGCGCAGCAGCACGGGGTAGTGTTCGCCGTCGCCGCCGCGGTCAATGTAGAAGGTGTCTTGCATTTCGCGCGCGGGGTGGTGGGGGGGGATGTTGACCAGTTGGAAGTTGTATTCGTCCAGTTCCACTTCGCGCGAGCGCACCACCTGGAAGCCCATTTCTGCAAAGATGGTGATGATGCGTTGGTGGGTTTGGGTGACGGGGTGGAGCCCGCCGCGGCGCGGGCGGCGTCCTGGCAGGGTGACGTCCAGGCGCTCGCTTTCCAGGGCCTGGGCCAGGGCTTGCTGGCGCAGGGCTTCCGCGCGGTCGGCGTAGGCGGCTTCCAGTTCGCGGCGGATTTCGTTGGCGCGTTTCCCCACCAGCGGGCGTTCTTCGGGCGGAAGTTTGCCCATTTTGGGGAAGACCTGCATCAGCGGCGATTTGCGCCCCAGGTGGGCGACTTTCCAGGCCTCCAGCGCGTCAGCATCGTGGGCCTCGGCCAGGGCCTGAAGGGCATTTTGGCGGATTTGTTCCAGTTCGTCGAGCATAGGGCCTCCTCGGAAATGACAGGCTGCACATGACGGGTCGCGTTGGCAACCAGCAGGGGTGGTTTTAAACAACAACGCCCGCCCCGGCAAGGGACGGGAGAGACACCCGCGGTACCACCCTTGTTGGCCGCGCGCACGCGGCCCCCTCGTTGCACCCACAGGCGAGCGCGCCGATGGGCTCCCCCGATAACGCAGGGGCTGCGGCCCGGGCTACTCCCAGGTTCACCCAGGCGGCTCGGGAGGGAACTTCGGCAGGTTTCCACCGAGGGCAGGTTTCAGCCTGTGCCTGCCCCTCTCTGACGGCTTTCGCCAGCCTACTTTCCTCCGTCGTTGCCGTTGGTTTAATTGTGCCCGAAAATCGTCTGCTGTCAAGGGCTGGCCGCTTATTCGGCGGTTGGCGCGGTCACGGAGGCGGCGGGGTGTTCCCCCTGGAGGAGAATGGCAACTGCCATGATAAACATCGGCGCCCCGCCATGAATGCCGCCCGCCCATAAAATGGCGGCCCAAGAGAGGCCCGCTTCCAAGGGGCCTATCCATTCGAAAAGCACGGCGGAAGAGTAGATGTTGGTGAGAGGGGCAAAAATGTGTTGGAGCGTCCACGAGGTGCGCCGATTTTTGACCCACGGGCTCAGGAAAAGAAGCAAGGCGAGGATCATGCCCACGCCCAAGGCCGCTTCTTTGTAAGGGAGCGGAACAAGCCAATAGATGTTTGAATCCCGACAGCTGTATTCTGTGAGCGTGGGCACCGCGGCCAGCCATTCTCTCAGCCAAGTGGGGCGAATGAAAAACGAAAACGCCAGGAAGCCCGCACTCAGCAAAGCAATTTTGAGCAAAAGACGGGGCTTGTTGCGGCTTTCCCAGAGGAGCCAAGGCGCAATCACGAAGCCGACTTGCGGCTTGGCCAAGAGCAGGGGAAGCGCCCACGGGCCGATGGCGGCGCTTACCAACGCGAGCAGCAAATCCACTTGCCCGACAAACAGGTCGAACCATACCGGGAAGGCCAAGAGCGCCCATAGCGCTCGGCGTCCGCGTTGCCGCCATAAGAGCAGCAATTGGACGCCCACGAACAAGGCATAGGCCATTGATTCGGGAAGGAGCGTCAAGGGAACGAAAAGCAAGGCCAAGAGGTAAGGCGCATTGAAATCTGGAATGGCATAAGGAGACACGCCATGCAGCACAGCCTGCCCAGCTAAGTAGAAAAGATGGAAATCGTAACGCCACATGACTTGGCCTTGGCTGCTCGTGGTGATACAACAACTGCCTGCCACTGGGAGCGGTGTTTTGTGAGCACTAAGAGGGCTGCGCTCGCGTGAGCCATCGGTTGCCCCCCTCAACGAGCGCGGCAGAAGCTGCTTTGAAGAACGCAGGGACTTTGGTTTGGCTGTGTCGGGGGTCGCCCCGTTGGCTCGGTAGGGCACTTTGGGCTGCTGAGGGCGGGTTCC
This sequence comes from uncultured Anaerolineaceae bacterium, assembly GCA_964386185.1. Classification (GTDB taxonomy): domain Bacteria; phylum Chloroflexota; class Anaerolineae; order Anaerolineales; family DRMV01; genus DRMV01. The sequence goes on from CAYLRJ010000091.1 coordinate 2,441, forward strand.
GCCTCAGTATGTCGGGCTTAAAGTTTGGGAAGCACAATGCCGCCTTGGCGTTGATATTTGCCCTTTTTGTCCGCGTAGGAGACCTCGCAAGTTTCGTCGGCTTCGAAGAAAATCATTTGTGCAATGCCTTCGTTGGCGTAGATTTTGGCCGGCAGCGGTGTGGTGTTGGAGATTTCCAGGGTGACGTAGCCTTCCCATTCGGGCTCTAAGGGGGTGACGTTGACGATGATGCCGCAGCGGGCATAGGTGGATTTCCCCACGCAGAGGGTCAGCACCCCGCGCGGAATGCGGAAGTATTCCACGGTCCGCGCCAGGACGAAGGAGTTGGGGGGGATGACGCATACATCGCCTTTGAAATCAATCATGGAGCGGACGTCGAAATTTTTGGGGTCCACCACGGTGGAATACACATTGGTGAAGATTTTGAATTCGTCGGCCACGCGCACATCGTAGCCGTAGGAAGAAACACCGTAAGAGAGCACCCCTTCGCGCACTTGGTTTTCGACAAAGGGCTCAATCATGCCGTGTTCCAAGGCCATTTTGCGAATCCAGTGGTCGGGTTTCAGACCCATGATTACCTCCACAAGCAGGGATGTTTTCAGTATAGCCGCGGGGTGATGGGTGGTCAAGTGGGTTGCGATTGCGAGAGCGTGGGGCTGCAGGTGCAGCGGCGGGGGGCTTTTTTGTTGGCGTTGCCCCTTGACAGAAATGCCCAAACGCTCTATAATTTGAACAGATGTTCGTATTACGCAAAGGCAGATTGCAGCGCAGCCGAAGCAAGCCGCGAGGGCTCTTTTTGCCCTGCTGGTTTTCGTCCCCAATCTTGGAGCGCTGGGCGTCTTGCGCTGCGCTTTCCTGGGCGTCAGAAGGCTCAGGGGCAATCGTTCGCCGATTTTCAAAATCTTTCAAGTAAGGAAGTGCAAAATGACCACCCCGTGGCCTTTGGTTACCAAACCGCGGCGACATGCCGCCCTTCCCTCCCGAGATACCGCTCTTCCAGAGCATCACCCCGCGTTAGAAGCCACCACCCGCCCCACCGTGCGGCAGATTTTAGGGGAATGGGGGCCGTGGGTGTGTTGTATGGGGCTGTTAGGTTTGTGTGATGATGGCATCCCTCTTGCAGCCCGCTTCTATGATTGGGAACGCATTTCGCATTTCGTTTTCTATGGCCAGGATGACAAAATCTTGGCTACGTTGCTTGAGCCTTTGCTCTACAGTGTGATTGTGCAGCGCCACGGCGTAGCCCGTTGGCAATTCATCATTCTCTCTGAAGCCAGCACCGAATGGCAAGTCGCTGAGAGCCCCTATTGCAAAGCCCGCATCAGCCCCCATCAGCGCGGCGGCGACGACGTCATCCCGCAAATGGCGGGGTTGATGGAGCAGCGGCTTTTGGGGCGGCATCGGGGGCCGCGCTATTTGGTGGTTTTGCACGATTTGGGAAACTATTGGCAGCACCTCCACGAAGACGCCCGCTACGACCTGCTGCCCCTGTTGCAGCGGGGGCCTGAAGTGGGCATCAACGTCCTTGTGACGTTGCGCTACGAGCATTACACCGTCCTGCCAGCCGAAATACGGCGTTTGCTGCGTCACAAAGTGTATGGCTATGCCGAAAATGCCCATCTGCCCAACACCAGCGCGCTTCGCGATGTGGCGAATCTGCTGTATTATGATTTGACCCCCTGGCAAGCCTGGACGCGTTCTGGCGGCCAGTGGGTGCGTTACACCGCCCCGAGGTTAGGTTAGGAGCCTATCATGCGCATCGGAATGCTTTGGCTGGACACCTCAGCCCATGACGATTTAGCGACCAAAGTGCGCCGAGCCGCGGCATATTATCGCCGAAAATATGGGCACCCGCCCACGGTTTGCTATGTTCATCCCAGTATGCTACACCGGGAACCCGACAAGGCAGGGGAACCAACGCCGCTCCATGTAGATGCCATCGAAGTGCGCCCGCTTCCCGACATTCTCCCCCAACATCTTTGGTTGGGCCGTGGAGAACCCGCACGCTAACGTTGCAACGAAACCAACAGCAGGTCCAGCGCGGTGTCCAAGTCCATTTCGCCGGTTTTCCACGCGCGATCTGTGGCTTGCAAGCGCCGATAAATTTGCGCCAAACGGTGGGGGTGAAAACGGCGGGCTTGAGGCAAGATTTTTTGGGCTACGAAGGGGTGCACCCCCAGCGCCTTGGCCACTTGGTGTTTATCGCGCAGGCCCAAATCTAAGGCCTCACGAGCCAAAATCAACAGGCGGAACTGCCGCACCACCATCCCCCAGATGCGGGGGGGCTCTTCCTGCTGCCGCAGTTGGTGAAGCAAGCGCAACGCGCGTTCGGTCTGCCCCAAGGCCATGGCGTCCACCATTTCGAACACGTTGGGGTGTGCGACCGCGGGGGTGACTTCCTGGACGTCGTCAATGTCTACTGGGCGGGCATATCCCACGTAGGCCAGCAGCTTGTGGATTTCATTCATCGCCCAGGCTGCGTCGCCATCCACCCGGCGGGCCAATTCCGCGGCCGCCCGGGGGGTCAGCTGCCCCCCGGCCTGTTGCGCCTGGGTCAGAATCCAGCGGGTCAGGTCCTTGGGAAGGATGTAGCCCCGCACGAAGGCCCGGCTGGGGTGCTTGCGCGCCCATTGGAGCAGCCAGTGGTTTTCGCTGAGCGGGCGGGGGATTTCCAACACCAACGCGGTAGAGGCTGGCACTTTGTCGAGCAGCTGCAGGAATGCGGCGCGCTCGGCTTGGCTTTTTAGCTTGGGCATGGCCAGCGGGTTGACCACATGCACCAGGCGCCGGGTAGAGAAGAACGGGATGGTCAACACCGCGTCGTGCAATTGGGGCAAGGTGGTTTTTTCCCCCTCCATGCGGATGTAATCCAGCGCTGCGCCGTGCGTGGCGCCCAATCCGCGGCGGAGTTTTTCCAGCGCGCGGGCTTGGGCTTGGCGGTCGTCGCCGTGGAAGAGATAAACTCGGGGTTTTTCTGTCCGTTCACCCATAGGCCAGGCTCAGCCGCGCGTGAGCACCCGATGGGCTTGCATTTTGCCCCGTCGGGAAGGGATGACCTTGACCACTTCCAGCCCTTCGGGCACGCCCGAAGTCGTGACCTTTTCTTGGAGCAGGAACCCCAAGGGCTGAGAAAACATCAGCGCCACGGTGCCAAACATCACGGCCAGGGGCACACGGTCCAATTTATCACGCCAGCGTTTGCCGGCGCCCAACATGGCCAGGGCGCCGGCCAAGGCGGCCAGACCTCCGGAAACCAAATAGTTGGTGCCACAGCCTGGGTGAATGGCCAACCGTCGTTCGCCTTGGTGCAGACGCTTTAAGGCTTCTTGCACGGCCGCTTCCACTTCTTCGGTGGGCACGTCGCCCAACAGCCAAAAGCCTTCGGGGTCAGAGTGGCCGGCCAAAAAAACATCAGGATGCCGTTGCGAAAGCAAGTGAATGGTTGCGTGTTCTAAGCCGTGGTTTCGGCGCACACGGGAGATAAGTTCGGCCAGGGTGGGCATGGGTCTCCTCACACAGGGGCAGGTGGTTGCAAGGGTTACCAGGGGAGGGATTCGGGGCACGTCCGCACTTGTGAGCGTTGTCCCACGCGTTTATACATGGTGACACCTGTAAAGGGCACGCCCAAGATGCCGTCGTGGATGGCCCAAGAGCGCAGCCGAATGCTGTTGGCTGCTTCTGGGCGGCGGAAGGGGGTGCTGCCATCCAGCCGCGAGCGCAAGTCGCCGCCGGGGGCAAACCCGCGCTGGATGCGTTCCATAAAGGCTCGTCCCTTTTGATAGCCAAAACCGTAGCGCTCGAAGAGCACCGCGTTGTGGTAATAAAGGGGCTCGGCGAAATACATCCGCTGCCCCATACTCTGGACGAAGGCTTCAAATGTGGCAATGGCGTGGGGAAGCAGCCTCAACCCGCGGCGGATTTGCCCAGGCGCCAGGCCGGCTTCCAGCGCGGCCTGCTCGGCTTCCAAATTGCGGGCCAGGGTGCCAAATTTGGTCGGGCGCCCATCGGGAAGGCGATCTACATCGAAGCGCGGCGCGTCGGGGTCGTTGATGATGTAGAGCAGAATGTGCAGATGGCCGCTGAGCGAGTCGGCCAGGTGCGCGTAGAGCACAGGGTCGGGGAAGCCATACCGGTGATAGACTGCCAATTCCACCGTGGAGGCCCCGGCCGGGGCGCGCAGGGTGAATAGAGGTCGCCCTTGGGCATCCACCAGATAGGGGTTGAGCCCAAACCGCTCCAGCAGGGCCGGCGGCACGGTGCGGAGGTAAATCTCCCGCTTCGTCGCTTCAGGCAAGCGGTTGATGGCTCCGATCGAAGAAGGAATGCGCTCAATAGCGGCGGAGTTCACGTTGAATTTCTCGCTCCATCTCTCGCCGGGCAATTTCAGCGCGCTTGTCGTATTTTTTCTTCCCGCGCGCAACCGCGATCTCTACTTTGGCTTTGCCGTCTTTGAGATACATTCGCAAGGGGATGATGGTGACACCCTTCTGGCGCACTTTGTTCCACAAACGCAAAATTTCTTGTTTGTGGAGCAGCAGCTTACGCGGGCGCTTGGGCTCGTGGTTGAAGTGGCTGGCCGATTCGTAAGGCGCAATGTGCGCGCCGATGAGCCAGGCTTCCAGATTGTCGTCAATGCGCACAAAGGCCTCTTTCAAACTGACGCGCCCCGCCCGCACCGACTTAATTTCGCTGCCTTGCAGCACAATGCCGGCTTCATAGGTTTCGTCAATGAAGTAGTCGTGCAGGGCTTTCCGATTGGTGGCAACCACGCGAATGCTCATGGTGTTATTCTATCACGTGTCCTTCGGCATGGGGGGAAGCACGCCTCGCACGCCTTTGGCCTCGGGGCGGAGGGCGCCGCGTTTGCGCTGCAGGGGCGAAGATGGGCTCGGGGGGCTATGCCAAAATTCGCCATCGGGTGGGGTGCTTTTGTTGGGGAGAAAACGTGCTAAAATGGGACCATGTCTAAACGCATCTTCATCGCCTTGTTGATTGGCTTTGCAGCCTTGCTGAGCGTCATCCCCGTCGGCGCTGAAGGGCAGGCCTGGATCGCCGTCTTTGGGGTGGATACAGGCGACTTCCCGAAAATTCGGGCTTGGGTCGAAGCCTGGGACGCGCAGGGGAAGTTCCTCTCTGGCATTAAGGCGACGGATGTCACGGTTGTGGAAGACGGCCAACCGCGGGCGGTGCTCGGGTGGGAAGAACGCCAACCCGGGGCTCAGGTGGTCATTGCTGTGCAACCTGGGCGGGCGTTGGGGGTGCGGGATGCGTTGGGCGTGACCCGTTACGAATACATTTATCATCAGGTGCGTTCTTGGGCTGATGCGTCCCATGCGGCTTTTTACGACCTTAGTCTTTATACGCCCGATGGCCCGCAAGTGACCCATTTGACCGATTTTGAGCCCTTTGTGCAGGCGTGGGATGCCTACCACCCCGACACCACGACCACGGCCGTTGGGCTCAAGGCCTTGGCCGAGGGCCTGCGGCTCGCGGCCGACCCCACGCCTCAACCTGGCATGGGGCGGGCTTTGCTTTGGATTACCCCCCTTCCCACCAACCAAGCCTTGGCAAACCTTCCCCAATACCTTTCGCTGGCGCAAAAATCGCGCGTGCGGGTTTACATTTGGCTGGTGGGGCCGCCGGGCCTGGCCGAAACATCTCAAGGAAAACAGCTGAGTGACTTTGCGGCCGCCACGTTGGGGCAGCTAAGCGTCTTTTCAGGCGAAGAAACCCTCCCCCTGCTGAAAGACCTCTTCTTGCCGCTCACGTATATCTACCAATTGACCTATGCGAGCCAGGCTTTTCAGGGCGAAATGCACACCTTGGAAGTCAACCTCCACGCGCCCACCGGTGAGCGGCTCCAAGCCCAGCCCGTAACCTTCCATTTTAGCCTGCAGCCCCCCGAACCGGTCTTTTTGGACCCACCCCAGCAGATTGTGCGGACGTTGCCGCGCGGCGCAGCGGACCCGGAAGGGCGCCAACCGCGCACCCAAACCTTGCGCGTGGGGGTGTCGTTTCCCGATGGTTACACCCGTGACCTCACCCGCCTGACCCTGTTGGTGGATGGCGAGATTGCGACGGTGCGCGATCTTCCCCCTTATGACACCATCGTGTGGGATCTCACCCCCTATGTCCAAAGCGGCCCTCACATTTTGCAACTGGAAGCCGAAGATGTGTATGGGCTGAAAGGGCGGAGCCAGACCATCACGGTGCAGGTCACGGTTCCGAAGGCGCAGGGCGGTTTGGGGGCCATGTTGGCGATGCACCGGCAGGCGCTGACGCTGGGGGTGGTGGGGGTTGCTGGTTTGGTTTTGTTGGCGGTGCTCTTTTTAGGCAGCCGGCGCCGTCCGGCTCCGCGGCCGGCAGCCGAAGCACCTGCGGCCGTAGGCGAAAAACCCAAGGCCAAGGCGGGCGGCGGCAGTTTCCGTTGGCCCTCTTGGATGCCCCGCCGTCGCGGACGGGCGGCCGCGGCCGACGAAGACGCACCGTTGGCTTATTTGGTGCCCTTGGCGCCCCCCGAAGGCGAAGCCCCGACTTTGCCGGTGCTCAAAATCTATGCCTCGGAAAATACCTTGGGCTCGGACCCAGCCCAGGCCAATTTGGTCATTGAAGACCCCACGGTAGATCCGCTTCACGCGCGCTTGTGGCGCACGAACGAAGGGGCGTTTTTTGTGGCTGACCAACACTCCACCGCGGGCACGTGGCTCAACTATGCGCCGGTTTCACCCGAAGGGGCGCGCTTGCAGGAAGGCGACCTCTTGCACCTGGGGCGGGTGGGCTTCCGTTTTCGGCGCCACCCTGAAGAGCCTCTGCGCGTGGTGGTAAAAGCGCTGGAGCGCTGAGCCCGAGCAGCCTGGCCAACACAAAGCAAAAAAACGACGCCCTGCATTTTGCAGGGCGTCGCTGTTCTGGTGCTCGTGGGGCGTTAAGACGAGGAGAGCACCAGTTCCTCACGACCAGCGAGCTTGTCTTGAATTTTTTGCACCACGATTTCCAGGTGCTCGGGTTTGGTGACGAAATCGAGGTCATCTGAGCGGATGGTGAGCACGGGGCACAAGTCGAATGAGCCAAGCCAATCCTCGTAAAACGAATCCAGCATGGCCAGGTAATCGGCGGTGATGGTCTTTTCCATCTCGCGCCCTCGGCGGCGGATGCGTTCCAGCAGCACCGACACAGGGGCTTTGAGATAAATCAGCAAGTCAGGTGGCGGAAGGTGGTCCACCACCAAGTGGAACACGCGGCGGTAGGTGTGATAATCTTGCTCGTTGAGGTGCCCCATGTGGTGCAGGGCGCGGGCGAAGATGTAGGCGTCTTCGTAGATGGAGCGGTCAACGATGGCAGAGTAGGGGCTTCGCGCCAATGCCAGGTGCTGTTCGGCGCGGTGGCCCAGGAAAAAGACTTGTAGGTGAAAGGCCCAGCGCGTCATATCGGCGTAGAAATTGGCCAAATAGGGGTTGTCGCCTACCGATTCGTACGCGGTTTGCCATCCCAGGCGTTGCCCGATGCGTTCGGTGAGGGATGTTTTGCCGACGCCGATATTGCCGGCGACCAAGACCAGATGCTTTGCCATGAAACCTCCGTTGATGTAGGCATGGATGTGATTCAACTGGCGGCGCAGCGGGTTCCCTGAGGGGGTGGGGAAGGCGGCTGCTACTTACACTCGCTGTAGCCGCAGGCGTAGCAGCGGGCGCATCCTTCGGTGTAGACTACTGCGGCCGCGCCGCATTCGGGGCAGATGTCGCCGACCTGGTTGATATCCAGGCGTTTTTCCTCGTCGTGAGGGGTGGGGGCCGCGTGTTCATGGGCTTGCACCGCGGCCACTTTGAGCGGCTCGACCTCGCCTTCGGGGTGGCTGCCGTTGCCGTTGGTGGGCAGGAGGGAAGGCAGGTTCAAGTCGAAGGTGTGTTTTTCGCTGGCTTCGTCGCTGTGGTGGACTGCGCCGGGGGCTTTATCCAGATAGCGTTTGATGGCCTGGGCGATGCCATCGGGCAGCGAGCGCACTCGGTTGGGGCCAAACCCTGCTGAGCGGCCGCCGCCGATGCCGTTCAATTGCCGCCAAATTTCCCATAGGCGCTCGCGCGGTTCGACGGTGGACGTCAGGCGGAGGATGTAAGAAATCAGGCGCCCGATGGCTTCGGAGATCGCTGCAGTTTCGGAGCCCGCTTTGGAGGTGTTGACAAACACCTCGAAGGGCTGGTTGCCGCCGTTTTCGTTGATGGTGACGAATGTCCGCCCGACAGGGGTTTCGATCCGATACGTCCAGCCGTGCAGCACCGACGGCCGAGGCTTTTTGGGTTCGTTCCAGAGGCGGGGTTGTTGCGGCTCGCCGACGGGCGCGGCGGCGTCTTGTGAGGGGGTTTCCAGCGCGACGTCTTTGCCTTTGGCTTTGGCGGTGGCTTTGGTTTCCAGCACTACTTTGTCGCGCGAGCCGGTCACGTACACGGTGAGGCCTTTGATGCCCAGCTTCCAGGCGAGTTTGTAGGCTTTGGCGACGTCGTCGGGTGTGGCGTGGGAGGGGAAGTTGATGGTTTTGGAGATGCTGTTATCTACAAAGATTTGGAGTGCGGCTTGCATGTACACGTGTTCTTCGGCGGTGATGTCGTGGGCTACTACAAATGTGTGTTTGATGGGTTCGGGCACTTCGGGGATGTGCTGGCAGGTGCCCTGTTCCAAGACTTGCTCGATGATGTAGTTGCGGGTTTCTTCGTCCAGCCCGGCTTTTTTGAGGGCTTCCATGAACAAGGGGCTGGTGTAGGTCAGTTGGAGATCTTTGCCGTTGTCGTCCACGTGGCGGATGTAGGCCAGGGCGAAGACGGGTTCGCAGCCATACCCTTCAACGCCGGAGATGGTCGAGACCGTGCCGGTGGGGGCGATGGTGGTCTGGGCGGCGTTGCGGATGCCGTGTTGGCGGATGCCTTCGACAATGGCGTTCCAATCCAGCGGGGGGCGGCCCCAATCGGTTTTGGGAGCGCCGCCGAGCCAATCGGGCCATTGGGGAGGCTGCCATTGGAGGTTGTCGGGGTCGTATACGCTGCCTTTGATGGCCGGGAAGGGGCCGCGCGCTTGTGCGAGTTCGATGCTGGTGCGCATGGCGTGATAGCGGATGAATTCCATCACTTGCGCGGCAAATTCTTGGGCTTCGGGAGAGCCATAGCGCACGCCGTTGATGTACATGAGGTCGGCCAGCCCCATGATGCCCAGGCCGATGCGCCGAGCCCGGTGAGCGGCTTCCTTGAGCTGAGGCACCGCGGGCACGTAGGCGTTGGCTTGGACGACATCGTCCAGGAAGCGGACCGCGAGTTCGGTGGTTTGTTGGAGTTTTTTCCAATCTACTTTGCCATCGGCCGTGGCGTGTTGGGCCAGGTTGATGGAGCCCAGGCAGCAGTTTTCGTAGGGGCCCAGCCACTGTTCGCCGCAGGGGTTGGTGGCTTCCAGGGGGTAGAGGTGGGGCACCGGGTTGGAGCGGTTGGCGGTGTCTAAGAAGAGGAGGCCGGGTTCGCCATTGTGGTGGGCTTGGCGCACGATTTTGTCGAAAAGCTCACGCGCGCGCACTTTTTTGTACACTTTGATGGGGATGCCCGCGTCTTCGGCTTGTTCTAAGGTGCCGTCGAAGCCGTCGTAGCGCGGGTCGAGGACGTCGGGGAAGCGGAGTTCCCACATTGCGTCGTTTTCGACGGCTTGCATGAAAGCATCGGTGATGCCCACGGAGATGTTGAAGTTGGTGATGGCGTTTTCGTCGGTTTTGCAGGTGATGAATTCTTCGATGTCGGGGTGGTCGACGCGCAGCACGGCCATGTTGGCGCCGCGGCGGCTGCCGCCTTGGGCGATTTCGCCGAAGGCTTTGTCATAGACCCGCAGGAAGCCCACCGGCCCGGTGGCCTGGCCGGCGGACGATTTGACGATGGTGCCTTTCGGGCGCAGACGGGAAAAGGAAAAGCCGTTGCCCCCGCCGGTTTGTTGGATGAGCGCCGCGTTGCGCAGGGTGGTGAAGATGCCGGAGTCGCGGCGCCCCATGTCGTCGGAAATGGGCAACACGAAGCAGGCTGCTAATTGCCCCAGGGGCGTGCCGGCCCCTGTCCAGGTGGGCGAGTTGGGAATGTAGCGCTTGGCAACCAGGAGTTTGTAGAAGGTTTTAGCCTGCGCGAGGACGTCTTTTTCGCTGGCGCCGAATTCCTTTTCGGCTTTGGCCACGTGGTAGGCCACCCGCCAGAAGGTTTCTTCGGGGGTTTCTATGGGCTGGCCGTCGGGGCCTTTGCGCACATAACGGCGCAGGAAGACTTTGAACGCGTTTTCGGTGAGATTGACTTTGGGCAGGCCTTTGGGTAAAGGCGGGGTGGGCAGTAAACCTTTGGAGCCCGTCTGTTTGGTGGCCATTGTGCTTCCTCCTCACAAAGAGTTGCCCGCGCTGAGGGCAGAAAGAGACAATACCGCCTCTGCCGTGGCAACGGGTCGTCGCCCGGAAGGGTCTGATTGCTCGGTGATGCGTTCTGCTGCTTCGGAGAGCAGGGTCCACAAAGCGCAGCAACACGGGGTGATGACTTCCCCCTGGCCGCTGCTCTCCTGGTTAGCCGTTTTCCAACAAACGGTCAATTTCGTCGCGAATGGCTTGTAGGTCGTCCAGCCCCAGATAGACGATGGCGTAGCGAATGTAGGCGATTTGGTCCAGCTGTTTCAGCCCCTCGATGACCATGTCGCCCACGACGCGCGAGGAAACCTCGGCTTTTCCCAAGGATTGGAGTTTGGATTCAACTTCGCCTACCAAGCGCTCGATGCTGGCCGCGGAGACCGGCCGTTTGGCGCACGCAATGCGGATGCCGCGGAGGAGTTTCTCTCGGTTGAATTCCTCACGGGTGCCGTCTTGTTTGACAATCAACGGCGTGGCCAAGAGCGGGCGTTCGTACGTGCTGAAGCGCCGCTTGCACGACAGGCACTCCCGTCGCCGACGGATGCCGCCTTGTTTGTCGTGCATGGTATCCACGACTCGGCTTTGTTCGTGTCCACAAAAGGGGCAGCGCATGGGTTATACCGCCATATCTGGGGGGTTGTCTCTTTGTTTTCCCTGTATTTTGGGGACAGGCATTGTAGCACGCTCACTTCAAATTCGCAAGGGCTATTGTCAAAGATGAAAATTTTTTAAGCGAAACGCAAGTTTATGGGGCTGCGTTGTTTTCCTGCGGTGAGGCTGGGTGGCGCGCTCTGGCCATTGGCCTTGGGGCGCGGTTGCGGTTTCCTTGAGGGCGGTTTTGTGTTCCCATGGGCATGCCCCGACGCCGCGGTGGAGCGTTCAGGCATACACCTTGCAAGGGAAGAGAGAGAAGTGTTATACTCCCGGTTTGGAGTGGTTTTTTATGTATTATCCTCATGTGCCTCCGTCTAAACGACGACGCCGGCGGCGTTCGCTGGTAGATTGGCTGGCATCAGATTTTGTCATTTATGGCTTGTTGGCTACAGGCGTATTGGGTGGGGCTGCCGCAGCGCTGTTGTTGCTTGTGCACTGGAGCGTCGGCCCCTTTGCCCCTCAACCTCAACCCACGCCTTTTGTCTGGCAGGGCACCCCTGTCCTAACGCCTTCTTTGCCGCCCCCTTGGGATGGCAAAGAGCGAATCAACATCTTGCTGTTGGGGGTGGATGACCGCCCGTGGGACCCAAACTGGGGACCCCCGCGCACCGATACGATGATTGTGGTGACCTTGGACCCCAAAACCATGACCGCGGGTGCCATTTCTTTGCCGCGCGATTTATGGGTCGAAGTGCCCGGCTATGGATACAGAAAAATCAATCAGGCTTACCAACTGGGAACAACCTACGGGCAAGGAGAGGATGGCGCCCGTTTGGCCATGCAAGTGGTCAGCAACCTGTTGGAGATTCCCATTCACCACTATGTGGTGGTTAACTTTCAATCGTTCATTGCGTTGATTGATGCCATCCACGGGGTGAAGATTGACGTCCCTCAGCGGATGGCTTTGGATGTTTACACCCCCGACGGCAAGCATCACCCTTATCCTCTCTATCCGGGGCGGCAGGTTTTGGATGGCGAGCTGGCCTTGGCTTATGCCCGCAATCGCTCGGTGGGCTACAATGGCGATTTCGGCCGAATGCAGCGCCAGCAGCAAGTGTTGGAAGCCGTTTTAGAGCGTCTGAAAGACCCTCGCATTTTGGCCGAATTGGCCATCAAAGCCCCTCGCTTGGTTCGGGAATTGGGCGATAGCCTCAAAACCGACATTTCAATCAAAGACGCGCTGCGCCTGGCGCGCTTGGCGGCTGAGGTGCCGCGTCAGAATATCCGCTACAGGGTGATTGATGAGCATCAAGCCAAAGCCACGTGGGTGCAAGAGCAACAGCGCCCGATGTATGCCCTGCTTCCCAACCGTGAGGCCATTTTGGCCGTTCGAGACGAGGTCTTTGGCTCTTTAAACGAGCCGAAAGCGACGCCCGTGACTTCGCCCACAGCGCCCTCTCCGCAGGCGTCGCCCACGGCAGCGGGCTCGCCCTCGCCCACCCCCTCGCAGGCTGTGGAAGGGCCACCGCCAGGTCTGGAAGACGCCTTGGCCGAAGCCCCCACCATCCAGGTGTTGAATGGCACACAATTCGCGGGCCTCGCCTGCCGAACCAAGAAACTGTTGCAAGCGTGGGGTTTTGCCCAAGTTTCGGATGGCAACGCCGAAACCCTCGCCGAGCGCACATTGTTGTTGGAATACACCGCTAAGCCCCACACCCTGGCGTTTCTCCAAGAAGTCTTTGGCGTTGCCCCAGCGCAAGTGCAGTATGTGTCCAGCGATGCGCCCCCTGCGGACATTGTGGTGGTGTTGGGCCGCGACTGGATTCATGACGAGCGGGTGAAAGACATCGGCTGTAGCCCGTGAGCGAGGCGGCCTTGGCAGGGGGCGCGGCAGCCAGCCGGGAAGCGAGGCCGTCGGTTTTGCTGAGGGTGGTTTGGTAAAATAAACAAGCGGAAGCCGCTCCGTCGCCGGATTGAGGCCGAACCATGTCAAGGAGCAAAGACGTGGTGGGTCTGTGGCGGTTCGGCTCATCAGGCGAGGCGCTTTTACCCGACGCCCCGATCCGACGACACCCCTCGCCCCTGCCCGGCCCGTGGCGCGGGCGACGGAGCAGGGCCGACGATGTGGCTCTGCCCAGGGGGCGGCCGTTTGGAATGGCTTTGCCCCCTTCCGTAGCCTCTCTCCAGGGGGCCTGCCGCGCGCGGCGACGGCGCGGGGCTGGCGAGGGGCGCCCTATTCCTTGATTCGCGTTTTCCTGGGGTCATTTTATATGCCACGCGTTGCCTTGTTTTTGGATTTTGAGAATTTCTACACCACCCTCAAGCGTCGAACGGTAGGGCGGCGGGGACCTTTTGGCGCCTCACCCCACCTGGATTTTGAACAATTGGTGGCCTACATCGAAGAAAATTACGGCGAGTTGGCCCCTCAAGATTTCATCGTGGTGGCCAATTTTACCCATTACAACCCCCAAATTGGCGGGTTGAACCGTGTGGCGACGGTGATTGACGCCCAGAGCTTTCAGAGTCGGCAGGCGCGGCAGCATCGTTTTGGCCACGGCAAAGGCAAGAAGTTTGTGATTCGCAACTATGCTGATATGCGTTTGGCCTTCGAGGTGGGGCGCCATGTGGCCACACGGCCGGCCGATATTTACATGTTAGGCAGCGGCGACGAAGCCTTCACGGCCATTGGCCGGACGTTGCGCGAGATGGGCTTCCCGGTGGTGTTTTTGGTAGCCGACCCCGATTCCCCCTCGGTGGATTTCAACATTCGGGCGGAATTTGACCTCTTGGATTTTGCCGTGACGCAGCGCGAACCCGAGCCTGAGCCCGAGCCAGCCCCTGATGAGAGTGCGTCTCTTGAGCAGGGCGAAACCCTGGTGACCTTACTCGGCGATTTGCGCCGTGAGTTGAGCACGGCCATCCCGGTGGCATTGCTTGAAGCCATTTTGGGCCCGGCCGAAGCACAAGAGGCTTTGCGGAAGGCGCAGGGGCGGGGCCAAATTGACCTTTGGGAAAGCCCCAGCGGCGTTCCTTGTGTTTCGTTGCAGAGCGAGCGGCTGTTTGGGAAAGTGCAAGTGATGGAAAGCCGCGCCGACGTTGTGGCCGCGGCTCGGCTGCTGGCCGCTGTGCATCGCATTGCCCAAGACGCGCCGCCTCAGGCCGACCGCCCTTATTGGCGGCGGGCATTGCGCCAAACGTTGGGGCTTTCCAATCGCCAGGCCAAACAATTGCTGCAATTGCTTTTGCAAGTGGGGGTGTTGGCCGATGGGCGGATGACCCGCCCGCGCGTCACCATGGAAGCCCTGCGGGCTTTGCTCTCTCAGGCTGATTTTGGCGTCAAGCCTTGAGCCTTTACTGCCCGGCCACGCGCAACGTCAGCCAAAAACAAGCCCCTTGCCCTGGCGTGCTCTCAAAGCCCATCGCTCCATCCATGCGTTCGGCCAATTGCCGCGCCACGTGGAGCGAAAGCCCCCAGCCAGGATGTTCCCGCACCTCGGGCTTCTCAGAGCGGAAGAAGGCCTCAAAGACCCGCTCGGCGTCTTCGGGCGTGAGGCCGGGGCCTGTGTCGCAGACGCTGATGCGCACTTGATGGGGGAGATTTTCCACCCGCACGGTAATTTTGCCCCCTTCGGGTGTGTATTTGTAGGCGTTGTCGAGCATGGCTTCTAAAATTTGCGTCACGCGGGCGGTGTCGCCGATGACCACGGGCACGTCATCGGGAATTTGCGTTTCGCAAATTTGCCCTTTGGCTTCGCAAAGCGGCTGGTAGGTTTCCAGCACCGCAGCCAAAACATGCCGAAGCAAAAACGGTTCGCGTTGTGGTTGCAGCCGCCCTGATTCCAATTTGCCCATTTCCGACACGCGGTCAATCAGCACGGCCATGCGCCCGACATTGTTGTGGATGACGTTCAAAAATTGCTTTTGTTGGGCGTTGAGGGGGCCGATGAGTTCCTTGAGGAGCAGGTCGGCGTAGCCTTTGATGGAAGTCAAGGGAAGGCGCAGTTCGTGGGTGATGATTGAAATCAGGCGGGGCAGGCGTTCCTGCTCTGCGCCCAGGGCTTCGCGCAGCGCCTGATAGGAGGGCCCCACGATGACGAGGGTCTCGCCATTGGGCTGGGGGTAAAGGCGCATTTCGCCCCAGCGCGTTTCGGGCAGGGTTGTGGCTTCGGAAGGCGGCCAGGGGATGTCTGCGCTGGGGAAGGTGTCGCCGGGCTGGAAGGGCGCGTCTTCCCCCGAGGCGGCGAGCACGGTGCCTTGGTCGTTGACCACAAGCCACGTCAGGCCTTCGGCAGTGAGTAGGTGTTGTAGTGTGAGCATTAAGGGACCTCCTGCTGAGCGGCGTCGCACAGGTCACGCAGCGGGCAGATTTCGCAGCGCGGCTTGCGCGCGGTGCAAATTTCCCGCCCCAGGCGGATGAGGTTGAGGTGCGCGTCGTAGTAGGTTTCGGGCGGGAATACTTTTTCGAGGAAGGCGTGGGCGGCTTCCCGGCTCATGTTGGGCGGGCGCAGCCCCAGCCGTCCGGTGACGCGGTAGATGTGGGTATCTACCGGAAAGGCAGGCTTGCCCAACGAAAACTGCAACACAATGGCTGCGGTTTTTGGCCCGACGCCTTTGAAGCGGGTGAGGTGGCGTTTGGCCTCCTCGGGGGACATGTCGGCCAGGTAATCCAAGGTGAGGCGGCCCTGCTCGGCGGTGATTTGCCGCAAGACGTTTTGGATGCGGGGCCCTTTTTGGTTGGCCAACCCCGCGGGGCGGATGGTTGCGATGACTTCTTCGGTGGGCGCGTCGCGCACGGCCTCCCAGGAAGGGTAGCGGGCTTTGAGCGCGAAGAAAGCCCGGTCGCGGTTGGCGTCGTTGGTGTTTTGCGAGAGGATGGTGGAGACCAACTCGTCCAACGGCGGCAGAGGTTGCCGCCACACCGGCTTGCCAAAGTGGGCGAGCAGGCGGCGGTGGACCTCTTCGGCCTTGGGGCGCAGGGCCTCTGGCGGGGGGAAGTTGGTCGTGGTAGGCGTCATGGGCACTGAAGGTTGACCTGAGAGGCGATGCGAAAGCCGAGACGACGGAGTTGACGATATTGAGGTGTGTTTTTGCTTGGGGCACCCTGGGTGGGGATCCAATAATATGCGACTTGCGAGTGCGAGGCCCACTGTCTAAGGGGTTTGCCCTGGCCTTGCAAAAACGCATCAAGCCATTGTTTCTTTTTGCGAAGGTCACCGATCTTATAGGAGTGGATTTCGATGAAGAAGATCTTTCGGCAGTCGTCGTCACAGTAGCCCACGGCATAATCCCACCGTGGGGCGTTGGGAGCATCAAGCTTCATGCACTGGTCGATGTCAGCGCTGCCGGCGATGTTTCGCGTGTTCCGAGACGACACATACGAACTATTGCTTCCCAAGGCCTGAAGGCCGCTTTGGCAACACGCGCTGCCAAGGGCTTGTGTGACAGCCTGGCCGAAGTCACACTTGCACATGGCTACTCTCCCTCCTGCTGGTTGACAATGTCGGCCACGACATCACCGGCACGCCCAGAGAAAGAGGTGAGATACCCCCAAGAAGCCACGGCTTCGTCTTCGGCAAGCACTTCGAGGGACGAAATATCCCGCACTTGGGTGCCTTGGGCGTCTGGCTCGAAGAAGTACACGGCAGCGGTCTTTTCCCACAATACTTTGGCCAGGGCTTCGGTGTGTTGCTCTTTTTTGAGGTCGAACAGGGCACAGAAGGAATCGGCGGCTTCGGGCTGGGGACGCTGTTGGATGAACTTCCAGGCCCAGAGCAAATCCAGAACGGTGGGGGAATGGGTGCTCAGCACCACTTTGTAGCCTCGGCGTAGCAGTTCCAGGGTCAACAGCAATACATCGGCGATGGCTGTAGGATGCAGCCCCATTTCCGGTTCTTCGATGATCACCCAGTGCACATGAGGGCGTTTGTTGCGAGGGCCTAAAGGCAACAGCCAATAAATTCCCAAGAGCAAGGGGGTGAATTCGCGTTGCCCAGTAGACCAACTGAGGTAAGGCAACTGTTCGCCTTGGGGCAGTTCTAACATGAGCCGCTTTTGTCCGCGGTCGACCACGACTTTGAGTTTTGCCCCTCGGAAGATGTGTTGTTCGAGATTCGTGCGAATGGTGCTGTGCAAGCGGCGTGCTTTGGGGAAGAGCACTCCTTGTTCACCCCCTAAACCGCTATCCAGCAATAGGCGTATTTGGTCGCTGAAATGGCGGACCACAAAAGGGTCTTGCCAGCGGAAATCGGAAAAGGGACGCGGCCAACTCGCTTGTTGAAAAATGAGCGCCCGTTGAGCAGGGAGATAAAAGACTCGTTGGTCGCCTTTGTTGGTGCTCTCGGCAATGCTGGTGGGGGTTTGGGTTTGGTCACCCCATTGCCATTGGGTGTTGGACGACCACACTGAGGTAAAACCCTCGCCGAAGTAAGCCTCAGCCCATTGAGAAGGGGTTTTCAACACCGCGCCGTACCGTTTCAACGCTGCTTTGATGCCAGCCGCGTCGAGGTTGAGTTTGAAGAGTTGCAGCAGCAAACTCTTTCCGGTGGCTTGAGGGCCGACGAAAACAGTCAAGTCTTTGAACGCAATTTCTGCTCGGGTGAAATGAGAAAAGTTTTGAACTCGGAAAGTGGTTTCTGCCCTCATCATCCATCTCCCAAAACAAAACACGGCCGGCCCTCGCCCACGGGGATTTTGCGCCAGTTGGTGAGGGTGAGCCGCGGGCCGAGGTCGGCGAGGGCGGTTGCGAGTGCGTCGTCGAGCGCGCCGAGCTGCCGCAGCACTTCCAGCGCGACCGCGGGCCGGGCGCGGCCTTTGCCGTCGCCATCGGCGATTTTGATGGCAATGCCCACGCCGCTTTCCACGCCGGGCACCACGCCGGCGCGCAGGGCCAGGCCCTGGAAGGCCTCTGCGCCGGCTTTGGAAAGCATCTGCCCGCCTGCGGCTTCCATGAAGCGGGTGTCGAAGCGCCCCGGCCCGCCGACCATGAAGGGGTGGCTGGTCATCGCGGCGAAGATGGTTTCCAGCGCCGCGGCGCGGGCTGCGGGCAGGCCGCGCGGGTCGGCCAGGCGGGCGTAGGCGTAGGCCGCATGGTAGAGGGGCAGGGCAAAGTTGGGCGCGGAGCAGCCGTCGGTGCCTATCATGATGGCTTCCGTATCCAGGCCGCTCATTTCGGCCAAGGTGTGCAGGATGCGCTGCTGCACGGGGTGGTCGGGCGCGAGGTAGTTTTCGGTCGGCCAGCCGTGGAGCACGGCTTGCGCCAACATGCCGGTGTGTTTGCCAGAGCAGTTGTGACGGTTGGGGGTGGGGGCTTCGCCGCGACATGCCAGCGCCACCGCGGTGGGCTGGTGGTAGGGCGGGTGCACGCCGCATTGCAGTTGGCTCTCTTGCAGCCCGGCTTTGGCCTGAATGCTGCGCACCACCCGCACATGCTCATCGGTGCCGGAATGCGAGGCGCAGATGATGGCGATTTCCTCAGCGGTGAGGCCGAAGTGTTCGTGGCCGCGGTCTTCGATGAAGGGCAGCGCTTGAAACGGCTTGGCCGAGGAGCGCAGGTAGGTGAACACGAAAGGGTTGCCGTAGGAAGCCAGCAGGTTGCCTTGGGCGTCCACCACGGCGATGGCGGCGGCGTGGATGCTTTCCACAATGTCGCCGCGGGTGAGTTCGTAGGCAGGCTGATAGGGCGGCCACGGTTCGGGGTGGTCGCCCCA
>CAYLRJ010000092.1:0-5871 GCA_964386185.1 uncultured Anaerolineaceae bacterium
GGTTTTTGTTGTGGTGGGGGGAGGGTTGGCTGCCTGCGCGGCTCAGCCGCCTTCGACCCTGCCGCCCGATCAGGGGATTTTGTTGGTGACGGTGCCGCCGACGGCCACGCCGTTGACCCCTGTGCCTACGCCGACGATGACTGCGGAGGTTGAGCCTGTGCCTGTTCCCATTTCTCCTAATGAAACTTGGCAAGATTTGATGCCGCAGCCGACGGATGAGGAGGGGCTGCGGGCGAAGGTCTTTGGTGTGCAAGCCAAGGTGACGGTGCGCGATGGGGCTGTTTGGCTGTCGTTGCAGGGCCGGTTGCCTACCCCTTGTCACCGTTTGCGGGTCGAAGTTGCTCGGCAAGAGGACCTTTTGTTGGTGCATGTGTATGCGGTTTTGCCGGACCCGACGAAGATGTGTGTGCAGACGTTGAAGCCTTTTGCTGTGCAACTCAGGTTAGATGTTCCGCCGATGGCTTATAAGGTGCAAGTGCAGACGCCGTAAGGCTGTGAGGGCATCTGGTCTTGCGGGTGGGTTTTAGAAACACGCTCGCCCCGCATTTGCGGGGCGAGCGTGGCACGGGGGGCAAAAGGCGTTAGTGCAGAATTTGCGAAAGGAAGAGTTTGGTGCGGTCTTCCTTGGGGTCGGAGAAGATTTCTTCGGGGGTGCCGCTTTCGACGATTTGCCCTTGATCGAAGAAATACATCCGATTGGCCACGGCGCGAGCGAAGCCCATTTCGTGGGTGACCACGAGCATGGTCATGCCGCTTTCGGCCAGTTCGATCATGACGTCGAGCACTTCTTTGATCATCTCGGGGTCAAGGGCCGACGTGGGCTCGTCGAAGAGCATGATCTTGGGCTGCATGGCCAAGGCGCGGGCGATGGCCACACGCTGTTGTTGCCCACCCGAGAGTTGGCCGGGGTATTTGTCGGCCTGTTCGGGGATGCCCACGCGCTTGAGCAGCTGCATGGCGACCTCTTCGGCTTTTTCCTTGGGCCATTTGCGCACGTGGATGGGCGCCAAGGTGATGTTTTGCATCACGGTAAGGTGGGGGAAGAGGTTGAATTGCTGGAAGACCATGCCGGTTTCCATGCGAATTTTTTCGATGTTGCGGATGTCGCGGCTGAGCTCTGTGCCGTCAACGATGATTTTGCCCTTTTGGTATTCTTCCAGGCGGTTGATGGTGCGGATGAAGGTGGACTTCCCCGAGCCGGAAGGGCCAAAGATCACGATGACCTCGCCCTTGTACACTTCCATGTTGATGCCGCGCAGGACGTGGAAGTTGCCATACCACTTGTGGACTTCGTGGGCCAGGACGATGGGGAGTTCGCCGCGTTCGATGGCTGCGTTGCGGTCTTCCTCCGGCAGATCGAGGATTTGTTCGGGGGTGGTCTTCAACTTGGCTACCGTTTCTCTCATTTTAGCCTCCGAGTTTAGCGTTCACCCACGCCCAGGGCCACTTCCAGGCGGCGGCTGGCGTAGGACATAGCGTAACTGAATACCCAGTAAATCAAGGCGATGAAGAGGTACACTTCACGCTGTCGGCCGATGAATTCGGGCTGGGCCAAGACCGTCGAGGCGATGCCGAGCAGGTCTAACAGGCCGACGATGGCGACCAGCGATGTATCTTTGAACAGGGCGATGAATTGCCCCACGATGACCGGGATGACGTTCCGCAGGGCTTGGGGCAAGATGATGTAGAACATGGTTTGGAACCCGTTGAGCCCCAAAGCCCAGGCGGCTTCGTGTTGCCCTTTGGGGATGGCTTGGAGGCCGCCGCGCACGTTTTCGGCCATGTAAGCCGCGGCAAAGAGCACCATCCCGGCCATGGCTCGCAAGACGTTGTCTATTTTGAGCCCAGGCGGCAGGAAGAGGGGCAGCATTAGTTGGGCCATGAAGAGGATGGTCACCAACGGCACGCCGCGTACCATTTCAATGTAGAGGATGCTGAAGGTTTTGACAATGGGCAGTTTGGATTGACGCCCGAGGGCCAATAAGATGCCCAAAGGGAAGGATAGCGTAATGCCCACTACGGCCAAAAGCATGGTGAGGAGCAAGCCGCCCCAATAGTTGGTTTTGACCAGTTTGAGGATGGGTTCGAAGCCGCTGATGAGCAAGATGAGGATGGGAAAATATCCCAACATGAGCACAATCAGCGGTCGGCGCATCCTTTTGGGCTGCCATTTCCCTATGGCCCAGCCGACAAAACCGATGACGGCAAACAGGATCCAGTTGATGCGGGAATAGCTGCTGATGAAGGGCAGGGCAGCCAGCAGAAGGGGGATGACGAGCAGCACCAAGCCGACGCGGCGTTCCTTAGGCAGGAGGAGCGCCCACGCTAACCCCACGGTAAAGGCGAGTAAGTCGAGGGCCAACCAAATGCGGAAGAGCTGGTCTTTGGGGTATTGCCCGACCATGAAGAGCCGCAGGTTGACCACGACGACTTGCCATTGGGCTTGGGTGAAGATCCAGATGAGGGTGGGTTTGAGGATGGCATACAGGATGTAGAGGGTGACCAGGGTCAGCAGGGTGTAATACCACGTGCTGAAGAGGTTTTTGTGTAGCCATCCCAAGATGGTATAGCGTTCGGTCGGCGGGGCCAACACCTCACCACTTGAGTATTGTTTCGGTTCTCTGTTCATCATGGCTTATCGCTCCACCAGGCGGATCTTTTTGTTGTACCAGTTCATGAACACCGAGGTCATCAGGCTGAAGGAGAGATACACGGCCATCATCAAGATGGTCACTTCCACAGCCCGGCCGGTTTGGTTGTGGATGGTGCCGGCCACGGAATACAGATCGGGGAAGCCGATGAACACTGCCAGCGAAGAGTTTTTGGTGAGGTTGAGGTATTGGCTGGTCATGGGCGGGACGATGACCCGCAGAGCCTGTGGAAAGACCACCAACCGCAGGGTTTGGAACCCGTTGAGCCCTAACGCTCGGGCGGCTTCCACCTGCCCTTTAGATACCGATTGGATGCCGGCCCGCACCACCTCGGCAATGAACGCCGCGGTGTAAAACACCAGGCCCGAGAGCAGCGCCAGAAATTCGGGCGTGAGTTCCAGCCCGCCCACGGTGCGCAGCCCTTTGAGCTCGGGCCTGTCTAACGCCAGCGGGGCTTGGTGGTAGATGAGGGTAATGCCAATCCAGCCGAGCAGGGCAACGCCCAAAAACGTCAGCGTAGACCAGACGGTGACCAGCGGCATTCTGCCCGTGCGCTTGCCGATGAGGGTCAGGCGCCACCAGACAATGGCCGCCAAAATCAAGCCCAAAGCCAATACATAGAGATAGATGTGCCACGTCTCGGTGGGCTTCCCCCACGGCATAGCCACGCCTCGGTTGCTCACATACGTCGGCCCGGGAAGAATTTTGGCCTCTTTCAGCCGAGGAAACTGCAGGAACACGCCGGTGTACCAGAAGACCAACAACACCAGCAGGGGCACGTTACGGATGATCTCGATGTACACACTGGCGATTTTGTTCAACAGCCAGTTCTGTGAGAGGCGCATGACGCCGATGATAATACCTAAGATGGTGGCAAAGATGATGCCCAGGAAACTGACTTCAATGGTGTTGAGAATCCCTACCAAAAGTGCACGGCCGTAGGTATCGTTGCGGCTGTAGGGGATGAGGTGCTCGCCAATATCGAAGCCCGCCGTGAGTTTGAGGAAGTGAAAACTGGGCAACAGGCCGCGTTGCGCCAGCGCAGTCATCATGTTGTGATAAAGGTAGGCCCCGCTGGCGACCACGACGATGAGGAAGATGATTTGCGCAATCCATTGAAGGACGCGCTCGTCGCGCCAAAAGGGGATTGTGGTTTCTTTCATGAACAGCCCTCCGTGCCAGGGTCTTGTGTCCTCACAAAAGCAAAAAGGGAAGGAAGCACCCAGGGGCGCTTCCTTCCCTTAGAGGCAGGTGCGCTTACCGGATGGGCGGAGCGTAGAGCAAGCCACCGTCCTTCCAGCAGGAGTTCAACCCACGCGGCAGGTCAAAGGGCGTGTCGGGACCCAGGTTGCGGTTGTAGATTTCCGCATAGTTGCCGACGTATTTGATGATGTTGTAGGCCCAGTCGTCGCTCAGGCCCAGTTTCTGGCCCATTTCGCCTTCCAGGCCCAGGAATTTCTTGACGTTGGGGTCGTCGGTCTTGGCTTTGATTTCGTCCACATTCTGGGAGTTGATGCCCATTTCCTCGCCGGTGAAGGTCGCGAAGACCACCCACTTGATGATGTCAAACCACTGATCGTCGCCCTGGCGGACCACCGGGCCCAGCGGCTCTTTCGAGAGGGTGACATCCAAGATGACATGGTCGGCGGGGTTCTTCAAGGTGCTGCGGCGGGAGACCAGGCCCGATTTGTCGGTGGTCACAGCATCGCAGCGGCCTTCTTCGTAAGCACCAAACACCTGGTCCGCGGTTTCGAAGACCACAGGGGTGTAGTCAATGCCGCGGGCGGCCATTTGGTCAGCCAGGTTCAGCTCGGTGGTCGTGCCGGTGGCCACGCAGATTTTCGCGCCTTGCAGGTCTTCCAGGGTCTTGATGCCGCTGTCTTTGCGCACCATGATGCCCTGGCCGTCATAGAACGTGGTGGGCGCGAAGTTGGTGCCCAGTTCGGTGTCGCGGGTCAGCGTCCACGTCGTGTTGCGGATGAGGACGTCGATTTCGCCGGTTTGCAGCGCGGTGAAGCGTTCCTTTGCCGTCAGCGGGCGGAATTCCACCTTGCTGGGATCGCCAAAGATGGCAGCCGCGACCGCATGGCAGTAGTCCACATCGAAGCCTTTGTAGTTGCCTTCTTTGTCCACGTAGCCGAAGCCAGGCAGTTGGGCGTTCACACCGCAAATCAGGTAACCGCGCTCTTTCACGGCCTTCAACGTGGTGCCATAGCCACTGGAGGCATTGCTTTCGACGGTGACAACAACGGTTTGAACGGCTTGAGGATTGCTGCTGGTCTGCGCGCTACCGCCGCAGGCGGCCAAAAGCACGCCTAAAACCAACAGCACACCAAGAAAATAGAACACACGCTTGGACATACGACCTCCTCCTAAAGGTTTGAAGTGAATCAAGCGGGAATGCCCTTGAGATATAAGGCGCTCAGCGCGACTGTGCAGGCGCGCTGTGCTAAAGGGCGTTTCTAAAGTATAGGTGAGATATGAGCGTTACCGCAAGGCCGTTGTTTGCCTTGTTTATGGATTTTTTACGTTGGCGGGGTGGGCCGCCCGATGCGCGCCAGCCGCGCACGCGTGAGCTTCACGAAATCTTCTACGCGCAGGCGGATGTTGAGCCCGCGTTGTCCCCCAGAGATGTGCAGGAAGTCCGCTTCTTGAGCGCTTTCATCTAATATCACGGTGAACCCGCGCTGGCGGAGGGCCAGGGGCGAAATGCCCCCGGCTTGTAGGCCGGTGATTTGCTCGGCTTCGCGTTGGGTGGGGATGCGCACTTTCTTTTCGCCCACGACTCGGGCCACGGCTTTGACGTCAACTTCTTGTAGCGCCGAGACCACAGCCAAAATGGGCTTGCCCCGCCCGCTGCGGACGACCACGATGGTTTTGAAGACCCGCGCTGGGTCCACCCCCAATCGGCGCGCGGTTTCGCGGGCGCCCAGTTTCTCGGGCGGAAGTTCGTAGGCCGTGTAGGCGATGCCTTGTTGGTCTAACATGCGGGTGACGTTGTTTTTGATGGGCACGGTGCCCTCCCGGGGTTGAGGTGGGTTGTTGTCAGCCGCTGACGACTTTGACGACCTCGTCTTTGGGCTTGAGCGTGGCAATTTTCGCGCCGCGGGTAGCGCTGCGCTTGCGCAGGGGCGCGTCGTCCAGGCGGATGGCCTTGGCCGCGGCTTTGCGGAAGTGGATGCTGACTTTGGTGTTGGGTTTGCCCGCGGCCACGCCCACC
>CAYLRJ010000093.1:0-5645 GCA_964386185.1 uncultured Anaerolineaceae bacterium
CCCCCCGGCCCAGGCGCACCACCGCCGCCGCCCGGCGCACCCCCCGGCCCAGGCGCACCGCCCCCGCCGCCGCCCGGCGCACCCCCCGGCCCAGGCGCACCGCCCCCGCCGCCGCCCGGCGCACCGCCGCCACCCGACCCACGCACCGAGGCTTTGCGGGCCGGTTTCGAACTCGACAGCGCCTACCGTGAACTCCACCGGGCCACGCTGATGGTCCAACAAATGGAAAGCCTGGCCCCTCAGCAGTCCGCCGAAATCGCGGACGCCCGGGCAGTGCTGAATTTGGCCGAGGCCTTTTATCAAAAAGCCTATCGAGCCTACCAAGAGGGGCGCTCACGCCATGCAGCCGAATACGCGGTGGCAGTCAAAGATTTGATGCGCGCGGTGGACAAAATCTACAACGTGGTCATGATGCCCTAACTCGCGGCGAGGTAGCATTGCCCACCCAAGGGCACCCTACTCCCCCCTGGCGCCTGCCTTGCCCTCGGGCGGGGCAGGCGCCCTATCTCCGCCGCTCTCTTCCTCGGCCGACCCCTGCGGCCTTCCCAGCCCATCGGCTCTGCCCAGGCGTTCCCTGCCCGCTTCCTGCCCGCTTCCCATTGTATAATGAATGAAGTGAAGCCTTTTTGCATTGCCCCACGGCTGTGCGCCCCACCTGCCATTCTTCCAAGGTCACCATGCCCACCGAAAACGCTGCCAACGCCCGCATCCTCATCATCGAAGACGAACCCGCCATTACCGAGTTCCTTCGCACAGGGTTGACGTACGAGGGCTATCAAGTGGTCATTGCGCCTGATGGCCTCACCGGCTACCAGGCCTTGCAGCGCGGCACCTTTGACTTGCTCATCTTAGACATCATGCTGCCCGACATGGACGGCTTCACGCTCTGCCAAAAAATCCGGCAGGAAGGCAACGACATCCCCATCTTGATGCTGACCGCGCGGCGCAGCATCACCGACCGCGTGACCGGCTTGGATTTGGGCGCTGACGATTACGTGACCAAGCCTTTCAGTTTTGCCGAGTTACTCGCCCGCATCCGCGCGCTGCTTCGGCGTCACGGCAAACACACCGAGCCCGCCATCTTGAAAGCAGGCGACGATTTGGTGCTCAACACCGAAACCCACGAAGTCACCCTCAACGGCCAACCGGTGCATCTCACCCCAACCGAATTTGACCTTTTGGAACTCTTCATGCGCCACCCGCGGCGGGTCTTCACCCGCGAAACGCTGCTCAACCGCATTTGGGGATACGACTACGTCGGCGGCACCAACGTGGTGGATGTCCACGTCAGCCATTTGCGGGAAAAAATCGGCGACAAGCCGCCCCGCCGCATCCGCACCATCTACGGGGTGGGCTATGCCTTCTATCCCGAGGGGGATGAAGGGGAAGCCTCGTCATGAAACCCTGGCGCGACCTTCCGCTCCATTGGCGCTTGACGCTGCTCTACGTCACCCTCATGGCCGTGCTCTTGGCGACCTTGGGGGCAGCCTTTTCGTGGGAAACCCAACACTTCCTGCTTCAAACCACCGCGGCGCGGCTGCGGGCCCAGGCCAAACCCATCATCGAACGCTGGACCGCGACGTTGCCCTCCCAGCCCTCTTCCGAAGCCTTGGCCGCCACGGCTCAACACTTGGCTCAAGACCTCACCTCCAAAGACACCGCTGCGCTCATTGTGGACCGCGGCGGGCAGATCTTAGCCCAAGGCCGCCGCCTTCCCGAGGAGCCCCTCGCCCCCCCGCCCGACCCACAAGCCATTGCCCAGGCCCTGCAGGGCCACAACGAAATTGACCAAACGCGCACCTTCAACGGCCAACGCACTTTGGTGGTGCTCATCCCCTGGCGGCCAGCGCCGGGCAGCCAACACATTTTGGGCGTGATCCAACTCAGCACTTCTTTGGCTCCGCTGGAACAAATGCTCTGGCATCAACGGCTTTGGCTGCTGTTGGGCGGCCTGGTGGTGTTGGCCTTGGGGGCTGCAGGAAGCCTCTGGCTCACCCACACCGCCCTGCGCCCCCTGCGCCAAATGGCTGCCACGTGCCAGCGCATCGCACAGGGAGACCTCAGCCAACGGCTGGACCTTCCGCAACAAAACGACGAAATCGGCCAACTGGCCCACGCCTTTGACCACATGGTAGCCCAACTGGAAACCTCTTTTGCCGCGCAGCGGCGCTTTGTTGCCAACGCAGCTCACGAACTCCGCACCCCACTGACGGCTTTGCAGGGCTCGCTGGAAGTGCTGCTGCGCGGCGCCCAAGATGACCCCGCCGCCACAGCCCGCCTGCTGCAAAGCATGTATCGCGAAGTCACCCGCCTGACCCGCCTCAGCGAACAGCTGCTGGACCTCACCCGCATCGAAACCCAGCCCACCCTGCACAAACAAACCATCCACCTGGCCGATTTTTTCCAAGACTTTCTGCCCCAAGTGCGTCTGCTGGCGCAAAACCGCACGGTCCACCTCACGGCCGGGCCCGACCTCACCTTGGAAGCCGACCCTGATGCGCTCAAAGAGATTCTGTTCAACCTGGTGGACAATGCCATCCAACACACACCCGCAGGCGGTCAAATCACCTTGGGGTGGGATGCGACCCCCAACACGGTGCATCTCTGGGTTGCCGATACAGGGGAAGGCATCGCGCCCCGGGATCTCCCCCACATTTTTGAGCCATTCTATCGTGGCGATGCTTCCCGCTCACGCCGTCGAGGCGGGACGGGCTTGGGGCTGGCCCTGGTCAAAGCCCTGGCCGAAGCCCACGGCGGCCGGGTGACCGTCGAAAGCGAACCCGGGCAAGGGGCTCGTTTTACCGTGCATCTTCCCCGTTGAGGGCTTCCATCGCTTCGGGCTCAACCGCGACCAACACCGCGCAAACCGCCAAGCGCTTCCGATACTGCTCGGCTGCGGGGTCATATTCGGTGCAGGTGAGCAAGGTGAGCCAATCGTGCGTTTGGGGGACAAACAACCGCTCGCTTTCGGCCGCGTTCAGGAAGCATTTTTTCCGCACTTCGTAAACATAGCGCTGCCCCCACGCGTGAATCACCACGCGCTCGCCATATTGAAGCGTCTTGAGGCCGGCGAAGATGCCAGGGGTGTTGTCTGCGTTCCAAACGTGCCCCGCCAGCACGGTGTTACCCACCCAGGTGGGGAACGCCGAGCCCTCCAACCAACCTACCGAGCGCCCCAGCCAAGCGACATCCCACCCTTGCGCGGTCAGGGGAACGCCCAAAATGGTTGCTTGGACGCCCAGGGCAGGGATTTCCAACCACGGGGTGTTGGCCTTGCTGGCAGCACGAGTCATGGATTTCGGGGCCGCCGCCCGGAGGCTGGGTTGAAGCCCCTCGCGCTGCGGGAAGCCAGCCGCGGGCAAATCGGCCAGCGCCACCAAGCGCACTTGGGCTTCGTCATCGTCGGGCAAGCCGTCGGAGAGGTCGTCCACATCAAAGCCCTGCGACGTCGCGCTATCCACATCGGCCGGGCCAGCCGCGACAATTTGCGCTTGCACTGTCCACGCGCCTGGATCCAGCACCTGCACGGTGAGGTCCAAGGAGAGGCTGGCGCCTACGGCCAGCGGGGCGGGCAAAGTCCACAGGTTGGTGGCGGGGTCGTAATTTCCGCTGCTGGCGCTCTGGAAGGTCACCCCTGCGGGCAAGGTCACCGCCACCACCACGCTATCCGCAGGGTACGGCCCCGCGTTTGCCACCGTCAGAGTGAGATGGGCTGTTTCGCCCGGGTGCAAGGTGGAGACGTCGGAAGTCAAAGTAAGGGAGAGGTCAGCCCAGCGCGTGGTCGCGCCGTTGACTTCCTCGCCGGGGTTGAGGGTGTAATCAATGATTTTGGTGTAGGATGCCGTGCCGCCCGACACATCCACCCGATACAGCGCCCACGGCGTCGTCGCATACAAAACATGCCCATCACTGGCCAGCCCCCAAATGCCCTTGCTGGCTGCTCCCAGGGTGCCTTCCACGTAACCCAAATTGACGTAAGAAACCGGATTGCCCGCGGGGTCCATTTCCACCTGAAAGAGGTAGTGCTCATAGGCTGCGCCGTTCCAAATGCCCCAAATGGCATACAGGTGGCCGTTGGCAAAGGCGTAATCTCCGGTAAAACCGCCGTTGGGGTAGTCGGCGGTCAAGTCATACCACAGGGTGGTGGTTGCCGGGTCGAGGTTGTCGAAGATGTAGAACCCATCGAGGAACCGATACGGATTGGCGCTCAGCAATCCGCCTCCCGTGTAAGCCCGCCCTGTCCGCGGGTCGAACTCCAGCGCGTTGCCCCACTCAAAGGGAAAAGTAGGCCCCACTGGGGTGATGCCCCCCGTGGTCAAATCAATGCGATAGAGCTGCGCGGGCACGCCATACGTCATGGAAATGCCATACAAGTTGCCGTCCAGGGCAAAGGCGAGGTCGCCAAAATCATTGCGGAGCGCATCGGGCACGGGGTCATGCACCAAGACCACTTCCTGCACCGGTGCTTGCTCCACATGGCGGATGACCAAAATGCGGTTCTGATTGGTCACCAACCAAATATCCAACGCCCAGGCTACGGAAGGACGGCCCAACATCAGCATCGCTAACGCCAACATTCCCCCACAGAGCAACCTATGCCACCATTGCTTCAGCCTCGGAACCCATCTGGTCATGGTGAAGTACAAACCCTCCCCTTAAGATAATGGGTAAATTATATCTTACAAGGGGAGTTTTTGTAAATAAAGTTGAGAAACTTTCAGTAATTTTTAAGGCACACTCTGGTTCTTTTAATACACTCCTCCATCATGTGCCACGCCAAGCGTAATAAAAGCCCAATGAAGGCAGTTTTACCAAAAGGGAAGAGGAAAAACAAGTGCCTCAAGGCCTGGCTCTGTCAATTTTTACAACCCTTTTACACACGCTTCATGCCTGTTTTACACCCTCCTGGTACGATAAACATCGTAAACATGCGCCCAGCGCATGGAGCCCACTTTACCAAACGAAGCAAGCGCCTTGCACATCAGCAAGACCTTTCCAAGCCCAAGGAGGTATCTCATGCGAGGACGACCAGGCGGTTTTGGCCGCCGACCTTACTTTCGCCCCCGCCGCGGCTTTGGCCGCCGAGGCTGGGGATGTTTTCCCTGGTTCATTCTGCCCCTTGGGGGGCTTTTCATCCTTTTGCTCGTTCACTAACCCTTACCACCCCACCACCTAACTAAGGAGGTCAACCATGTTACGCAACTTACGCCGCTATGCGGCTTTCACGCTCCTCATCCTGGCCCTTGGGGCCTTCCTCACCGCGTGCGAAGGCACGACCACCATCAACACCACCATCACCAACGACACCGCCACCGCCGCGGTGGCCACGCCTGCCCTGCAACAGCAAAACGGCCGCGGGCCGCAAGGCCAAGGGCAGGGCACGGGTGCTGCGCTCAACCCCGAAAACGGTGAAATGAGCGCTGAGGCCATCCTCGCGCTGCCCAGCGGCGACCTGAACGACGACGAAAAAGCCAGCCTGCTCTACATGCGCGAAGAAGAAAAACTGGCCCACGACGTTTACATCGCCCTCTACGACAAATGGGGCTTGTCCATCTTCCAAAACATCGCCGACAGTGAGCAAAAACACACCGACATGGTGCTCGCGCTCATCCAAAAATACGGCCTGGAAGACCCCGCCGCTGGCA
>CAYLRJ010000094.1:0-18111 GCA_964386185.1 uncultured Anaerolineaceae bacterium
CTTTCGCCGCCAACGCGCCGACCTCGAAAACCTTTTTGCGCTCATCCTTTTCGGCGACATGTTCGGCGTGCCCATCTTGCCGCCGGTGTATTCCCTGCGCTTGCTGCCGTACGTCGTCCCCACCATCAACCTTTGGAAACGGCGGCTGCTGCGCGAACGCGACCTCACCGACCTGATCGCCGACCTGGATTCTTGACTTGCAGAGGGGGATATACCACAGATGCCCCGAGGGCTTTGAGGCCACCCCAAAAAGGCTGACACAGATGCGATTTCAAACAGCCGAAGAAAGCTTACGCCTACAAAAAGCCATCTTAACAGCAATTCGGTTTGTGCTATACTGAAAGCGTCTCGTCACGCAGACGAGGCGCGGGGCTTCCCCCGCGCGGGCATCCACGCCACACCCCGATGCCTGCTTCCATATCCGCACTTCATCCCACTTTGACGAGGGTATGTTTATGGAAACCGCGCTTCCTCCGAAACTACAATGGATTGAAGACGAACTGCAAAACCTGCGCGAAAGCGGGTTGTACAACCACATCCGCACCCTGGAGTCGCCCCAAGGGGCCTGGCTGGTTGTGGACGGCAAAAAAGTGCTCAATTTTTGCTCCAACAACTACCTGGGGCTGGCCAATCATCCGCGCCTGGCGCAAGCCGCCCAGGAAGCCATCGAAAAATACGGCGTCGGCCCCGGGGCTGTGCGCACCATTGCCGGCACCATGAGCCTCCACGTCCAGCTGGAAAAACGCCTGGCCGCTTTCAAAGGCGTGGAAGACGCCATCACGTTTCAATCGGGCTTCAACGCCAATTTGGGCACCATCCCCGCCTTGGTGGGACGCGGGGATGTCATTTTTTCGGACGAGCTCAACCACGCCAGCATCATTGACGGCAGCCGCCTCTCGCGGGCGCAAATCATCCGCTACAACCACTGCGACCCCGCAGACCTGGAAGCCAAGCTGCAAGCGCATCGCCACGAATATCGTCGGGCGTTGGTCGTCACCGATGGCGTGTTTAGCATGGATGGCGACATCGCCCCCCTGGATGCCATCTACGAAATCACCAAAAACTACGACGCCATCCTGATGGTGGACGACGCCCACGGCGAAGGGGTGTTGGGCCGCGGCGGCCGCGGCATCGTGGACCACTTTGGCTTGCACGGCAAAGTGGACATCGAAGTCGGCACCCTCTCCAAGGCCTTTGGTGTGGTCGGCGGCGTGGTGGCCGGAAACGCCCGCATCGTGGAATGGCTCCGCCAACGTGGGCGGCCATTCCTCTTTTCCTCGGCCATGACCGTGCCCGACACTGCAGCCTGCCTGGCCGCAGTTGACTTGCTGGAAGAATCAACCGATTTGGTAGACAAACTCTGGGAAAACACGCGCTACTTCAAAGCCGAAATGAAGCGCTTGGGCTTCGACACCGGGCAAAGCGTGACCCCCATCACCCCCATCATGTTGGGCGAAGCCACCTTGGCCCAAGAATTCAGCCGCCGCCTGTTCGACGAAGGGGTCTTTGCAATGGCCATCGGCTACCCCACCGTGCCCAAAGGCAAAGCCCGCATCCGGGTCATGATTTCCGCAGCCCACGAACGAGAAGACCTGGACAAAGGGCTCGCTGCCTTCGCGAACGTGGGCCGCGCGTTGGGCGTCATCGCCTAAGCCCCCCTCCCGTGCATCACCGTTCCTCGGTTGATAACCGAGGAACGGTTTTTTTTAACGAGCACGCCCTGGGCGCACACCTCGCCCAGGGCATACCCGACCAACTCGGAAGGAGGAAAACTGAACCTTTTCGGCTCGCACAACCAATGCCATTCTACACGCGCCTTGCCAACCACGTTAGTGACAAATGTCACAAAATTGGGGTGAGCATACGCCAGGAAAATCCCCCCGCCCCCAGCCCCACCAGGGGCAAATAGCCCCAAAATCCCCCCCCACCTCCACACCCCCCCCAACACGACACGCCAACGCCTTTTCTATCTTTTTTATTAGAAATCCCTTAGAAATCCCCCAAAACCTTTGACAAAATGGCACGCTAATGTTATAAATAAAGCCACCAAGATAGGAACTATTCCAAACAATACAGGAGGCCAATCATGACCACAGAAATCAAACGCATGCCCCTCATCGGCGATCCCTTCCCCCAAATGGAAGTTGTCACAACCCACGGCACCCTCAACCTGCCCGAAGCATTCAAAGGCAAGTGGTTCGTCCTCTTCAGCCACCCGGCTGACTTCACCCCGGTCTGCACCACCGAATTCGTCGCCTTCCAGAAGCGCTACCCCGAATTCCGCAAGTTGAACACCGAACTCATCGGCCTGAGCGTGGACCAAGTCTTCTCCCATATCAAATGGGAAGAATGGATCGAGGACAAAATCGGCGTGAAGATTGAATTCCCCATCATCGCCGACACGGGCGCCGTAGCCGATGCGCTGGGGCTGATTCACCCCGGCAAAGGCACCAACACCGTGCGCGCAGTGTTCATTGTGGACCCCAAAGGCATCATCCGCGCCATCCTGTACTATCCGCAGGAACTGGGCCGCAACATGGATGAAATCTTGCGCATGGTCAAGGGCTTCCAAGTTGCAGACGAGCAAGGCGTTGCCCTGCCCGCCAACTGGCCGGAAAACGAACTGATTGGCGACAAAGTCATCATCCCGCCTGCCGCCGATGTCGCAACCGCT
Source organism: uncultured Anaerolineaceae bacterium (assembly GCA_964386185.1). Taxonomy (GTDB): domain Bacteria; phylum Chloroflexota; class Anaerolineae; order Anaerolineales; family DRMV01; genus DRMV01. The sequence goes on from CAYLRJ010000094.1 coordinate 2,675, forward strand.
GCCGAACGCCCCAAGCAATACGACTGCTACGATTGGTGGTTCTGCTACAAAGACCAAAAGTAACTTCCCCCGCATTTTCGTCTCCCCTCGAGACCTCCCAAAGAGCCTCCAAACGGGCCGGAACTTTCCGGCTCGTTTGGGTTTAACATGTGGTGGGATGGGTAAGCCCGAGCCCATTGAGCCCAGGCAAAAAACGCCATTCCCTGCCCGCCACCCCCAACACGCTGAAACCAAACGCGGTGGAGCGTGTTATAGCATCACGAATTTGACCAAACCACAGAAGGAGCAAAAGCATGCCACACCGAGTCGTGATCACCGGCTTAGGGAGCATCAACCCCCTGGGCAACGATGTCGAAACCTCTTGGCAAAACGCCATTGCGGGGCGTTCTGGCGTGGGTTACATCACCCACTTCGACACCAGCAAACACAAAGTCCGCATTGCAGCCGAAGTCAAAGGCTTTGACCCCTCAGCGCATTTTGGCAGCCGTGACGCCCGGCGGCTGGATCGCTACTCCCAGCTCTCGCTGGTAGCAGCCCGGGAAGCCATCGCCAATGCGGGCTGGCAACTGGACCACTTGGAGCGCGACCGCATCGGCGTGGTCATTGGCAGCGGCATTGGGGGGGCGAGCACCTTTGCGCGGGATGTGTTGGTTTACGAGCGTCGGGGGCCCAGCCGAGTAAGCCCCTTCCTGGTGCCCATGATGCTGGCCGACACCGCGCCGGGCCTCATCGCCATCGAATTTGGGCTGCGCGGGCCCAACTTTGCCGTCGTTTCGGCCTGCGCCAGCGGCACCAACGCGGTCGGGGAAGCCTTCCACGTCATCCGCCGAGGCGACGCCGACGCCATGTTAGTTGGCGGGGCAGATGCGGTCATCATCCCGGTGGCGATGGCCGGGCTGGAAGTGATGACCGCCCTCTCGAAGCGCAACGACGACCCTCAACGCGCCTCGCGCCCCTTCGACGCAAAACGCGACGGCTTTGTCATGGGCGAAGGAGCCACCTTCCTGGCCCTGGAAAGCCTGGAACACGCCCAAGCCCGCGGCGCCCACATCATCGCCGAAGTGGTGGGCTATGGCAACAGCAACGACGCCTTTCACATCACCGCGCCCGACGAACAAGGCGGCGGCGCGGCGCTCTGTATGCGCAACGCCCTCCGCTCGGCCAATCTGCAACCCGAAGATATTGACTACATCAACGCCCACGGCACCAGCACCCGCCTCAACGACAAAAGCGAAACCGCGGCCATCAAAGCCGTTTTCGGCGAACGGGCTTACCAAATCCCGGTCTCTTCCACCAAATCCATGACCGGCCACCTCTTGGGCGGCGCAGGCGCGCTGGAAGCCATGTTCAGCGCGCTGGCCATCCGCGATGGCATCTTGCCCCCCACCATCAATTACGAATTCCCCGACCCGGAATGCGATTTGGATTACGTGCCCAACCAGGCCCGCCGAGCCCAGGTGCGCTACGTGCTCTCCAACTCCTTTGGCTTTGGCGGGCACAACGCCAGCATCATCCTCGGACGCTATGAAGCCTAACAGGGAGGCTGCATGAGCCGCTACGCGCACATCACCGGCTGGGGCACTGCCTTGCCGGAACATATCCTCACCAACCACGATCTGGAACAAATGGTGGACACCACCGACGAATGGATTGTGAGCCGCACGGGCATCCGAGAGCGGCGCATCGCCGCGCCCGACCAAACCACGGCCAGCCTGGCCGCGGATGCGGCCACCCAAGCCCTCAAACACGCGGGGGTCAAACCGTCGGAGATTGACCTCATCATTGTGTCCACTTCCACCCCCGAACACATCTTCCCTGCCACTGCCAGCATCGTGCAAGATATGTTGGGCGCCAGCCGCGCGGGGGCATTCGACCTTTCGGCAGCCTGCACCGGCTTCATCTTCGCCCTCAACATGGCCGCGCAGGCCATCCGCAGTGGCAGCATCGAAACCGCGGTGGTCATCGGCTCAGAGACCATTTCGCGCATCGTCAACTGGCAAGACCGCAACACGTGCATCCTCTTCGGCGATGGCGCAGGGGCCTTCGTGTTGCAGGCCTCCGAAAAGCCCGGCGGCGTGCTCGAAGCCGTGATGCACTCCGACGGCTCGGGCGCGGATGTGCTCATGCTGCCTGCGGGCGGCAGCAAAATTCCCACCTCGGCCGACACTGTAGCCCACGGCCTGCATTACCTTTACATGGAAGGCCGCCCGGTCTTCCGCTTTGCCACCCGCGTGATGGCCGAAGGCACGCGCGAAGTGGTCAAAAAAGCAGGGCTGACGTTAGACGACATTGACCTCATCATCCCCCACCAAGCCAACTACCGCATTTTGGAAGCCGCGGCCCGAGGGCTCAAACTGCCGATGGACAAATTTGTCGTCACCCTCGACCGCTACGGCAACATCTCGACGGCGTCCATTCCCATTGCCGCGGCCGAAGCCGCGGCCGAAGGGCGCCTCAAACCCGGCGACAAGGTGGTGTTTGTGGGCTTCGGCGGCGGGCTCACCTGGGGCGCGCTGCTGGCCGAATGGACCGGACCGCTGCCCGACCGCGAAGATTTCCACCCCGAACGCTATCGGCTCTGGGCACGCCTGCGCTCAAGCGGGCTCCGAATCCGCCGCCGGCTGCTGGCCGCAGCCACCAGAGAAAAGGAACTGGGCGGCTGAAACCGCACTTTTGCGGGAAATCCTCCAGCCGAACCCTTCCCACCCTACGGCGGGCATGGTAAAATGTGGCCGCTCGGCATGGTGGCTGTAGCTCAATGGCAGAGCACCTGACTGTGGATCAGGATGTTGTGGGTTCAAGTCCCATCAGCCACCCCTGACGCGACCAACGCCCCGGCTCTGCCGAGTCGGGGCGATGTTGTCATCACGTATTCAACCCAGCCCAAGAGGGGCAACATGAGCAAACGCATCCTGTGCATTGAAGACGAACCCGAAATGATTGACCTCATCCGCCTGATTTTGACCCGGGCGGGGTATGAGGTTTTGGGGGCTGAAAGCGGGCCCGTCGCGCTCGACTTGCTGGAACACGAGACCGTTGATTTGATTTTGCTCGATTTGATGATGCCCGAAATGGATGGCTGGGAAGTGTACCAGCGCCTCAAAGCATGGGAGCGCACCCGCGACATCCCCGTGATTATCGTCACCGCCAAGGCCCAACGCATTGACCGCGTGCTCGGGCTCTACATCGTGGGGGTGGACGACTACATCACCAAGCCCTTCTCCCCCAAAGCGTTGCTCCACAGCGTGGAAGAAATTCTCACCAAACACGCCGAGATGACCAACAACCAAAGTGCAGACCAAGCCAAACCCTCGGCACCTGCTTCCAACGCCACAGAAGGGCCTGCTGACGAGCCCTCGGCCTAACACACGCCTTGCCACCTGCACCGCCCAGCCCCGCTGGGCGGTTTGTGTTTGCGGGAAGCGGCAATGGTATAATCCTTCCATCTGAAGGGCAAACGCGACCAGCACTTGCCCCAACCCCACGCACCTCACCCAGGCAAACACCAGGGCACCCAACCCACGCCCGCCCCCCGCGGCCTGCCTGACGCGCTTCCGCGAAAAAACAATGAGCCATCGCTTGCGCCTCACAAACCTCACCCACCCCCTCAAATCACCCCTCTATCTCTCGCGCTGCGACACCTTCCGCTGCCGATTTCTCGGCCTGATGGGCAAACGCAGCCTGGCCCGCGATGACGGGCTGCTCTTCCAATGGCCGCGCGCCGGGCGGTGGGATACAGCCATCCACATGCTTTTCATGCGGTTTCCCATTGCCGTCATCTGGTTAGACGAACAGCGCCGCGTCGTTGACGCCCGCTACGCGCGCCCCTGGGTAGATATCCTGGTCCCTCGGGCAGCAGCGCAATACGTTTTGGAAATCCACCCCGACCGGTTGGACGAATTCACCTTGGGCGACGAGGTCACCTGGCATGAAGCGTAAACTGCTGATTTTAGGTCTGGCCTTGTTGGCAGGGTGGCTGCTGCCTCCACCCCGCCTCGCGCGCGCCGACGAAGCCGGCGAAGCCCCTTACTACATCGTCCAACCCGGCGACACCCTCTCGGCCATCGCTTATCGCTTTGGCCTCGATATGCAAACCCTGGCCGACGCCAACGACATCCGCAACCCCGCCAACCTACAAGTGGGGCAAAAACTGCGCATTCCAGGCCTGGAAGGCATCATCAGCGGGCAACTGAGCACCCGCACCGTCCAGTTTGGCGAGACCCTCACCTCGCTCAGCCGGGCGTTGGCCATTCCCGAACCGACCCTCCAGAAAATCAACCATCTGGTCACCCCCTACCAACTTTTCGCGGGGCGCTCGCTGATTGTGCCAGCCGCAGCAGCCCAACAAAAGGCCATACCCCAGCGGGCTTTGCTGGGCTCGCAATCGCTCCTGGAAACCGGCCTAAAACACGCAGAAAACCCCTGGGCTCTGGTTTTGGCCAACCAACTTCCCGGCACGTGGGCGGCCCTGCCGGGCGATGTGCTCTTATTGCCCAACACCCCCCAAAGCCAAGAGCCCAGCGGCTTGCCCTCGGGGCTGGCCATCACCCCCCAGCCCCAAGCCTGGACCCAAGGGCACACCGGCGAAGTGTGGGTCACCGCGCCCCAAAACGCCCAACTGAGCGGCTTCTTCGGCGAACACCCCTTGCACTTCTTCCCCTTCAAAAACCGCTGGGTGGCCCTGCAAGGCGTCTCGGCCTTGGCCGACCCCGGCTTATACCCCCTCGAAACCACCCTCACCCTTGAAGACGGCACCACCTTCGCCTTCGCACAAGCCATCCCCGTCAAGAGCGGCAACTTCCACTACGAGCGCTTACAAGTGCCCACCGAACTGCTGGACCCCCAACTCAACCGCGAAGAAGCCGCCAAATTTGCCGCCATCACCGCGGCAGCCACCCCCACCCGCTACTGGAATGGCATCTTTCACGCCCCCGAAGCACCGCCGTTAGACGACTGCCACCCCTCCTACTTTGGCACCCGCCGCAACTACAACGACACCTTCTTCTGGTATCATACAGGGTTAGACTTCTGTGGCCGCGTCGGCACCCCCATTTACGCCCCTGCCGACGGCGTGGTCGTCTTCACCGGCACCACCACCATCCACGGCAACGTCACCATCATTGACCACGGCTGGGGCGTCTATACCACCTATTGCCACCAAGACCAAATTCTGGTTCAAGAGGGGCAACGCGTGCATACCGGCGACCTGATTGGCAAAGTTGGCCGCACCGGCCGCGTGACAGGCCCCCATCTCCATTGGGAAGTTTGGGTCGGCGACGTCCCCGTCGAACCTTTGGAATGGTTGGAACGCCCCTTCCCCTAACCCACCGCGGGGGTCAGGACGCTTCCTCAAAATCACCGCGGAAAAACGCATCCACCACCGCGCGGGCCTGAGCCGCCTGGCTCTGGGGCACCAAAAGTTGGATTTCCCCCAACGGGCCAACCTGCAGACCAATGGCGCGCGCCGCGGGTTCCTGCAACAACCACACCGAAACCCCTTGCGCCTCGAGCAAGCCCCGCAAGATTTCAGCCTGGGCCTGATTAGGCGTGGTCAACACGGGCACCCATTCCTCATCGCTCATGGCTCACCTCTTTACGCACCAGGGAGCCGCGCTCCCTTCCTGGCGAAAGTACCATTGCACGAGATAGAGTATAATAGAAAAGCCGATTACTGTGAAGCGAGGCCGACAATGATCCGTGAAACCTATTGGGAAGATCTCACCATCACCGAAGAAGACATCGAAGACCTCTACAACCACCTTCTGGAAACCGAAACGCCCCTCACCCCCGACGAACTGGCAGCCGCGCTGGTCGAAATTCGGCTGGCGCGCGAGCGGCAAAAACTGGAACGCCGCCGCAGCGGGGAAGCCGCGCTCTACCTCCCCAAAGAGCACTACCAAGTGGGGCAACGGCTTGTCTTCCCCGCGCTGGACTGGGCCACCGGCGAAGTCATTGCCGTGCGCCCGGCCCACAACCCCACCCAACCACCCTTCGAAGTCATCCGCGTGCGCTTCGAAGACGGGCGCGAACGGGAATTTGCCGCAGGGTTAGAGCAACACGTCCTCAACGAGCCCCCCAAATTAGATAGCAACAACCCCCTGCTCAACGTCGAAAGCGTGTTGGCCGCCTATGGCGACACCATTGCCCAGCGCATCGAAGAAGCGCTCCAAAACAACGACGAATTCGTCCGCATTGCCGGCCGCTGGTTCCCGCGGGCCTTGCTGATGGAAGTCCACGTCGGGCACCTCAACCTGGCCGAAGCCGTGCTCGACATGGCTGGCGGCGGCCCGCTGCCCACCGCGGAAATCATGAAGCAAATTGACTTCCCCGCCGAAAACCCCAAACTGGCCGAATTTTCCTTGGATTACGCGCTTCAAGAAGACGAGCGCTTTGACGAAGTCGGGCCGGCGGGCAAAGTGCTGTGGTATCTCCACCGCCTGGAACCGGCCTGGGTCAAAGAAACGCCGCCCTACCTGCGTTACAAACCCCTCGACTACGACCGTGACGCCCTCACCGACGAAATGCTGGCCACCGAGGCCATCTTGGGCGACGAGCTCTCCCCCGAAATCCCCCTCCCCATCAAAACCGACCAAATCGAAATCACCCTCATCTATCCCCATTGGCGCTCGGGCACCCTCCCCCTCAGCGCCAAGACCAAAACCCTCTTCCCCACGGCTTACGAAGCCCCGCGGGTGCGCTTCACGTGGGTTGACGCCCAAACCGGTGAAACCTTCCCCGGCTGGGTGGTGCGACACGGCAAATACGTCTATGGCCTCGCAGAATGGTATCAGCAAAAAGGGCTCATCCCCGGCAGCCTCATCACCCTCAGCCCGGGCGAAAACGCCGGCGAAGTGCTGGTCCGAGCCCACACCCATCGCCCCACCCGAGACTGGGTGCGCAGCGTGCTGGTCGGCAGCGATGCCCAACCCGTCTTCGCGATGCTGAAACAGACCGTCACCGCCGAATTCGACGAACGCATGGTCATCGCCGTACCCGACCCCGAAGCCTTAGACACCGTTTGGGAACAAACCGCCAAAAGTCGCACCCCCCTCGAAAACCTGGTCGTCTCCATGCTGCGCGAACTCGCCAAACTCACCCCCCAGGGGCATGTCCACGCCGCAGGGCTCTACGCGGCCGTCAACACCGTGCGCCGCTGCCCCCCTGGCCCCATCTTTGCCCTCCTGGCCAGCCGCCCCTGGTTCGTGCACGTGGGCGACCTATACTTCCGCCTGGACGAATCCGCCATCTAAGGGAGAAAGCCTATGCCACAGGGAAAACACCGTAGTTTGGTCAAACCCACCCTGGATACCCCCTTCCACATTGACTTCGCCTGGTGGCAGGCGCACTCGCGCGACTGGCGGGTCTACATGCACCGCCTGCTCTGCCCCGAACACCAGGCCCAATTTGCCGAATGGGACGAGGAAACCGTTGATTGGGTAGACCCTGAAACCGCCGAAATCCATCCGGTGGATGGCGTGCAATACGTCCTCATGACCCATTGCGCGCATCAACCTGACTTTCTGGAAGCCCACGTGCCGCTGGTGGACGCCATCTTCCGCGTCCTGGTGGCCCACGGCAACAAACCCATGACCCCGGTGGAACTCGCCGAAGAACTCCACCGGCCCATCCAACCGCAGACCATCCTCCGCACCCTCAGCGGACGCCGCGATTACCTGGGCATCCGCCCGGTGGAAAACTGACCCTCCTCCCCTCGCCCCCGTAGCTCAATGGAAAGAGCATCGGACTTCTAATCCGACGGTTGCAGGTTCGAGTCCTGTCGGGGGCGCTGAGGCACCACCCAACCCACACCTCTCCCGGGAAGGTGCGCCATGCTCTCCCTCCTGAGTGCAGTACCGACGGAAACGGACGACCCCCAAGGCTTCTGGATTTTAGACATCCGCTGGGAACATCAACGCACCGCGTGGCGCCCGCCGACCGACGTCTTCGAAACCGACACCGCGGTGGTCGTGCGGGTCGAAGTCGCAGGCATGCGCGCCAAAGACTTCAACCTCAAACTCGAAAACCAAACCCTCATCGTCAGCGGCATGCGCAGAGACCCCGACTTAGGCACAGCCTACCATCGTCTGGAAATCCCCTTTGGTTATTTTCAAGTGACCATTGCCCTCCCCACCGCGGTTGATGCGCAGCGCGTAGAAGCCGAATATCGCGACGGCTTCCTGCGCGTTGTCCTTCCCAAACCAAGCCCGCAGGCGGTCACCGTCCGCACCCGACGCCTCCCCCATGAAGCCTGACCCCTTCCCCGAGCCGCAGCCCCTTGGCGCGGCCACCCCTCAAAACCCCATCTCGTCAAGGAGTGCGCTTTGATGCCTGCAACGCGTTGGCATATGGGCTGGGAAGACATCCTCCAATGGCTGGAAGAGGACGCGGCCTGGCAAGAGGCCGTGATGCCCTTTTTGCACCGTATTCTCAACAGCAACAAAAAGGGGGACGCGGCGCAAGACAACGACGCCGAACAACCCCGCGACCCCGAGCCCACCCCGCCTGACGTCTTCGAAATCCCCATCCTGCCGTTACGGGGCACAGTCGTCTACCCCCAAACCGGCACGCCCCTCACCGTAGGGCTGCCGCGCTCGGTGCGCTTGGTGGACGACGTCGTCGCTGGCGATCGCCGCCTGGGGCTGGTGGCATCCAAAAAACCCGAACTGGAAGAACCCACCCCCGACGACCTCTACACCATCGGCACCGTCGCCAGCATCCACCGCCTCTTCCGCGCCCCCGACGGCACCATCCGGCTTCTGGTTCAAGGGCAACAACGCATCCGGGTGTTGGAATACACCCAAACCGAACCCTACTTCATCGCGCGCGTGGAGGTCATCCCCGAAACCGTCGAAGATTCCTTGGAAGTGGAAGCCCTCGCCCGCCAAGTCCGAGAGCAATTCCAGGCCATCTCGGAAATGGTCTCCTCCATCCCCAAGGAACTGGTCGCATCGGTGCTGGCCCTGGAAGACCCCCTGCAATTGGCCTACACGGTTGCCAACTTCCAGCGCATGCCCCTGGAAGACGCCCAGCAAATCCTGGAACTGGACTCCGTCGCGGCCAAACTGCGCAAACTGCTCGCCATCCTCACCCACGAAGTCGAAGTCTTGGAACTGGGGCAAAAAATCCAAGACGAAGCCCGCTCCGAAATCGAAAAAATGCAGCGGGAATACTTCCTGCGCGAACAAATGAAAGCCATTCGGCGCGAACTGGGCGAGGAAGACGAGCAAACCGCCGAAATCAAAGAATTTCGGCAAAAAATCGAAGAAGCCGGCATGCCCGAAGAGGCCAAAAAACAAGCCCTGCGCGAACTGGAGCGCCTCTCTCGCCTGCCCACCGCGGCCGCAGAATATGGCGTCATCCGCACCTACTTGGATTGGCTGGTCTCCCTGCCGTGGAGCAAAACCACCGAAGACAACCTCGACCTCCAACACGCCCAAGAAGTGCTGGATAAAGACCACTACGGGCTGGAAGACGTCAAAGAGCGCATTTTGGAATACCTGGCCGTGCGCAAACTGCGCCTGGAACGCAAAGAAGCCCTGGAAGCCCGCGCGCCCGAAGACGAAATTCGCCACGACCGCGAAGGCGCCATTTTGTGCTTCGTTGGGCCACCAGGGGTGGGCAAAACCTCGTTGGGGCGGTCCATTGCCCGGGCCATGGGGCGGAAATTCGTGCGCATCTCGCTGGGCGGCGTGCGAGACGAAGCCGAAATCCGCGGCCATCGGCGCACCTACATTGGCGCCATGCCCGGGCGCATCATCCAGGCCCTGCGGCGAGTGGGCACCCGCAACCCGGTGTTCATGCTCGACGAAATTGACAAACTGGTCTTCGACTTCCACGGTGACCCAGCCTCAGCCCTGCTGGAAGTGCTCGACCCCGAGCAAAACGCCGAGTTTCGCGACCACTACCTGGAAGTGGCCTTCGACCTTTCACAAGTGCTCTTCATCACCACCGCCAACTACCTGGACAACATCCCCGCCCCCCTGCGCGACCGGATGGAAATCATCCCCATCTCGGGCTACACCGAAAACGAAAAGGTCGAAATTGCCAAAGGTTACCTCATCCCACGGCAAATCCACGAAAACGGCCTCTTCCCCGAAGAAATCACCTTCACCGACGAAGCCCTGCACACCATCATCCGCTCCTACACGCGCGAAGCGGGCGTGCGCAACCTGGAGCGGGAAATTGGCAAAATCTGCCGCAAGGTGGTGCGCCAAATCGCCGAAGGCAAGACCGAACACGTGGACATCACCCCCGAAAAAGTGCGCGAATTTTTAGGGCGTCCGCGCTATTATGGCCTGGAAGAAGTTGCCCAACGGGTCGCCATCCCCGGGGTGGCCATTGGCCTGGCCTGGACCCCAGCAGGGGGCGACATCCTCTTTGTCGAGGCGACCAAAATGCCGGGCAACAAAGGCTTCATCCTGACCGGCTCGCTGGGCGAAGTGATGCAAGAATCGGCCCGGGCCGCGCTTTCCTACGTCCGCTCTCGGGCCACCCAATGGGGCATTGCGGAAGACTTCTTTGAAAAAACCGACATCCACCTCCATGTGCCCGCGGGCGCGCAGCCCAAAGACGGCCCCTCGGCCGGGGTCACCATGGTCACCGCGTTGGTGTCGCTGCTCACAGGCCGACCGGTCAAACCCGAGGTGGGCATGACCGGCGAAATCACCCTCCGCGGGCAAGTGCTGCCCGTCGGCGGCATCAAAGAAAAAGTGTTGGCCGCCCACCGAGCCGACCTCAAAACCGTCATCATGCCCAAACGCAACGAAGCCGACCTGGAAGACATCCCCGACGAAGTGCGTGAAGCCATCCGCTTCATCTTTGTCGAAACCGTGGACGAAGTGCTCGACGCCGCCCTCACACCGCCCCCGGCATCTCATCAAGGAGCGAAAGACCATGCCGAAAATCATGCTGGTTGAAGACGACCACACCATGCGGATGCTGCTCAAAACCCTGCTGGAAATGGAAGGCTTCGTGGTCGTGTTTGGCTCCGGCCAAGCCGAAGCCCTGTTAGACGACCTGCGGCGCGAAAAGCCCGAACTGCTGGTGATGGACGTGCACCTCTCCGGCGGCGTCAACGGCCTCGACCTGTTGAGCAACATCCGGCAAGACCCTGACCTGCAAAAAACCCACGTCGTCATGACCTCAGGCATGGACTACCGACTGGAAAGCCTGGAAGCCGGCGCAGACGCGTTCCTGCAAAAGCCCTATATGGTCGAAGACCTCTTGACCTTGCTCCGCCAACAAATCTAAACAACGCAGCGGCCGCCTCAACCGCGCGGCCCCAAACCTCGCTTGCATCCGGCAGCGGCCACAGCAGCTGCTGCCGATAGAAAGGAACAACTCGTGGCACGCAAACGCTCGCCTAAGCGGCGTTGGTACGTCATGGATTTGCACCTCCACACCCCCGCCTCCAGTGACTACCAACAGCCTGACGTCTCCTACCTGGACATCCTCCGTCGGGCCGAAGCCCGCGGCTTAGACATCATCGCCTTCACCGACCACAACACCGTGGCGGGCTACCGCCGCATGCAAGAAGAAATCCGCCAACTGGAGCTCCTGGAAGAGCTCAACCGCCTTCTGCCCGAAGAAAAAGCCCGCCTCGAAGAATACCGCCGCCTGCTGGGGAAAATCCTGGTCTTGCCCGGCTTCGAATTTACTGCCACGCTGGGCTTTCATATTTTGGGCATCTTCCCGCCTGAAAAGCCCGTGCGGGAAATCGAACACCTGCTGCTCACCCTCAACATCCCCCCCGAAAAACTGGACGAAGGCTCGGCCACCGTGGGCGCCACCAGCGACGTGCTCACGGCCTATCGCCTCATTGACGAAGCCGGGGGGCTGGTCATCGCCGCCCACGCCAACTCCAGCAATGGGGTGGCCGCCCGCAACGTGCCCGGGCAAACCAAAATCTCCTACACCCAAGACCCCCACCTCCACGCGCTGGAAGTCACCGACCTGGAGAAAAAAGGGCGGCACACCACCCAAGCCTTCTTCAACGGCACCAAACCCGAATACCCGCGGCGCATGCACTGCATCCAAGGCTCCGACGCCCACCGCCTCACCGCGGAAGGCCGCAACCTGGGCGTAGGCGACCGCACCACCGAAGTGCTGCTGCCCGAAGTCAGCTTCCAAGCCCTCAAGGAACTCTTCCTCAGCAACGACTTCGCCCGCCATCGCCCCCACCGCCCCAAAGAACCCCAAGAAGACTTCATCCAACAAGCCCGCGAAGAGGGCGCCAACCTCATCCAAGCCTTCCACGAAAAAATGACCGTGCGCGGCGGGCGCCTCTACGCCATCATCGCCGACGTCTGCGCCTTTGCCAACACCAACGGCGGCACCCTTTACATCGGCGTCAGCGAAGACCCCAAAAAGCCCCCGGTCGGCATTGACAAACCCGACCAAGCCATGCTCGAACTCTCCCGCCAAATTTCCGAACGCATCACCCCGCCCCTGGAAATCACCATTGACGTCCACGAAACCCAGGGCAAGAAAATCCTGCGGGTGTTGGTGCCCCGAGGCGATGACCCGCCCTACGCGGTAGATGGCAGCAAAATCTACGTCCGCTCGGAAGCCGAAACCGGCTTGGCCGTGCGAGACGAAATCGTTGATTTGGTGCTCCGCGGGCTCAAAATTCAAGCCGGCGATCACCACCCCGCCGACAAAAACGCCTCGCCTCCCACCGCCACCGAAACCGTGCCACCCCTGCCGGCCGACGCGCCCCGCACAGGCGTGGAAGTGGTCTCGGTGACCGAGCGCGACGGCACCCAATATTACACCCTGCGCGACCTACGCAACGGCAACGTGGTCAAAAACGTCACCAAATCTTCAGCCCGCCGCCTCTGGCACTACGCCATCAGCCGCTACGCCCAACTGCCCGCCGACGTGAGCAAAGCCCGCGGCGTACACTGGGAAGGCGACCGCGGCGTGTTGCGCAAATACAAGCAGGGCAAAAAATGGCACTACGACCTGGTGCAACGCACGCCCCAAGGCAACCGCTTCTTCTTTGGCGTGACCGAAGAAGGCATCGTCGGCCCCTGGAAAGACGTGGTTGGGTTAGAAGAATGACGCGTTACCGCATTCGCACCTTTCGCTTCCCCGACGACTACCCCGCGGTGTACGACCTATGGGCGCACGCAGGCCCGGGCATCCAACTGCGGGCTTCCGACCAAATCGAAGAAATTGCCAAAAAGGTCGCCCACGACCCCGAGCTCTTCATTGTGGCCGAAACGCCGCAGGGCGAAATCGTGGGCGCGGTGATGGCAGGCTTCGATGGCCGCCGAGGAATCATCTACCATTTAGCCGTTGCACCTCCCCACCGCGGCCAAGGCATTGGGCAAGCCCTCATGGACGAAATAGAAAAACGCCTGCGCGCCCAAGGATGCCAACGGGCATACCTCATGGTCGTGCCCGACAACACCGCCGCGCTCGCCTTCTATCGCCACCGCGGCTGGGAACCGCTCCCTGTCATTACCCTGGCCAAAAACCTCACCCCCACCCCTTGAATGTGCCATGTCTCCTTCGTCTCTTCCGCCTGCGCCCCCGCTTCGGGTGGCCATCCTTACCGTCTCTGACCGCTCCGCCCGCGGCCAGCGGGAAGACCTCTCAGGCCCGGCTTTGGCCCAGGCCGCGCAAGGCTATGGCTGGGAAGTCGTCCACACGGCCATCCTGCCCGACGACCTCCCCACCCTGCGCGACACCTTAGCCCGCTGGGCCGACAGCGACGCCTACGACGTCATCCTCACCACGGGCGGCACAGGGTTTGCCCCGCGCGACGTCACCCCAGAGGCCACCCTGGCCGTGGTCGAACGCCAAGCCCCCGGCCTGGCCGAGGCCATGCGTGCAGCCAGTTTGCAGATTACCCCCCACGCGATGCTCTCGCGCGCGGTGGCAGGCATTCGGGGAAGCACCCTCATCGTCAACCTCCCCGGAAGCCCCAAAGCCGCCACCGAAAACCTGGCCGTGATCGCCCCAGTGCTGCCTCATGCTGTGCAGTTGCTCCACAACGACCCCGCAGCCGAAAAAGGCCACCGCTCATAACGCCTTATCCCGCCCTGATTAGGAGACCGCCATGAACCTGGACGCATTTCACCGCTTCCCCGAGGTGGACAAGGAAAACATGCTGGCCGAAATTGACGGCCTGCCCGCCCAACTACAACAAGCCTGGGAATTGGGCCAAACCTTCCCCATGCCCAATGTGGACGGCGTGCAACATGTGATCATTGCGGGCATGGGCGGCTCAGCCATTGGGGCCGATTTGCTCGCGGCCTACGCAGCCCCATTGGCTTCCGTGCCCGTGACCGTATGGCGCGATTATGACCTGCCCGCGTGGGCTCGAGGCCGCGCGGTGCTGCTGGTGGCTTCGTCGCACTCGGGCAACACCGAGGAAACCCTCAGCGCTTTTGCCGCCGCGCAAGCCCACAACTGCCGCGTGTTGGCCGTGACCACAGGCGGGAAACTCAAAGCCCAAGCCGAACAGGCCGGCCATCCGGTGTGGCAGTTTGTGCATCCTGGCCAGCCCAGGGCCGCGGTCGGGTATTCCTTTGGGCTGCTGCTGGCGCTCTTCGCGCGCGCGGGATGGCTTCCCGACCCCCAGCGTGAACTCTCGGCCGCGGTGGACGCCATGAAAACACAACAGCGCACCCTCAAAGCCGACGTCCCCACCCAAGACAACCCAGCCAAACAATGGGCTCTGCGGCTGGAAGGCAAATGGCCGGCCGTGTTCGGCAGCGGCGCGCTGGCCCCGGTAGCCCGCCGTTGGAAGGGGCAAATTAGCGAAATCGCCAAGGCTTGGGCGCAATTTGAGTTTCTCCCCGAGGCCGACCACAACACCTTGGCCGGCCTGCACAACCCCAAAGCCCTGCTGGCGCAAACCGTGGCCATCTTCCTCCAAAGCAGCGGCGAACACCCCCGCAACCAATTGCGAGCTCGCCTGACCAGCGAGGTCTTCCGGCAACACGGCCTGACCGCCGAGGTCGTCGAGGCCTTTGGCCAGGGCCGCCTGGCACAGCAATGGACGCTGCTCCACTTGGGCGATTACATCGCCTATTACCTGGCCATGCGCTACGATACCGACCCCACGCCGGTCACTGCCATTGAGGGGTTCAAAGCCGCGCTCAAAAAGGCCTAACCCAAGCGCACCGGCGTTGGTCGCGCGGCCAGGGAAAACGCCCAACCTGGCACCGGCTTCAAACCACACCCAGCCAGGGGAAAGAGCACCGCGGCAGCGGCTGCACGCGCGGGGGAGGGCAACCCATGCAACCCCGCCCCACGCGGCCTCGCGCTTGCGCCCGACCTAACGGCATCGCCGCTTCCTCACAACCCTGCCCCACGCGGCCTCGCACTTGCGCCCGACCTAACACATCGCTGCTCCCTCACAATCCCGCCTCACGCGGCCTCGCACTTGCGCCCGACTTAACGCACCGCTGCTTCCTCACAACCCT
>CAYLRJ010000095.1:0-3216 GCA_964386185.1 uncultured Anaerolineaceae bacterium
GCGGCCGGCGCTGGGGTCAATGGTCGCCCACACCACCACAAAGCCCGGCTCCAGTTTTTCGTAAGGGGTGAGCGATTTGTCGCCCGCGGTCACGAAAATCTTTTCCCCGTTGAGCACCCACTCGTTGGTTTCCTTATCCAACACTGCGGTGGTGCGAATTGCAGCAGTGTCAGAGCCGCAGCACGGCTCGGTCATCGCCATGGCGGCAAAAGCGGGCTTTTCTTTCTTGAAACGCTCCAAAAAGCGGCGTTTCTGCTCGGGCGTGCCGGCGGCTTCCACCGCGGCTGCGCCCAAGCCGCCGCCCGGCGTGACCAGATACATGCCGGCGTCGCCCCACGAGAGCATCTCGATCATGAAGGCCAACATTTGATAGCCAATGCGCGGGCGGTCTTTCTTCTCTTTCTTCTCTTCACCGTCGCTGGGCGCCAGGGAACCCGCACCGCTGGCCTTCATCGCGGTGTGCATGAATTCGATGTAATCCCACGGGATTTCGTGCTCGTGCTCATCAAAATAACGGGAAACGGGCCGCATCATGTTTTCGGCCACGGTTTTGAGCAAATATTGCTGCTTGGCAATGACTTCGGGCATTTCAAAATCAATCATCGGGAAACCTCCTGAGGAAATGGCGAATGAAACCCAACGAATTGCGCCATTGCTGCTTCATCCGTCCCTATCGGCTACACCATTGCGAGGCCGGTAAAGGTCGCAAAGCCACGGCCGTTGCGCATCCACAACTCCACCGGATGCTCACGGATGTAACCATGACCACCCAGCACCTGCACCGCGCGGTCGGTGACCATCATGGCCATGTCCATCGCGGCCGTATGGGCCAAATAGGCATGCTTGTAAAAATCTTCTTTGCCGTGGTCCAACTTCCAAGCGGCTTCCCACGCCAACAAACGCACGCCTTCGACTTCGGTGGCCATCTCAGCCAGCATGAAGGCAATGGCCTGCTTTTGGCCAATCTTCACCCCAAAGGCTTCACGCTCTTTGGCGTAGTCAATGGCATATTCCAGCGCGGCGCGCGACATGCCGACGGCCAACGCGGTGTTGGCGACCCACATCGAAGCCAGCACCGGTGCAAAATCGTGCCCTTCAGGGCCGCCCAGGCGATTTTCTTTGGGAACCCGCACGCCTTCGAATTTCACCCGATAGAGCGGCAGGGCGTGCACCCCCAACAGTTTGTGACGCTCGCCCACGGTGACACCCTCCGCGCCCTTGGGCACGATGAAGCCCTGGGTTTTGCCATCCAGTTTGGCATATACAATCATGCCTTCATAGCCCTCGGCAAAAGGCACATAGACCTTCTCGCCGGTAATCACATACGCGTCTCCGTCTTCCTCGGCCACGGTTTGCAGGTCGTTGGCGTCGAAGTCAAACTTCCACTCAATGAGCGCCGCGGTGTAGGGCTTCCACTCGGCTTCGATGACCGGCGGGATGAGGTTCTGCTTCTGGTCCTCAGAGCCTACCAGCAGCAACGGCAAGACGTACAGTCCTGGCGTCATCACTGCCATGGCGGCCGCCAAATCGCCCCAGGCCATCTCTTCCGCGGCCAACACGCTGGTCACCGCGGAATGCTCGCCAAAGCCGCCATACGCTTCGGGAACCGAAGCCTGCAAGATGCCGAGCTCCCAACCCTTTTCAATGAGGTCTTCAGGCAAATGGGCTTCTTCATCGGCATCTCGCATCGCGGGGCGTAAATCGTTGGCCGCATAACGCTTGACCGCGTCCACCAACATACGTTGTTCTTCAGAGGGTTCAAACGAATACATAGGCCACACTCCTCTCAAAAGGTTCGGGCGCCCCACGGGGCAGGGCGGTGTTCGCCCTGCCCGGGGGACAACCCTCCATCCATCCAAATCGGGCGCCTACACGGCACACCCGGCTTCACCACATGGGGCTCAGACATTTCTGAGAACAAAAAACCTCCCAAGGTCTGCTCAGGCCTTCTCGGCCACCTCAGGAGGAAGACAATCGGCGCGCACCAAACTGCGCAAGGCAACACGGGCAAAATAATCGCCGATTTCCTCAGGGCTCAAGCGCCCCGAAGGACGATACCACATCACCAGCCAGTTGATCATCCCCAACAAGGCTTTTGCTGCCAACGAAGGGTCTTCGGCGTGAAAAGCACCGGCTTGCTGCCCCTCGACGATGAGCGCCCGCCAGAGGTGTTCATAGGCGTCGCGGCGGCGGACGTGGCGTTCCCGCACTTCGGGGTCCAAAAAGCGAAACTCCAACAGCAACACAGCGGCCAAATCTCGATGTTCGGCCAACACCTTGGTATAGCCCAACACAGCCTGCCGCAGTTTTTCCTGCGGCGAAGCATCCATTGCCAGCACACCCTGCATTTGGTCAATGAGCAAATCCAAGGCTTGGTCTAAGAGGGCTACCAAAATCTCTTGTTTGCTGGAGACGTGATGATAAAGGCTGGCCTTTTGGAGATGCACGGCACGGGCGATGTCTTGCATTGAGGCCGCGTGATACCCCTTGCGGCGGAAGATGCGGGCCGCGGCTTCGAGGATGTCTTCTCGTGTCACGGGCGTACGGGGTGCAAGCGAAGTGCTCATGGGGGTCATCCTTGGACGGCGACGCCCTACCGACCGGTAGGTTGGGTACTTTGAGTATAACGAAAAGCCGGGGAAATGTCAAGCATGGACGCAGATGGGGCCACCGATTACACCGATTTGCGCCGATTTGCGCTCCCCCTTCGCCCCCTGGGAGAAGGGGGAACCAGGGGGATGAGGGCGGGCGCGCGGGAAATTGCGAATGAGGAATTGCGAATTGCGGGCGGGTGGCGAGGGTGACTTTTGGGGCCGGGGTGAGGGGAACGCAGACGGACGCAGATGGATCCACCGATTGGCACCGATTACCGCCGATTTTTTGTGTAGGGGCAAGGCGTGCCTTGCCCTATCCCCCTTCCGTGCCCTCTGTGGCTCCGTGTGCCACCCAGAGCCGCCCCTACCATCCCAAGGGCGAGGCAAGGGGGTACCAAGTAACCAGCCAACCAAGCAACCAGGTAACCAAGTAACCAGGTAACCGATACCTAATACCTAATACCCAATACCTGCACCCCGCCCCCAAGCAACCAGGTAACCAACCAAGCAACCAGGTAACCAAGCAACCAAGTAACCAAGCAACCAAGCAAGCAACCAAGCAACCAGCCAACCAAGCAACCAAGCCCCACCCTGCTGTGGTACAATCCACAAAGAGAGGTTT
>CAYLRJ010000096.1:0-7652 GCA_964386185.1 uncultured Anaerolineaceae bacterium
GCCGAAGCCACCCTCTACCTGGCCACCGCGCCCAAATCCAACAGCACCAAAGCCTACTTCGCGGCCCGCGACGCGGTGCGCGCTCAAGCCAACCCCGACGATGTCCCCCGCCATTTGAAAGACCCCAGCCGCGACGGCAAAACCACCGGCCACGGCCGGGGTTACCGCTACCCCCACGACGCCGCGGGGCACTTCGTGCAACAGCAATACCTACCGGCGGACCTCCAAGGGGCGCGCTTTTACCGGCCTTCCGACCAGGGCTATGAACGCGAAATCGCCGCCCGGCTGGCCCGCTGGTGGGGGAAACGCGCGGCATCTGCTGAACCGCCTCAGTCTGCTGAGCACGATTAGCCAGCCCTTAGTGGCCGCCTTCCCCCAAGGTGCTCACCGCCCAATGCGCGGCCGCGGCCGGCGATTGCTTGCCGCTCACCACTTGCGCGGCCGCTTCCTGCAAGAGGGGGCCTACCACCGTGCGCACCTCTTGCGGCGGCCCCAGTTGCAGCGTGGGCAGCACGCCTTCGACCAAAGCGCGATGCTCGGGGGTATCCCAAGCGTCTAAGGCCGATTGCCGAGGCGGGATGAGCCCTGCGGCCTCATCCCACTGGGCGACAAATTTGGGGTCACCCAACGCAGCCAAGAGTTGCACCGCCAAGGCTTGCCGAGCCGGGTCGGGCGTGGTAATTGCCCACAAGAGGCCGTCGGCCAAGGTGAGCGGATGCCCGCCATCGTTCGCGGGGATGGGCGCCATCCGCCGCGGGTCTGGCCCAGGGAAGAGGTGCGAGAGATACGTCACCATCAGGGCCTGCGCTTCTCCCTGATAACGCGCCCACAGCATGTGGTCGCTGGTGAGGTGCAGCATGTCGGCCGAAAGATGCTGGCTTTGCACCGCCTGCTGGAGCAAAGTCAAGACCTGGCGCAAAGCCTCTTCGTCTAAGGTGGGGCGCCCCATTTCGTCTTGCCACGTGCCGCCTGCGGCGCGATAGAGCGCCAGCAAGGCTGTGGCTTCGGGGTCGCCCAAGGGGAGGACCCACGGTGCGTCGGCTTGCAGCCATGCGCTCCACGTGGTGGGCGGTTGGGCAATGGCTTCGGGATGATAGAGCAGCCCCAGCGCGTCGCCGCCCAAGGGGACGCCATACGTCACGCTCTGCACGGTCGCCAGTTGCTGCGCGTAGGGGAACCAGTCGTCGGCGCCCAAAGGGGTGGTGAAGGCCTCCTCTGGTAAGGGGAAGGCCAGCCCCTTGACGGCGGCGGCTTCCAGCAAACGCCGCGGGAAGAGGACCACATCGGGGACAGCATCGGGGGCCACCGTGCGCGCCGCGGCCAGGGTGGTCAGCATCCCCGCCGGGCCATCCAAGGGTTTGATGCGGATCTCGGCGCTCACGTTGTGGGCCGCGGCAAAGGCTTGGATACGGTCCACCAAAATTTCATTGGCGTGCGAAGCGGTATTGGGGTCCAGCGAAGGCGGCAGCCAAACCCGAATGGACTGGGGTGGGGCAGGCTCAGGCGTTGGGGTAGGGGTTGCCGTTGCCGGCGGCAGAGGTGACGCCTGAGGGAACACCTCACCCGCTGGGGCCTGCCAAACGCAAGCCCCCAGCCCCCATACCACCATAAGCGCAAGAAACCACCACTGCAAACGCAAACGCATGAGCAACTCTTTCGGTCATCGAGGGTTTTTGTACTACAAGATGCGCCCACCGAGGTGCGGGCTGCACAACACATCAAACAAAGTCGCGGGCGGGCTTCACACCAACCTGACTTGGCAGCAGGTCAGATGCAAAGCAACAAGGCTCCGCCTCACACAGGGGCAGGGATAAGCGGGCCTGCCTGCCCTTGAAGTTTGGGCGCCGCAACCCCGCAGCATTGGGGATTATACCAAGGCCGCCTCGCCTTCCCGAGGCGAATATGACAAATGTCACTTGAAAAAAGGCCCGTAAAAGGTTACTCTTAATATCACATTAGAGGATGATGAAGGAGTCGTTCAGTGATCAAAATTAGCCGTCGAACAGACTATGCTGTGCGCGTACTCATTAGTCTGGCCAAACACGCCGACGAGGGTCCTCGTTCGGTGCAGATGATTGTGGAAGAAATGCTCATCCCCCTCACTTTTGTCAAGCGCATCGTGGCCGATTTGGTCCGGGCGGGGCTCATCAACTCCCAGCGCGGGAGCAAAGGGGGGCTGTGGTTAGCACGACCCGCGGAAGAAATCACCCTCTTGGATGTGGTTGAAGCATGCGATGAACCTGTGACGGTTTCGCAGTGTATTGACGACCCGGACTTTTGCCCCTTGAGCGACGACTGCCCTGTGCGGCGGCGCTGGGCACGCCTGCGCGCCCTGCTCCACAAAGAACTCCGACGCACCACCATCGCCCAATTAGCCCAAGAAAGCCTCGAAAACGACGCCAAGAAAGCCTTGGCTTCGCTTTCGGTCGCGGACCCTGTAGGGTAATTCGGCTTCGGCCCTGGCCGGCCGGTTGCCGTTGGCTGTCGCCGGACACCACCATTCCGAAGTGGAGCCGCTGGCTCCAGCCCTATATTCCCATCAAGGAGGTTTCAGATGGACCCTCTTGTTTTGGCTCGGTGGCAATTTGCCATCCTCACCATCATCCACTTCTTCTTTGTGCCGCTCACATTAGGCCTTACCATTTTTCTCGCAATTCTTGAAACGGCCTATGTGCGGACGGGCAAAGAAGTCTATCGGGATGCGGTGAAATTCTGGAGCCGTGTATTCCTCATCAACTTTGCTTTGGGCGTGGTTTCGGGTATCGTTCAGGAGTTCCAATTCGGCCTGAACTGGTCCGAATACGCCCGCTTCATGGGCGACATTTTCGGCGCGCCCTTGGCCGTCGAGGCCCTCTTGGCGTTCTATCTGGAGTCCACGTTTATCGGCGTGTGGGTTTTCGGCTGGGATAAGCTCTCCCCCAAAGTCCATGCCACCGTGCTCTGGCTGACCGCCATTGGGTCGAACCTCTCTGCAATTTGGATTTTGATCGCCAACTCGTTTATGCAACGCCCGACGGGCTACACCATGGGGGATAAAGGCGTCATCATGACCAGTTTCAAAGAAGTCGCCACCAACACCAATGTGCTCTATCAATTTCCGCATGTCTTCTTTGCTGGGATGACCACCGCGAGTTTCGTGGTATTGGGCCTGAGCGCCTACCTCTACCTCATCAAACGCGGTGACAAAGACATGCTCAACCTGTCGGTGCGCTGGGCCACCATTTACGGCCTCATCGGCGTCATCCTGGTCATGACCGTTGGGCACTATCAGGGGCAATTCCTGGTCAGGGAACAGCCTTCCAAGATGGCTGCAGCCGAAGCGCTCTGGCACTCTGCCCAACCTGCCCCCTTCTCATTCTTCGCCATTCCCGATGAAACAACGCAAACCAACCACCTCAACATTGAAGTGCCGGCGCTGCTGAGCTACTTGGCCCACGGCGACTTCAGCAGCAAGGTGGAAGGCATTGACGAAGTGCAACAAAAGATGGAAGCCAAATATGGCCCAGGGGACTACATTCCGCCGGTGGGCGTGACCTACTGGTCCTTCCGTCTGATGGTGTACAGCGGCCTGTTGATGCTGGCCATCCTGCTCTATGTCTGGTACTTGAACTGGAAAGGCATCGCCCTGGAAAGCAAGCCCTGGCTGCTCAAGACCCTGGTATGGTCAATCTTGCTGCCTTACCTGGCCTCAACCACGGGCTGGATGATGGCCGAAATCGGCCGGCAGCCGTGGGTGGTGTATGGCTTGCTCCGCACCAAAGACGGCGTCTCGCCCGCGTCTGTTGTGAGCGGTGGCGAGGTGCTGTTCTCACTGCTCGGCCTGGGTGTGGTGTATATTGTGCTCACCTACCTGGGCGTCAAACTGGTGGTCAAATACTTGCATAAAGCCCCCGCCCACGCACCTGCATCCGCAGACTAAGCGGCCAGGTGCCTGTTTTCTAAGGAGGTATAACCATGGATCTTCGCACCCTGTGGTTTATTCTCATTACTGTGCTGTTTATCGGCTTCTTCTTCCTGGAAGGCTTCGATTATGGTGTGGGCATCCTCTTGCCCTTCCTTGGCAAACGGGATGAAGAACGCCGTGCCATCCTCAACACCATCGGCCCGGTGTGGGATGGCAATGAAGTCTGGATGATTACCGCCGGCGGCGCGCTCTTTGCATCCTTCCCCCAATGGTACGCCACCCTCTTCAGCGGCTTCTACATCCCCTTGGTGTTGATGCTGCTGGCCCTGATTGTGCGCGGGGTTGGTTTGGAATTCCGCAGCCAGGAAGAAAGCCAGTCGTGGCGCAACACTTGGGATTGGCTCATCTTCTTGGGCAGCCTGCTCCCCGCCTTGCTGTGGGGCGTGGCGATTGCCAACATCGTGCGCGGCGTGCCCATTGACGAAAACATGCAATACGTTGGTGGGTTCTTCAACCTGTTGAACCCCTACGCGCTGCTGGGCGGCATCACCTTTGTGGTGCTCTTCACCATGCACGGCGCGACGTATCTGGCGCTCAAACTCACCAACGGCCTGGAAAAACAAGCCATCCGCGTCGCCAACCGCACCTGGGTGGCCACGCTGGTGGTGGCTGTGCTCTTCTTGCTCTACTCCTACCCCGAGGTGCTTTCCAAAGCCCAATATCTGGGCATCTCGCTGGTGTTCTTGGGCATCGCAGTGATTGCTCTGCTGGTGGATGGCTACTTCTTGAAGCAGGGTGAGATGCTCAAGGCCTTCTGGGCTGGCGGGGTGACCATTTTAGGGGTGACGGCAGGCTTCTTCGCCGCTCTCTATCCCAACGTCATGCCTTCCAGCCTCAACCCCGACTACAGCCTCACCATTTACAACGCCTCTTCCAGCCCCTACACCCTCAAGGTCATGACCATCGTGGCCCTGGTGTTGGTGCCCATCGTGCTGGTGTACCAAGCCTGGACTTACCACACCTTCCGCCAACGCATCAGCACGAAGGACAAGATGACCTACTAATCCCCCTTGTCACCTCCTCTTCATAAAGTCAAGCCGACGGTGTGCCGCACCGTCGGCTTGTTTTTTGGCAAAGGTCGTTTGGCGCCCATCTCAAGGCGATTGGCTCAGAAAGGCAGGTCCTCCGAGAGCAAAGCCACCAACAGGGCTGCCGCATTTTCCGCGTCGCGAATATCAATCATCTCTGAAGGGCTATGCACATATCGGCAGGGGATGGAAATTGTGCCCGCGGGCACGCCTGCGCGGCTGAGTTGAATTGCCCGAGCATCGGTGCTACCAGCCAAGAGCACTTCCCGCTGATAGGGAATCTTCGCCCGCGTCGCGGTGTCAATCATCCATTGCACCACCCGCGTGTCGGCCAACATGCCGCTATCTCGAATTTTGATCGCCGGGCCCGCCCCCAGTTTCACATCCACCATCGGCGGCACTTTGGGGGTATCTCCCCAACCCGTGACGTCCACAGCAATGCCCACTTCGGGGGCCAGATGATAAGCCGCGGTGGCCGCTCCGCGCACGCCCACCTCTTCTTGCACGCTAAACACAAAATACACTTCATGGGGCGTCTGTTTCAACTGTCGAAGAGCCTGAATCAACACGGCAACCCCCACTCGGTCATCCAAGGCCTTGGAAACCACCCGCTGGCCCAAATCTTCAAAAGAGCGGTCGAAAGCCGCCACATCGCCCACTTGGATGCCATGCCGCGGGTTCCCTAAGTCAATGAACATCTTGTCTAAAGGGGGAATTTTGTTGGGGTCAGCGGTGTGCTCGCTGAAAATCACCCCAACTTGTCCGTTGAGGAACCGAACGCGCCCGCCCAAACAATACGCCGGGCGCACGCCGCCAATGGGGGCAAAACGCGCAAAGCCCTGCTCGTCAATGTGTGAAACCATCACGCCAATCTCATCCATATGGGCTGCCAGCATGATGCGCTTGCCCTGGCCTACCGTCCCCTTCCGCACGATGAGGTTTCCCAGCGCGTCGGTGCGAACCTCGTCGGCATACGGCTGCACCAAATCACGAATCACCTCTCGAATCGGGTGTTCATAACCCGAGGGGCTTGCCACTTGTGTCAATTGTCGCAAAAGGGCTTTCATTGCAAACTCCATCCACATTCCGAAAGTTACAGCGCGCAACGGGCAACGCAGCCGCTGCGCACCGGGGCAAACCTCACCCAGCCAGGGGCGAGGTCACAGCACGGGCGTGCCGCAATTAGGGCAGACCACCTCTTTAGGGAGCAGCACAAAGCCACATTGAGGGCATGTGCGCGGCTGGACGTCGCCCAACGGCGCGCCACAGGCTTCGCACCGTCCGGCCCCTACGGGGTTGAGGGTGCCGCAGTAGGGGCAGGTCACGCCGCTCAGGCGCTCTTCCAGGGCTTTGCCCGCGCTCATAGACTGTGCGGTGGCCTCCAGCACCTCCCACACCTGGTCGGAGAGCTGCCAGAGGGTCAAATCTTGGGCCAAATCGTCCAAACGATGGAGCAGGCTCCAAGGGTTACGCAACGCCTGCAAAGCCGTCACCCCCAAATCGGCGGCCAAGCCCAACCATTCCTGCTGCCCAACCTGGACCGCAACGCCGTCGGT
Organism: uncultured Anaerolineaceae bacterium; assembly: GCA_964386185.1. Taxonomy (GTDB): domain Bacteria; phylum Chloroflexota; class Anaerolineae; order Anaerolineales; family DRMV01; genus DRMV01. The sequence goes on from CAYLRJ010000096.1 coordinate 6,549, forward strand.
CACTTTTTGCAGCGAAACGCTCAAGGCTGTTGTGCCGCCGCGTCTTGGTTGTTCGCGGGTGGCAATCTGCACCACGATGCGGTCTTCCTGCCCCAATTGCTGGACGCGCAAATCGCCACGCTGGTGAAAATGGGCTACCAACGCCTGGGCCAAATCTTGGGGCGAAATATCACCGTGGAAGAAGCGGGTTTCCATTGCTCTGATTATATCGCAAATGCGTTTCAGCGCGAGCGCAACACCGAAGGCTTCAGGCGCTGCAAGGCCGCCCAGACGAGATAGAAGGTGTGCTTCCAATCGTCCATCCGCGCCAGGGAAGCCGCGGTATGCAAATAACGCCCGGGGGTAGAAACCGACACCGTGGGGATGCCGCCGCGCTGTTTGTGGATGGCGCCCGCGTCGGTGCCGCCGCCGCCCGCCTGGCGGAATTGGTAAGGCAGGCCCTCGGCTTCGGCTGTCTCAACCAGGTGCTGAATCAGCCGCGGGTCGGAGAGGGTGGCGCGGTCGGCGGTGTAGATGGCCGGGCCGTGCCCCAGGCGGGTGTTGTAATGGGTGTTGGGTTCGCCGTCTGGGCGGGGGAAATCCAGCGCGGGGGTGCAATCCAACACCAAGGCCACGTCGGGCTGCAAGGCAAAGGCCGCCACCTGGGCGCCGCGCAAGCCAATTTCCTCTTGCACGGTAAAGGCTGCCAACAAGTCAATGTGGGAAGGTGCGTGCCGCAGAAGCTCAATCAGCGTCACCACGCCCAAACGGTCATCCAAAGCCTTGGCGCGGATGCTCGGGCCCAAACGGGCGTAAGGCGTGGCAAACGTCGCCCGCATGCCCGGCTTGACTTTACCCGCCTGGCCCGGGCCGACGTCAATCCGCAATGCGTCCAATTCCGGCACCCGTTGCCGCGCTTCCCGGCTTGTCAAATGAATTGGCGCCGTGCCGATGACGCCTAAAACCCGTTCCGGCCCTATCCAAACGGCTTTGCCCAACAGGTTGCGGGTGTCGAGCCCGCCGACCTTGCCGAAGCGGAACAGCCCCTTGCCTTCGTCGCGGGTGAGCATGAAGCCCACTTCGTCCATGTGGGCCGCGACCATCACCCGCAGGCGCCGAGAGCCC
>CAYLRJ010000097.1:0-14281 GCA_964386185.1 uncultured Anaerolineaceae bacterium
GGGGGTGGGGGTTGGCGGTCCCGACGGGATTTGAACCCGCGCTCTCCGCCTTGACAGGGCGGCGTGTTAAACCAGGCTACACCACGGGACCAATTTTTTCGTTGCGGGCTAAAGTTTACCAGAGGGGGGCGCGGCTGTCAAGAAAATTACTTGGAGTTTGGGTCTGGGTTGGCGGTGGAGAAAGTGGAAGCCAAAGGCAAGGCCCCAGGTCGGCCTGTAAGCCGCATTCTGTCCAGCGGAGGGTTCTCTCCGCCTGGGTGGTCATCTATCTGGGCCGCGATGTTACCATCGCGGCTCGATGCGGCCTACCCGGAGCTCGAGGGGTGCGGGCCACACCCCGGCGGCGCAAGCCGCCTTCGCCCCTGCTTGGCCTTGCTCCTGACGGGGGTTGCCTGGCCGCGCCGGTTACCCGACGCGCCGGTGGGCTCTTACCCCACCTTTTCACCCTTGCCCGCACCGACCAGGGGCTGGTCGGCCGTTGGCGGTTTGTTTCTGTGGCCCTATCCGAGGGGTTACCCCCTCCCGGGTGTTACCCGGCGTCATGCCCTGCGGAGTGCGGACTTTCCTCGACGGCCGCTTGGCCGCCGCGACCACCCGGCCGGCCTGGGGCTTCTTTGTTCATCCTAACCTTGTTTTGACGCATTGTCAACCCTGGCTGGGTTCGGGCGGGGTGGCCTGGAGGTGGTGGGCTAAGGTTTCCCAACATGTGCTCAGGCGCTGCACCGCACAGCGGAGCACTTCCACGGTTGTTTCCTCGTCGCAGCGCAGGAGCAGGATGTCTTCTCCGTTGGTGACCAGGCCGTAGGCCGCGTTGAGGGCTTGCGCGAGTTGGCATGCGGTTTCCAGGAAGGCGGCTTCCAGGGGTTGGTGGGGAGGTTTGACCAGGGCAACCGCGCGAGCTTGGCCTTTTTCCCGCACCACCCAATCGGCTTGCCCTTGAATTGCTCGGCCTTCGACTTCGCCGTGGATGGTTTCGCCGACGCTCAGGTTTTCATCGCGATAGCCCAGAAACTGCCAGAGGGGGTAGAGCAGTTTGATGTTGATTTCTAAGGTGTTGTGGAAGGAAGGAGGCAGGTGGGTGAGCCAGGTTTCTCGGCGTTGGGCTTCTGTTTGGTGTTGGGTTTGATGATGCTGTTTGAGGGTTTTGGCGAGCTGTTTTTCCAGGTCTTTGAGGTCTTTGGTCAGCGTTTTGATTTTGCCGTATTTTTTGTAGAGCGCGTAGAGCAGCCCGCCCAGCGAAGAGAGGGAAAGCGGAAGCACGCATTTCCATTCAGGCGACCAGGGTTGTGGGGGTGGTGGGGGCGTTGGGGTGGGGGATGGATGTTGATGCATGTTGTTGTCGGTGTGGTTTTCGGTGTCGTGGGCAGGCGTGCCGGTGGGTGTGGGGCTCATGGCCGAGGCGGCTTTGGGGGTGGTGGTTTTGAGCAAGGGCTGCGCGTAGGAAACAGAGACTTGGGCTTGGACGAGAACTCCGAAGACAAGCCCAAAGAGCACGAGATAGCGTAAACTGCGGAAGCGGGTCAAAGTCGTGAAAACGCGCATGAGGCTTTCCTGATGGGAGGCAGGGTGTGTAAGGCTCTTTGTTTTTTATGACGCTTGAGTGGTGAAAATGATACTCATGTGGTTTGCCCCCGAGTTGTTGGAAGTGGGCGGGACAGGACTCGAACCTGCGACCTCTTCCTTGTAAGGGAAGCGCTCTAACCAACTGAGCTACCCGCCCGAGCGCTCCAATTATACCGTAACTTTGCGGCGTGTGGGGTAAAGGGCTTGGCGCGAGGGGCGTTTTGGCAGGGCGAAGCTGCGCGGGGTAGATGGTCGGGAGGGGCATTTCTGGGGTAGAATGATAGAGGGGCGTCCGAAGCCGGGATGGAGGCTCGGGGCTTGGTGGTTGTTCCAAGCGTGGGGCTGTGTCATCTGGGCTTTGGATGCCAACGCAGGCTTGCGTTTTAGCGAGCAACCGCATTGTCATTTCACCCTTATGCTTTGGGAGGCTGCTATGTTTAACAAAAAAACCGTGCGCGATGTGGATGTCACCGGCAAGAAGGTGCTGGTGCGGGTGGATTTCAACGTGCCTTTGAAGGAAGGGCAAGTTGCCGACGACACCCGAATCCGTGCGGCCATCCCGACGATTGAATATTTGCTTCAACACGGCGCGGCCGTGGTGCTGATGTCGCATTTGGGGCGCCCCAAGGGCAAGCGGGTTCCCGAGCTTTCGCTGCGCCCGGTCGCGGCGCACTTGAGCCATTTGTTGGGCTTGCCGGTGCTTTTTGCCGAAGATTGCGTTGGCGAGCCAGCCGAGCGCACCAAGGCTGCGCTCAAGCCCGGCGAGGTGCTCTTGCTGGAAAACACTCGCTTTCATCCAGAAGAAAAGAAAAACGACCCTGAGTTTGCCCGGGCGCTGGCCTCAGGGTGTGATTTGTTTGTCAATGACGCTTTTGGCTCAGCCCATCGGGCGCACGCCTCGACGGTGGGGGTGGCGCAATATTTGCCCGCAGTAGCCGGCTTCCTTATGGAAAAGGAATTGCGCTATTTGGGGCAGGCGTTGGAAAACCCCGCCCGGCCGTTTGTGGCGATTTTGGGCGGCGCCAAAATCAGCGACAAGATTGGCGTCATCCGCAACCTTTTGCAGAAAGCCGACCGCATCTTGATTGGCGGTGGCATGGCCAATACGTTTTTGGCTGCCCAGGGCTATCGGATGGGCAAGTCGTTGGTCGAGGCCGATGCTTTGGAAACGGCCAAGGCCCTGTTGGCCGATGCGGGTGAGAAGTTGCAATTGCCGGTAGATTTGGTCATTGCCAATGCCTTTGCCGCAGACGCTGAGCGCCGCGTGGTGCCTGTGGGTGACCTGCCCGATGATTGGATGGCCCTGGATATTGGCCCTCAAACGGTGGAAGCGTTTGCTCAGACCATTCACGGTGCTCAGACCGTGGTGTGGAATGGCCCGATGGGCGTGTTTGAACTGCCGCCTTTTGCCGCGGGGACGTTTGGCGTGGCCCAGGCTGTGGCCGAAAGCGGGGCTGTGAGTATTGTCGGCGGCGGTGATTCGGTGGCGGCCATCAAACAGAGCGGCTTGGCCGATAAAATCACCCACCTTAGCACGGGCGGCGGGGCGTCGTTGGAGATGCTGGAGGGCAAAGTGCTTCCGGGCGTGGCCGTGTTGGAGGATAAAGGGCCGTAAATGCGCTTGATTTTGACCCACGAGCAAGCCGATTTTGACGCGATTGCGTCGCTGTTGGCCGCGCGTTTGCTGGATGAGCACGCGGTGGCGGCTATCCCCGCGCGCGTTAATCGGAATGTGCGTGGGTTCCTGACCCTCTACGGCGCGGATTTGCCCTTGGTGCCCTGGCGCGAGCTGCCCCGCGAGCCAGTGGAAAGCGTGACCTTGGTGGATACGCAGACCTTGCCTTCGGTGCGGGGGGTGACGCCCGCGACGCCAGTGCGGGTGATTGACCACCACCCGCGCCGGCGCGATTTGCCCCCACACTGGCAGGTGCATCTCGAACCCCTGGGCGCCGCGACCACTTTGCTGCTGGAAGCCCTCCAAGATCGCGTGCCGCGCTTGACCCAAATTCAGGCCACGCTGCTCTTGCTGGGTATTTACGAAGATACCGGCAATCTGAGTTATGAGCGCACCACCCCGCGCGATGTCCGGGCAGTTGCGTTTTTGTTAGAGCAAGGGGCTTCGTTGCGCTTGGCGCACGACTTTCTCAACCCTCCTCTGACCCCTCAGCAGCGCATGGTGTATGACATTCTGCTGGCCAACGCGGAGGTGCGGGTTTTTCATGGTGCGGCGGTGGCCGTGGCCCACGCGCAGGTTGAGGGCCTGACCGACGACATTGCCCCCTTGGCGCACAAACTGCGCGACACCCTGGAGCCCGACGCGCTGTTTGTGTTGGTGAGCGTGCCCGCGGGGGTGCAGATGGTGGCTCGCGCCACTGGCGACCAGGTTGACCTTCCGGCTATTGTGGCGCATTTTGGTGGCGGTGGGCACGCGCGGGCCGCGGCCGCGTTGGTCAAGGGCCGCGACCTGGAAAGCGTGCGCCAGGCGTTGTGGGAACTCATCCCGCAGCACGTGCGGCCGCCGCTGACCGTGGGGGAGATGATGTCGCGCCATCCGCAGGTGCTTTCCCCCGAGGCGTCGGTCGAAGAGGCAGACCGGCTCATGCGCACCTTTGGGTACGAGGGCTACCCAGTGGTGGAAAACGGCCGCGTGGTGGGGTTGCTCACCCGTCGCGCCGTGGACCGCGCCCTCAGCCACGGCTTGCGGGTGCCGGTGCGTCGCCTCATGGAAGCCGGCGAGGTGACCATCCGGCCGGAAGATTCGGTAGACCGCCTTCAGCAGCTGATGACCGATACCGGCTGGGGGCAGATTCCTGTCGTGGACGCCGAAGGCAAGGTCATTGGCATTGTCACCCGCACCGATTTGATTAAAACCCTGGCCCCGCGCCCGCGGCGCCCAGGCTTGCATAACTTGGCTGCCCGGCTGGAAAGCGCACTCCCACCGGCCCGCTTGGCCTTGCTCAAGGCAGTGGCTGCCGAGGCCGAAGCCCAAGGGCAGGCGCTGTATATCGTGGGCGGTTTTGTGCGCGACTTGCTCTTAGAGCGCCCCAGCTTGGATTTTGACCTGGTGGTGGAAGGCAACGCCATTGTCTTGGCGCAGGCTTTGCGTAAAAAATACGGCGGGCGCGTCATCGCTCATCGCAAGTTCGGCACGGCCAAATGGCGCATCGCGTCCATCCGCAAAACCTTGGCCCAGGCGCTCGCGGCCTTCCACACCGGCTCGGGAACGCTCTCTCCCGCCGACCTTCCCGATAGTGTGGACTTGGTCACCGCGCGCACCGAGTTTTATGCCCGCCCCACCGCCCTGCCCACCGTGGCCCATGGCAGCATCAAGTTGGATCTCCACCGCCGTGATTTCACCATCAACACCCTGGCCCTGCGGTTAGATGGCCGCCATTATGGCGAATTGCACGACTATTGGGGCGGCCTGGAAGACCTCCGCCAGGGCGTCATTCGGGTGTTGCATTCCCTTTCCTTTGTGGATGACCCTACCCGGATGTTGCGCGCGGTCCGTTTTGAGCAGCGGTTTGGCTTCCGCATTGAACCCCGCACCCACCAACTGCTCGTTGAAGCGCGCGACCTTTTGGCCAAAGTCTCCGGCGACCGCATTCGCCATGAACTGGATGCCATCTTGGATGAGCCACGCGCCCCAGCTATGTTGCGCCGCTTGGCGCAATTGGACTTGCTAAAAGCCATCCACCCCGCGTTGCGTTGGCAGCCCGCGGCGGAGGCGCGCTTGCAGCGGCTTCAGGAAGCCCCCTGGCCGCCTCCCGCACCGTGGGACGATTTGCCCCCTGCCGTGCGGGGTGTGCCTTTGCGGCGGGTGTTGGCGTATGCCTTGTGGTGGATGGATGACTCGCCCGATGAAGTCGAAGCCCTGGCCGAGCGCCTTTCCTTCCCCAAGGCCATGAAAGCCATTGTGAAAGGCGCTGCTGTTTTGGCGCGCCAGCAAGATACGCTGGCAAAAGCCTCGCCCAGCGCGTTGACCTTTTGCCTGGAAGACCACCCCTTGGCCGCGGTGTATGCCTTGGCCTTGGTCGCGCGCGACGAAAATCTGCAACAGCGTTTGCATCAATACGCGGCGGCATGGCGTCATATCCGCCCTGCTACGACCGGCCACGATTTGCGGGCGCTGGGTTTGTCTCCGGGGCCGCAATACAAACGCATCCTGCGGGCTTTGCGCGCCGCGTGGCTGGATGGCGAAGTCGCCTCGCCCGCAGAGGAAAAAGCCTTGCTGCAACGGCTGATAGCCGAGGGGGCGTCAGCGCGCCTCGGGCGGCGTGGCGGCGATGGCGGTGGTGAGGTAGGTGTCGCGGGGAAAACCCAATAGCCCCACGACGAAATGATACAGCGCAAACAATTCCAGAGCAAACGGCAAGTAGCCCCCATAGCCTAAAAGCGGCATTTCAAAAACGTGCCAAAAACCCACATACGGCACCTGATAGACCCATTTGGGGTAGGAAAAGTAATTCCACATCTCCCAGAAAAACGCGGTGATGAGCACCCCCACCCAAAGGGTGTAGATGGGCTGCCAATCGCCCCGCCGTGTCCAGGCCAACAAGGTGCGATGGCCAAGCCACGCGTTGAGGGGTTCCAAAATAAAGTAGAGCGCGAGCCACAGCAGCGGGAACCCTTCGCGGGGAAAGGCCAGCAGCAAGCCCAACATCAGCCAGCCCGCGAGGAAAGCGCCGCGCAGGACCCGACGGGTAGGGCGAACGGTGGGGCCAGGCAGCGGATGGGAAAACGGCGCAAACGTGCGCACCCATTGGGCAGTGCCAAACACGGCCGGCATCACGGTCGAGAAGCTCAACGTGGCCCAGAGGGCGTAGGTGACATCAGAGAAGTAAGCCCGCCCTAAATAGTGCCAATTTTGGGTGCGGAGGTTGAGGGCTTCGAAAAGCCACCACGCAGGCGCGGAGATGATGAAGAGGAGCCCATAGCGTTTGGGCGAGCGGCTGAAAAGGCTCTGCCCACAGCGGCGGTAGGCCAACGCATCCACGGTGAGCGAGTAGCCCAGCCAGAGCGGGAAAAAGGCCCAATGGGTGCGAAGCCCTGGCCAAAACCAATTGATGGGCCATGCCACCGCGACAAGCGCCAGCCCCAACCAACCCCAGCGCGGCCAAGGCGCGGCAGTGCAAGCCGAAGGCGTGAGAGAAGACGATTTGCCCATGCTGAGATTGTACCATCAGCGTGGCCGGCGCTTGGCTTTTTGCGTTGGATTTGGAGCAAACGCGTGCTGTGACCTTGTGCCCTGCCCACCTTTCGTTTATAATATGCTTTCGCTTTGTGTCTTAATTCAGGCCCGGAAATTCCGGCACAAGGGGAAAACGACGCGACGATTTTCAATTGCAGGAGAGTATGCGCATGGCGGTACTGCCCACCAAGTCCTATGCCCGAATTGATGTGAAGTTGCCTTTGCCCAATCTAATCGAGATCCAACTCAACTCCTTCGAGCGGTTGGTGACCGAACGATTGGCCGATTTGTTCGACGAAATTACCCCCATCGAATCTTACAACAAAGGAATGCGGCTTTACTTCCCCAGCCGCACCCCCGAAGCCAAGCAGTGGGGCTTGCGCTATTGGTTTGGCGAGCCCAAGCATACGGTTGAGGAATGCGTCGAGCGTGACCTGACCTACGCCCGTCCCCTTTGGGTTTCGGTGTTGCTCGCTGGGCCTGAAGTGCCGGAGCCGGTCAAGCAAGACATCTTCCTGGGGGATTTCCCTTGGATGACTTCCAAGGGCACTTTCATTATTAATGGCACCGAACGGGTTGTGGTGTCGCAACTCATCCGTTCCCCAGGCGTGTATTTCGAAGCGCCCATTGACCGCGCCACGGGGCGGCCTTTGGCAAAATCCAAACTCATCCCCGACCGCGGGGTGTGGATGGAATTCGAAACCCGCAAGAGCGACTACCTCATCCTCAAATTCAACCGCCGCCGCACCGTGCCGGTGACGATTTTGCTGCGTGCCCTGGCCGCGGTGAGCGATGGCCTGGAAGATTCGCCCATCAAAGAGGGCACCGACGAGGAAATCCTTTCCCTGTTCTCCGACGTTGACACGAACCCTGACCGCATGTTCATCGCCTCGACCCTGCGGCAGGAACCGGAATGGGATACCTCGGGCGCCACACCCATCGCCGAGCAAGCGCTCATCGAATTCTTCAAGCGCGTCCGCCCCGGTGACCCGGCCACCCTGGAAAACGCGCGCGAATTCCTGGAAACCCAACTCTTCAACCAGCGCTACTACGACTTGGCCAGGGTGGGGCGCTATAAGATGAACCAAAAACTGGATTTGCACGGCGTTGTGCCCTTGAGCCATCGCTCCCTCACCAAATGGGACATCGTGCGCCTCATCCGGCGGATGATTGCCATCAACAACGGCGAAGACCAACCCGATGACATGGACCACCTGGGCAACCGGCGGGTGAAAACCGTGGGCGAACTGGTGCAAAACAAACTCCGCATCGGCCTGCGCCGCATGGAGCGGGTCATCAAAGAGCGGATGTCCATTCGCGACCAAGAGCAAGTGACCCCGGCCAGCCTCATCAACATCCGCCCGGTGGTGGCAGCCCTGCGGGAATTTTTCGGCTCCAGCCAACTTTCCCAATTCATGGATCAAACCAACCCCCTGGCCGAACTGCGTCACAAGCGCACCCTTTCGGCGCTGGGGCCGGGCGGCCTGCGCCGTGAGCGCGCCGGCTTCGACGTGCGCGACGTCCACCACTCGCACTACGGCCGAATTTGCCCCATCGAAACCCCGGAAGGCCCCAACATCGGCCTGATTGGGCGCTTGGCCACCTACGCCCGCGTGAACGAATTTGGCTTCATCGAATCGCCCTATCGGCGGGTGTACAACCGCTTGCCAGCCAACAGCCCGCACATGGTCCACCGCAAACTGCGGGAAGACGTCAAAGACCCCGAAACCGGCGAGGTGTTGTTCGAGGCTGGCACCCGCCTTGATGAAACCCAAGCCCGTGAACTGGCCGAGCGCCTGGGCGAAGCCGAGGTGAAAGTGGTGCCCTTCGTCTCTGATGATGTGGACTACCTCACCGCCGACGTTGACGACAACCACTACATTGCCCAGGCCAACGCGCCCCTCAACGAATACAGCGAATTTACGGCCGACGACATCGTCTGCCGTTACCATTCGGGCTTCCAATTTACCAACCCTGAAAACATCACCTACATGGATGTGGCCCCGCAACAACTCGTCGGCATGAGCGCGGCCATGATCCCCTTCTTAGAGCACGACGACGCCAGCCGCGCCTTGATGGGGTCCAACATGCAGGCCCAAGCCGTACCCTTGATGCGCCCCGAAGTGCCTTTGGTCTCCACCGGCATGGAAGCCCACGCGGCCAAAGACTCCGGCCAATTGGTGATTGCCGAAGAAGACGGCGAAGTCATCGGCGTGACAGGCGAATACGTCACCGTGCGCACCGACGACGGCACCGTGCATGAATACCCGCTGCGTCGGTACCAGCGCTCCAACCAAAGCACCTGCATTGACCAGCGCCCCGCGGTGGTCAAAGGCCAACGGGTCAAAAAAGGCGACGTCTTGGCCGACTCCTCGGCAACCCAAGACGGCGTATTGGCCTTGGGGCAAAACGTGGTGGTGGCGTTCCTTTCCTGGGAAGGCGGCAACTTCGAGGACGCAGTGCTGATTTCCGAACGCCTGGTGCAAGACGACTACTTCTCGTCGGTGCACATTGAAAAATACGAAACCGAAGCCCGCGATACTCGCCTGGGCCCTGAAGAAATCACCCGCGACATCCCCAACGTGGGCGAAGACGCCATCCGCGATTTGGACGAAGACGGCATCATCCGCATTGGCGCGCAGGTGGGGCCGGGCGACATCCTGGTGGGCAAAGTAACCCCCAAAGGTGAGAAAGAGCTCACCCCCGAAGAGCGCCTGCTGCGGGCGATTTTTGGCGAAAAAGCCCGCGACGTCAAAGACACCTCCCTGCGGATGCCCCACGGCGAACGGGGCACCGTGATCGACGTCAAAGTCTTCACCCGCGAAGACCATCACGACCTGCCCGCGGGCGTTGAGAAGATGGTGCGGGTCTCGGTGGCCCAACGCCGCAAAATCACCGCAGGCGATAAAATCGCAGGCCGCCACGGCAACAAAGGCGTGATTTCCAAAGTCGTGCCGGTAGAAGACATGCCCTTCCTGGAAGACGGCACCCCGGTGGACATCATCCTCAACCCAATGGGCGTGCCCGGCCGCATGAATATCGGCCAAGTGTTGGAAGTGCACCTGGGCTGGGCTGCGAAACAGTTGGGCTTCCGCGCGGTGGTGCCCGTCTTTGACAGCGCCACCGAGGCCGAAGTCGAAGCCGAACTCGTGCGAGCCTGGATGATTGACTACGCCTGGAAGCAAATTGGCGAGCGGGCCTGGCAATGGGTCAAAGAAGCAGGCTATGAACCCGAGATGCTGCGCAGCGACGCCGAAGTGCGAGCCCTGTATCTGGAAGCCTGGCTGGGCGAAAAGGGCTACGACGTCTATCGCCTGGCCGACGACGAAGTCTATGCCCGCCGCTCGGTGCTGCGCGAATGGCTGAAAGAAAAGGGCTACGACCCCGAAAAAATCTTGGCCTTTGAAGACATGCACATCCCGGTCAAAGCCCGCGAAGCCCAAGACGAGCGCGCCGTGCTCGCCGGGCTGCGGCTCTGGATGGAAAGCCTGGGCTACGACGTGGCCGACCTCCCCGACGACCAGGTGCGCGCGCGGGCCGCTGAGGTTTCCCTGGAAACAGGCCAACCCGTGCCCACCCTGGGCAAGCAAATCGTGCGCGATGGCCTGACCGGCGAGCCTTACGATCGCCCGGTGACCGTAGGTGTGATGACCATCCTCAAACTGCACCACCTGGTCGAAGACAAAGTCCACGCCCGCTCCACCGGGCCCTACAGCCTGGTCACCCAGCAGCCGCTGGGCGGGAAAGCGCAATTTGGCGGCCAGCGCTTCGGCGAAATGGAAGTGTGGGCGCTGGAAGCCTACGGCGCGGCTTACACCCTGCAAGAAATGCTGACCGTCAAGTCCGACGACGTGCAAGGCCGGGTCAAGACCTACGAGGCCATTGTCAAGGGCGAGCCCATCGAAGAGCCCGGCTTGCCAGCCTCCTTCAAAGTGCTGGTGAAAGAGCTCCAGAGCCTGGGCCTGGCCGTCGAAGCCATCACCCCCGAAGGCGTCGAAACCTTTGGGAAAGAATCCAGCAAGCCGAAAGTCCCCAAAGTCAAAGTCGGCTTGTTGGGCCTGGGTGAGGATCTGTAGCATTGTCACGCAATCTGCGCGCGTGGGCAGAATTTCTTGACGCGCGTTTTAGCGCATGGTACAATCCTGCCCTGCTGCGTAAGGTTCCTTGATCCGTTTCTACGTTCCGGCAGTGCCGGACATCCGTGGAGGCCATCGCACGATGATGGCCTTCGTTTACGCAAGTGAACGCAACGATTCGGAACATTGTTTTTCGGGAGGCAGAAGTGCCAACGATCAACCAATTAGTGCGTAAAGGCCGCAAGCCGAAAAAGAGCAAGAGCAAGGCGCCTGCTTTGCAATACATCTACAACTCCATGAAGCAGCGCCGTATTCGGGTGCCCAAAGGCGCGCCGCAAAAGCGTGGGGTATGCACCGTGGTGCGTACCATGACGCCGAAGAAACCCAACTCCGCGCTCCGCAAGATTGCCCGTGTGCGCCTCACCAACGGCATTGAGGTGACGGCCTACATTCCGGGCGAAGGGCACAACCTGCAGGAGCACTCGGTTGTGCTGGTGCGCGGTGGCCGTGTGAAAGACCTGCCTGGTGTGCGCTATCACATTGTGCGTGGCACGCTGGATGCCACCGGTGTGGAGGGCCGCCGTCGGGCGCGTTCCAAATACGGCGCGCGCAAGCCGAAAGAATAAATTCGCTGACCGTCTGCGGACTGGTCTTGGAGTGGAGTGAACTATGCCTCGACGATACCGACCTGAGCGTCGGGTGATTCCGCCCGACCCGAAATACGGTAGTGTGAAAGTGCAATCTTTCATCAACCGCGTGATGCGTGGCGGCAAGAAGAGCGTGGCCGCGCGCCAGGTCTACATGGCCTTTGACATCATCGCTGAAAAGACGGGCAAAGCCCCCTTGGAGGTCTTTGAACAGGCCATCAAAAACGCATCCCCAATCATGGAAGTGCGCCCCCGCCGTGTGGGTGGCGCGACTTACCAAGTGCCGATGGAAGTGCCCCCGCATCGCCAATTCGCATTGGCTTGCCGGTGGCTCATCGGCGCGGCTCGCGCCCGCTCGGGCAAATCCTTTGCCGAAAAACTGGCAGCCGAATTGATGGATGCAGCCAACAACCAGGGCGCCGCGGTGCGCAAACGCGAAGAAACCCACCGCATGGCCGAAGCCAACCGCGCCTTCTCGCACTTCCGCGTCTAACGCGCGGCAGCCAGGAAGACCTGGCCCCATAGGTGACCGATGCCTCGGAAGTATCCGTTAGAGAAATATCGCAATATCGGGATTATCGCCCACATTGACGCCGGCAAGACCACGACCACCGAGCGGATCCTGTTCTACACCGGCAAGACCTACCGCCTTGGTTCGGTGGATGAAGGCAACACCGTGACCGACTGGATGGAACAGGAGCGCGAGCGCGGCATTACCATCGTCTCCGCGGCGGTGAGCGCTGAATGGAAAGGGTATCAAATCAACATCATTGATACCCCAGGCCATATTGACTTCACCGCCGAAGTGCAGCGCTCACTGCGGGTGCTCGATGGCGGCATCGTGGTCTTCGACGCGGTGCAAGGTGTGGAGCCGCAAAGCGAGACCGTGTGGCGCCAGGCCGACCGTTACCACGTCCCGCGCATCTGCTTCGTCAACAAGATGGATCGCGTGGGCGCGTCCTACGAACGTTCCATTGAAAGCATTCGCGAACGTTTGGGCGCAAATCCGGTGGCTGTTCAGGTGCCCATTGGCGTTGAGGCCGACTTCCGAGGCGTGGTTGATTTGTTTACCGAGCAGGCCATCATCTGGGTGGATGACCTGGGCAAAGAGCCCCAAACCACCGAGGTGCCCGCGTCGCTGCGCGACGAAGTGGAAGCCGCGCGGGAGCGGATGATTGAGCAGATCGTCGAAACCGACGACGACCTGACCATCAAATACCTGGAAGGCGACGAAATCACCGTTGACGAGCTCAAAGCCGCGCTGCGGCGGGCTGTGATTCGCGGAGAATTGACGCCGGTGTATTGCGGCAGCGCTTTGAAAAACAAGGGCGTGCAACCCCTGCTCGACGCGGTGGTTGATTTCTTGCCCTCGCCGCTGGATATTGCCGAAGTCAAGGGCATTGACCCGCGCACCGGTGAAGAAGTCACCCGCCCGCCGCGCGACGACGCCCCCTTGAGCGCCTTGGTGTTCAAAATCGTGACCGACCCCTACGTCGGGCGCTTGGCCTACTTCCGGGTTTACTCGGGCAAAATTACCCAGGGCGCCCAGGTCTATAATGCCACACGCGGCAAGCGCGAACGCATTGGGCGCCTGTTGCGGATGTATGCCGACCGCCGCGAAGACGTCACCGAAGTGTTGGCCGGCGACATCGGCGCCGTGTTAGGGCTGAAAAACTCCTTCACCGGCGATACCCTCTGCGACATGGCCAACCCCATCGTGTTGGAAAGCATCTCTTTCCCCGAGCCGGTGATTTCCATTGCCATCGAGCCCAAAAGCACGGCCGACCAAGATAAATTGGCCCAAGCGCTCCACAAACTCGCCGAAGAAGACCCGACCTTCCGTGTCCGCACCGACGAGCAGACCGGCCAAACCATTGTCTCGGGCATGGGCGAGTTGCACCTTGAAATTCTCATTGACCGCCTGAAGCGGGAATTCAACGTCAAGGCCAACGTCGGCAAACCGCGCGTGGCCTATCGGGAATCCATCACCAAGCCGGTGCCCAAAGTGGAAGGCCGCTTTGTGAAGCAAACCGGCGGCCGCGGGCAATATGGCCACGTGGTGATTTCCATGGAACCGGCCGAACCGGGCGAAGGCATCGTGTTTGAAGATGCCATCGTCGGCGGAACGATTCCCAAAGAATTCATCCCCGCGGTTGAAAAGGGCATCCGCGAAGCCGCAGAAGCGGGCGTCATCGCGGGTTACCCGGTTACGGACGTCAAAGTGCGCCTTTTTGACGGCTCCTACCACGAGGTGGATTCCAGCGAAATGGCCTTCAAAGTGGCCGCGACAATGGCCTTCCGGGAAGGCGTCAAGCGGGGCAAGCCCGTCTTGCTGGAGCCCATCATGAAGGTCGAAGTGACCGTGCCCGAGGAATACATCGGCGATGTCATGGCGCAACTATCCTCGCGACGAGGCGAAATTCAGGGCATGGAACAGCGAGCCGGCAACACCCGGGCGGTACGCGCAATGGTTCCCCTGGCCGAAATGTTTGGGTATGCCACCCAATTGCGTTCCATTACCCAGGGGCGGGGCGCCTTCACGATGGAATTTGACCATTATGCGCAGGTGCCCGACAATGTAGCCAAGGCCATTATCGCGGGCGAGGTCGTTTAGCCCGTGTTTATTTTGCAATTCACCTGACACTTACTTTCACAACTATCTCAAGGAGAGAGACCGATGGCGAAGCAGAAATACGAACGCACGAAGCCGCATCTGAATGTGGGTACGATGGGGCACATCGACCATGGGAAGACGACGCTGACGGCAGCGATCACGAAATACTGTGCGCTGCGCGGTTGGGGTC
>CAYLRJ010000098.1:0-23354 GCA_964386185.1 uncultured Anaerolineaceae bacterium
CGGCTTCCAGCTCGGGGTTTTCGTCCAGCCGTTTGACGGCTTCGGCGTAGAGGTCGCCCATCCAGCGGATTTTTTCTTCCGCGGGTGGTTCTTCGCCGTTGTGGAAGTTGATGTAGTTCCACAGCCACTTGATGACGTGCAGGCCGATGTCGCCGATGTAGTTGGCGCGCACCACGTCGTAGCCTGCGGCTTCGAGAATGCGGCAGACCGACTCGCCCAGGATGACGTTGCGCAGGTGGCCAACGTGGAAGGCCTTGTGGGTGTTGGGCTGGGAATATTCCACCATGACCCGTTCGCCGCGCGGGGGGAGATGCCCAAAGCGCGGGCCCTCGGTGAGGGCCGTATCCAAGACGCGGCGGCTGTAGACCGCGGGGTCGAAGTAGAGGTTGAGATAGCCTCGCACGGCTTCGATTTTCTGGAAGCCCTCTGGCGTGCCCAAGGCTTCGGCCACCATCTCGGCGATTTGCTGCGCCCGTTGGGGCACTTTCACGCCTTGGGGGGCTTTGCCGGCGCGGGCTTCCTGCGCGGCCACGCGGAAGAAGTTGGTGGCCGTGCCCCACGTGCCCGAAAAGGGAATGGGCGTCCAATCCAGGCTTTCCGGCGTGGGAATGCCGTGTTGGGCTAAAATGTCGAGAATTTGGGTGGTGATGTGGTGAAGTTCGCGTTCGAACATGGGCAGCCCTGAAAAATGAGGATGGGCATTACGAATGGCGCACGGTGAATGTAGACGAATGACCTTCAAGGGCTCGTAATGCCCCTGTAAATTGCGATTTTAAACGAAAGCGGAAGCCAAGGCTAAAACCACGGCTCCCGCAATGCGATACGGCACATAGGACGCTATGCGCTCTCGCCCTGGGTTGATTGGGCTTCCACCGCGTGGAGCCGTTTCATCAGGCGGCTTTTGCGGCGGGCGACGTTGTTTTTGTGCAAGATGCCCTTTTCTGCGGCTTTGTCCAGGGCTTTGATGGCCATCTGCACATAGGAGCGGGCGGTTTCGAGGTCGCCGCTTTCCATGGCTTTAATGGCTTTTTTGCTAAAGGTGCGGGCGCGCCCGCGGAACCAACGGTTGCGCAGACGGCGCTTTTCGTTTTGGCGCATGCGCTTGGCAGCAGATTTGATGTTCGGCAAGGTGATCCTCCCAGAGGTGAATTTTTTGGGCAGCAGTTGGTTTGAGGGTTTTTTTGAGGGTCAAAACAGATCGCGGCGAAAGGCGAACTGCAAGCCCCAATTTTACAACAGATTAAGGGAACTGACAAGAAGGTATGGTAAACTTTTAGCGATTGAAACGCAAAGCGAGCGCAACGCGCTTGAGAAAGCGCGTTTGATGTCTTTTTTGACAAGGAGGTTGACAAATGAGCAAGAAGTGGGTTTACCTTTTCACTGAAGTCGAGGAAGCCGAGAAGTATGTTGGCGGCAACTGGGATGACGTGCGCGGTTTACTGGGTGGTAAGGGGGCGAATTTGGCGGAAATGACCCGCATCGGCGTCCCCGTGCCGCCTGGTTTTACGATTACCACCGAAGCCTGCAACGCTTATTATGAAAGCGGCGGCAAGTTCCCCGAAGGCATGTGGGAGCAGACCTTGGAAGCCCTCAAGGCCGTCGAGGAACAAACGGGCAAGAAATTTGGCGACCCCAGCAATCCGTTGTTGGTGTCGGTGCGCTCGGGCGCTAAGTTTTCCATGCCCGGCATGATGGACACCATCCTCAACGTCGGCCTCAACGATGAGACCGCCAAGGGCATGGTGGAACTCACCCAAAACGAGCGCTTTGTGTATGACGCTTATCGCCGCCTCATCCAAATGTATGGCTCGGTGGTCTTGGAGATCCCCGACGAGGCTTTCGAAGAGGCGTTAGACGAACTCAAAAAAGAAAAGGGCGCCAAGGAAGATACCGACCTGGACGCTGAGGCTTTGAAAGAGTTGGTCGAGCGCTTCAAGGCCATCGTGAAAGAACACAAAGGGTTTGACTTCCCGCAAGAGCCTTTGGAGCAGCTCCGCCTGGCGGTGGAAGCCGTCTTCCGCTCGTGGAACAGCAAGCGGGCTATTGACTACCGCAACGCGGCCGGCATCCCCCACGATTTGGGCACCGCGGTCAACATCGTGACCATGGTGTTTGGCAACATGGGGTGGGATAGCGGCACCGGCGTGGCCTTCACCCGCAACCCCAGCACCGGCGAAAAGGAAATCTGGGGCGAGTACCTGCTCAACGCCCAGGGCGAAGATGTGGTGGCCGGCATCCGCACGCCTTCGCCCATCCAGAAGATGGCCGAGGAACTCCCCGAGGCTTACAAGCAGTTTTTGGACATCGCGGCTAAACTGGAAAAGCACTACCGCGACATGCAGGATGTGGAATTCACCATTGAGCGCGGCAAGCTGTGGATGTTGCAGACCCGCAACGGCAAGCGCACGGCCAAAGCCGCGGTCAAGATCGCGGTGGATATGGTGAACGAAGGCTTGATTTCCAAAGAAGAAGCCGTGATGCGCATCACGCCCGAACAGGTAGATACGCTGCTGCACCCGCAGTTTGACCCGGCCGAAGTGGAAAAGGCCCGCAAAGAAGGTCGGATGCTGGCCAAAGGCGTGAATGCCTCGCCTGGCGCGGCCGTGGGCAAAGTGTACTTCGACGCAGACACCGCGGAGAAAATGGCCAAGGAACACGGCGAAAAGGTCATCATGGTGCGCCCCTTCACCAAGCCCGATGATGTCCACGGCATGATTGCTTCCCAAGGCATCTTGACCAGCGAAGGCGGCGCGACTTCCCACGCCGCGGTGGTTGCCCGCCAATTCGGCATTCCCGCGGTGGTGGGCGCCTCGGCGGTGCGCATTGATTTGGACAAGCGCCAAATGACCATCGGCGACACCGTCATCAAAGAAGGCGAATGGGTGTCCATTGACGGCACCACGGGCGAGATTTTCCTCGGCCAGATGCCCACCGTGGCCCCCAGCCTGGAAGAGCAAACCGAATTGCTCACCCTGTTGGATTGGGCCGATGAAATCGCAGCCACGCCCGGCATCCGCAAAGCGCCGGAAGGCTGGCCCACCACGGGCTTGCAGGTTTGGGCCAACGCCGACTACCCCGAAGACGCCCGCCGCGCCCGTTCCTACGGCGCCAAGGGCATTGGCCTGGCCCGCACCGAGCACATGTTCTTCGAGCAGGAACGCCTGCCCATCGTGCAGCGCATGATCCTGGCCGAGAGCGCCGAAGAGCGCAAAGCCGCGCTGGACGAGTTGCTGCCCTTCCAGCGCAGCGACTTCGAGGGCCTCTTCGAAGCGATGGATGGCTACCCGGTCATCATCCGCCTGCTCGACCCGCCTTTGCATGAATTCCTGCCCTCGCTGGAAAGCCTGATCGAAGAAGTGGCCACCATGAAGGCCAAAGGCGAGACCGAAGGCCTGGCCGAGAAAGAGGCCTTGCTGGAGAAGGTGCGCGCCCTGCACGAAAGCAACCCCATGATGGGCCTGCGCGGGGTGCGGCTGAGCATCGTGATGCCCGAAATCGTGGAAATGCAGGTGCGAGCCATCTTCGAGGCGGCCTGCAACATGGCCAAGAAGGGCGTCACCGTGAAGCCCGAGGTGATGATCCCGCTCACCAGCCACGTCAACGAACTCAAGCGCATCCAGCCGCGGCTGGAAGAGATTGCCAAGCAGGTGATGGAAGAAAAAGGCGTGAGCCTGGATTACAAATTCGGCACCATGATCGAAATTCCGCGGGCCGCGCTCACAGCCAAGGAAATCGCAGAGGTGGCGCAATTCTTCTCCTTCGGCACCAACGACCTCACCCAGATGACCTTTGGCTACAGCCGCGACGACGCGGAGCGCAACTTCCTCGCGCTGTACGTCGAGCAGGGCATCTTGCCGGCCAACCCCTTCCAGACCATTGACAAAGATGGCGTTGGGCGGCTGATGCAAATCGCGGTCAACGATGGCCGCAGCACCCGCCCCGAGCTGGAAGTGGGCATCTGCGGCGAACATGGCGGCGACCCCGCGACCATCGAGTTCTGCCACCTCATCGGCCAGAACTACGTCAGCTGCTCGCCTTACCGCGTGCCCATCGCCCGTTTGGCTGCAGCCCAGGCCGCGCTCAAATATCGGGCCTAAGCCGCGGTTCCGGCCTGAACGGCCGAAACATCATTACACACAAAACCCAGGGCGACCGCTTGTCGGTCGCCCTGGTTGTTGGGAAAGGCGCTGGTTGGGCAGGGCGGCTTAGCCCGTGGGCTGCCAGGCGAGCCGCCAAGCCGCGCGGCGGTCGAGATGGGGTGAGCGGCGGAGCAGATACCAACGCACCCACGGGCGGAACAGCCGCACCAAGGGCAACCGCCACCCCATCAAGCGCCGCAGGTCTTCCAAATAGTCGTCCAAAGTGCGCTGCTGGAAGTGGAGCAGGCGCTCGCTTTCCTCGGTGTCCAGCCAATCAACGGGGTAGGGGGCGCGGCTGAACGCGGCTTCGGGGAGCATTCCGATGCCTACGGTTTCCAAAATGCGGCGGGCGATTTCGCGGTAATAAAACTGGCAACGCGCCCCGCCGCCGATGTGCAAGATTTTGCCCCACACGTCTTCGCTGACAATGGCGTGGGCGATGGCTTGGGCGACGTCTTTGCGGTGGACGAATTCGATGCGGTTGTTGAGGGGCACGTCGAACATTCCGGCATCCAAAATCAGGCTCACCGGCAGGGCAGCCGCCAAGCGGAAGATGCTCCAGCGGAGTGACGAAGCGCGCACCAGGGCTTCGGCTTCCACTTTGTGGCGGGAGTAGTGTTCCATGGGGTTGGGCGGGTCGGTCACCCGACGGGGCGGGGGAAGGTGTTGGGTTGGGCCGTAGATGTGCAGGGAAGAGGTGAACAGCAGGCGCGGGGGACGGGGTTGGGCTTCCAGGGCGGCGATGAGGTTGCGGGTGCCGCCGACGTTGATGGCGCGGGCCTGCTCGGGGGCGTCTTCGCTGCCTTGGCCGGTGGCCGAAAGCCGAGGGATGACAAAGGCGAGGTGCACCACCGCGTCTTGGCCTTCCACCGCGGCGGCGAGGGCTTGAGGGTCGCGGATGTCGCCCCACAGCAGCCGCACGTCGCGGCGGAAGCGGCGGGCCGCGCGGCGGTTGCGTCGGCTGGGGGCGTCGAAGGCAGTGACGCGGTGGCCGTGGGCCACCAGCGCCTCAAGGGTGGCTTGGCCGATGTTGCCCAGCGCACCTGTCACGAGCACTTTCATTGGGAACTCCTTGCTTGATCTGCTGGGGGTTGGTGGGGAAGCAAGCCCCATCCTCGCAGCAGGGTGAGCACGCCTTGTTGGGCGACGTGCGGCCAGTCGGCATCGTCGGGGAGCAGCAGCCCTTGGAGCAACACGCCAGTGGCAAAGGCAAGCAGGATGCGGGCGGCGGTGAGGGGGTCGGTGCCGAGCGAGGCGCCCTGCGCGGCCGCGTCGGCCAGCCATTCGGCAAACAGGGCTTCGAAGCGGCGGTAGGGAGCCACCGTGGCTTCCCACACCGCGGGGTCGCGGATGGCCTGGCTCCAAAAATCCAGCAGCAACGGCCATTGGGCGCGGCCGGTTTCCCAAATGGGCGCCAGTTGCAGGCTCATGGCCTGGAGGGCTTCGGGCAGGGAGGGGGTCGCGGCGCGTTCGGCTTCCAGGGCGTGTTGCAGCCGTTGCAGCCAGGCTTCCAGCAGCGCGAGGAAGACCGCTTGCTTGGAGGCAAAGTGGTGATAGAACGCGCCTTTGCTCACGCCTGCTGCTTGGCAAATTTCGTCCACGCTGACGGCCAGATAGCCGCGCGAGGCAAACAGGCGCTCGGCAGAGGTCAACAACGCTTGGCGGGTGGCTTCACTGCGGGCTTGTTTGGGCATGGGCTCTCTCCAAAATCATACCGACTGGTCGGTATGATTTTACCACAAAAGAAAAGCCCTGCCCAGGGAAGCGGGCGCAAGCCGCAGCAGGGCAGGCCAGAGGGAACGCGGCTTCTGGGCGGCCAAGGCGCGCGGGCATCGGGGCGCTAACCAGGCCCGGATTGGGCCGGTGCCCCCCAGCGCCCTGGTGGCTCACAACGGCCTTTCGCCGCGCGAAGCCCGTTACGCTTGCTCTAAAGCCAACAAGCGGGCTTTGGTCTGAAGTCCCCCTGGCCCGCTAAAGCCGTGCAGTTTGCCGCCAGCGCCCACCACGCGATGGCAAGGCACGACGATGGGCATGGGGTTGGTTGCCACCGCGCGCCCTACAGCCCGAGCTGCCCTGGGCTGCCCAATTTGGGCGGCAATGGCACCGTAGGTGCGGGTTTCACCATAAGGGATGGCATACACAGCCTGGAGCACGCGGCGTTGGAAAGGCCGCAACACATCCCAGGCAATTGGCAAGGGGAAGTGTCGGCGCTGACCTGCAAAATATGCGGCCAGGTGCTCGAGCCAGGTTTGGGCTGTGGTTTGCAGGGCAGCGCACGTGGCGCTTTCCCTCGGGCTGTTGCACCCTGGGGCAACCTGAGCCAGACGCGCCCCCCAGAGCACGGCCACCAAGCCCGCGGGGGTGACCATCACTCCCATCGGGCCCCATCCTGGAATTTCGGTTTGTGCGGTCAGCGTCGTGTCGCTGGGCATGAGAGGCTCCTGTGCTGTGTACACGGGCGCTGCAAAAAACAAAACGTCAGACAACCGTAGGCAAAGCGTAGGTTAAACGTCAAGTAAAAATGCGCAAGCCGAGGTAGGATTAACAACGAAGGGCGACAAAAACTTCTTCTCCTCCTTTGAGAGGGCCGGGAGTGGCGACCCGGCTCTCGGTGATTAAAACGGGCCGTGCTTTTTTGGGGAGCACGGCCTGTTGCTTTGGTGGTGGGGGCTATCCGCGGTTTTTCAGCCGTTCCATGAGAATTTGGCGCACGATTTGCGGGTTGGCTCGGCCACGGGCTTTGCGCATCACCTGCCCAAACAGGAAGTTGGCCACGCCTTCTTTGCCGTTGAGGTAGGTTTCGACTTCTTTGGGGTGGGCTTCCAACACTTCTTCGACCCACGATGCGATGAGGGCATCGTCGGAGACCTGGCGCAGCCCTTGGGCGGCGATGATTTCGGCGGCGCTTTT
This sequence comes from uncultured Anaerolineaceae bacterium, assembly GCA_964386185.1. Lineage (GTDB taxonomy): Bacteria > Chloroflexota > Anaerolineae > Anaerolineales > DRMV01 > DRMV01. Next base: position 7,050 of record CAYLRJ010000098.1, read on the forward strand.
GCCGCTGGTGAACATTTCAGCCAACACCCGCTTGCCTGTGTTGTTGTTGATTTCGCCGGCGGCGATGCGCTTGAGCAGGTCGGCCAAGGCCGCGGCCGAAATGGGAAGGTTTTCGATGGTGGTGCCTTCCTGATTCATCAGCCCAAACAGCTCGCCGGTAATCCAATTTGCGACGGTCGAAGCGGCCACTTCGGGCGCGGCGGCCTCGACCGCGGCTTCGAAGTAATCGGCCACTTGGCGCTCTGCCGTGAGCACGTCGGCCATGTAGGCATTGAGGCCGTAGGCTTCCTGAAAGCGGCGGTAGCGGGCGTGGGGCAGTTCGGGCAGCTCGGCCTGCAGCGCGGCAATCCATTCGGGGGTGACTTCCAGAGGGGGCAGGTCAGGCTCGGGGAAGTAGCGGTAATCGTGGGCTTCTTCCTTGCTGCGTTGGGGCACGGTGACCCCGCGGGCTTCATCCCAGCCCATGGTCTGCTGAATGACCGGCTCGCCCCGCCGCAAGAGTTCACTTTGGCGCTCAATCTCTTGAATGACGGCTTGTTCCAAGGCCCGAAAGCTGTTGAGGTTTTTGATTTCGGTGCGGGTGTTGAGCTCGGTGCTGCCTTTCCAGCGTACGGACACGTTGGCCTCGAAGCGGATGACGCCTTTTTCCATGTCGCCGCTGTTGACGCCCAAATAGCGCAGCAGTTGGCGCAGGGCAACGGCATAGGCCTTGGCTTCTTCCACCGAGCGCATGTCGGGCTCGGAGACGATTTCCAGCAAGGGCACCCCCGCACGGTTGAGATCCACCAGTGAGTATGATTCGCCGTTTTCGGTGTGGACATGGGTGAGCTTGCCGGTGTCTTCTTCCAGATGCACACGGCGCACACGAATTTGTCGTTCCCCTTGAGCGGTGCGGATGGTGAGGTGGCCGTGTTCGGCCAGGGGAAGTTCGTATTGGGAAATTTGGTATCCCTTGGGGAGGTCAGGGTAAAAGTAGTTTTTGCGGGCAAAGATGCTCACTTGGTTGATTTCACACCCTAAGGCCAGGGCAACTTTGACGCCTTGGGCAACGGCTTCTTTGTTGACCACGGGCAGCGCGCCAGGGAACGCAGCACACACCGGACAGACCGCGGTGTTGGGTTCGGCGGTGGTGGCGTCCACAACCGGACACGCGCAAAACATTTTAGAGCGGGTGTTGAGTTCGGCGTGAACTTCCAGGCCGATGACGGGTTCAATTTCCATAAGGCTTGCCTCGGTGAAGATCTGGGGTTAGAAGGCGCTCTCGTCGTCGGATGGTTTGAGGGGTGGGCTGCCGGCGACGTCGCGCGGGGGAAGCGGCTTGTGGGGGATGTCAGGGCCGCATCGCGTTCATTATACCGCGGCCTGCCATTGCTCCTGCCGCGGCCTTGGGAGGGCGGCTACATCCACTTTACCACGATGTCGCCGATGACGTTGGCGGCCTCGTCACCGCGGTCGGCCGCGTTGGAAAGATGGCGGTAAATCTCCCGCAGTTTGAGCACGTTCATCACGTCTTCCAGGCTTTGAGGGGTGGTAAAGAGATGGGCCAGGGCTTCGCGATAGACTTTTTCGACCCGGTTTTCTAAATCCTTGGCGCGCACGGCATGTTCGTTGGCCACGTTGGGGTGGCTTCCCAGGCGCTGCACCCCACGATAGACCTCTGCGGCCGCGTCGTGCAGCAGTGAGACCATCTGCACGATGTATTCGTTGGGCGGCATTTCGAAAATTTCCATTTCGTCCACTGTGGTGTAGGCGTAGTCCAGCATGTCATCAATGGTGAGGGAAAGGGCAAAGATGTCTTCCCTATCGAATGGGGTGACGAACGTGCGGTTGATTTCGTCAATGAGGATGCGGCGCACCTCGTCGGCTTCCTTTTCGATTTCTCGCAAGCGAGTCGCGTGTTCGTCCGAGGGTTCGCGCACGTAGGCTTGGAGGACGTGGAAGCCCTCCAAGGTGAGCTCGGCTTGTTGGATGAGCAAAGCGACGAAACGGTTGACTTTTTGTTTACGGCGAAACAGGCCCATCGAAAACCTCCTTGAAAATGCGCAAAGCAATGGCGGTGCGGGTTTGTGATGTGACGCGTGCCTGCTGGGAAAGGCGCAACAACGGCACCCAAAGGATGTGTTTTTGGGAAACCACCAAAGGCCAGCGGTCGCGCACGCGTTGGGGAATTTTGGCGTTGATCATGAGGTCGGCGATTTTTTGCCGGCCGTGCAGGCCCAGTGGGGCAAGGGTATCGCCCGGTTGGCGCGCGCGAATGGTGAGCGGGAAGGTCACCCGGTCGGCGTCCAGCCACACGGTGGCGGCGGTGGCATGGGCGCGCCAATCAGGGGGCAAGGGGCGGGGCTGGCCGACTTCCAAAGTCCAGCCTGCGTTGAGGGGAAGGCGCTCGCCGGGGTTGAGTGCGAAAGCTGCGGTTGGGGCAGGCAATTGGGGCCAGGCTTCGGCGGGCAAAGTGGCGCCATCTCGCACAATCCAGAGATGCTGGGGTTCGACCCAGAGGGCGAGGCGCCCAAACCAGGGGCGGGCGCCGCGGCCGGGGTGTTGGGCCTGGCCGCGAGCGGTTTCGACTTGGGAAAAGTCTGGCTGGTGGGTTGGGCTGAGGCTGTTGGCCAGGGCGCGCAACCAACGCCGCTGCAAGGCCGGATGGGCGCGCAGGAAGGCGGCGCGGTCCAGGGCGACGTAATCGGCCTCTTGGCGGACCAGGACGTCAGGCAAGCGGCGAGCGGCTTCTGCGGCTAAAAAATCCTCGTCGGCGGCCGCGCTTTCGGCCAATCGCAGGAGCGCGGCGTCGAAGGCCGGGTTTTCGGCCCGCAGGCGGGGCAGGAGGTCTAACCGCAGGCGGTTCCGCAGGAAGCGGCGGTCCCAGTTGGAGGCATCCCAGCGCAGGGGCAGCCCGCGCGCCCGGGCGTAAGCCACGGTTTCGGCCCGACGCAAGGGCAGCAGAGGGCGCACCAGCGGGCGTTGGGGGTCCCAAGCGGGGAAGAGGCGCCGTGGGCGCAGGCCGCCCAGGCCAGTGAGCCCGCTCCCTCGCAGGATGTGGAGGAGGAGGGTTTCGACTTGGTCGTCGGCAGTGTGCCCGACCGCGACGGCGGTGGCGTTGTGGGCGCGAGCTGTGGCAAAGAGGAAGGCATAGCGGGCTTCTCGGGCCGCGGCTTCCAGCGGCAGCTTTTGCGAGGCTGCCCGTTGGGCGACGTTGCCCTGTTCGCGCACCCAGGGCACGCCCAGCGTCTGAGCCAGGGCGTGGGCCGCGGCTTCGTCGGCTGCGGCTTGCTCCCTGAGCCCGTGGTGGTAATGGGCTGCCACCACATGGTAGCCCAGCCGATGGAGCACGTCTAACAGGGTCAGGCTGTCGGGCCCGCCCGAGACACCTACCACGACCCGAGCACCAGAGGGCAGCCCGCAGCGCTCACGGGCAAACGTGCCTACCTTGGCAACCAGCCGATCCACATCCATGCAGGGGATTATATCAGGTTGTGGCGCGGCAAGTGGGGCAAGTGATGCGTGATAAAATTGGCCTTATGAAACCGCGAATTGTTTTCATGGGTTCTCCAGCATTTGCCGTGCCCACGTTGCAGGCGTTGGCTGCTGCTTATCCGGTGGTGGGGGTGGTGACCCAGCCCGACAAACCCGCGGGCCGCGGCCGCAAGCCCACGCCGCCGCCCGTCAAGCAGGCCGCGCAGGCGTTGGGCATCCCTGTGATGCAGCCCCGCCGCTTGCGCAACCCTGAGGCTTTCGAGCAGTTGCAGGCGTGGCAGCCCGACCTGATCGTGGTGGCGGCGTATGGCCAAATTTTGCGCCCCAATGTCTTGGCGCTGCCGCGCTATGGCTGTATCAACGTCCATGCTTCTTTGTTGCCCCGTTGGCGGGGCGCGTCGCCCATCCAACACGCGATTTTGCACGGCGATAAGGAAACCGGCATCACCATCATGTTGATGGATGAAGGCATGGACACCGGCCCGATTTTGCGCCAAGAAGCCCTGCCCATCGCCCCGGATGAGACCGCGGCTTCTCTGAGTGAGAAACTCTCGGCGTTGGGAGCCCGAGTGCTGTTGGAAACGTTGCCCGGGTATCTGAGCGGCGAAATCCAGCCACGGCCTCAACCCGAAGAAGGGGTTACTTATGCCCCCTTGCTGAAGAAGGCCGATGGCCGGTTAGATTTCAGTGAGCCAGCAGAGGCGTTGGCCCGAAAGGTGCGGGCTTTCAACCCCTGGCCTGGGGCGTTCACAGAATGGACGCGAGGGCTGCTCAAGGTGCATCGTGCCCATGCGCTGGATATGCCTTCGCCCGGGGAAGGCGTGCGCTTGGTGGTTGAAGGGAAGCCGGCTTTTGGCGCCGCGCGCGGAGTGCTGGTGTTGGATGAGGTGCAGCCCGCAGGGAAGAAGCCAATGCCCGGCGAGGTGTTTTTGCTGGGCGCGCGCGGGTGGAACACCTCGCCCGCGGGATGAGCGCGGGCGGCCAGCCGGCCACCCCGCCCAGGCTGGGGCTGGCGCGCGATGGGCCGCCAGGCGCGTTGGTGGGCTTTTGTGGGCTCGGCCTTGGCGGCCCGGCTGTGGCGGGCGGCGTTTGCGCGGGGCTTTGGTTCAAGACTTGACGCCCTCCCCGTTGCTGGATAGAATACCCATAGCACACGCGGGCGTCGCCAAGTGGTAAGGCAACGGCCTTCCAAGCCGTCATTCGCGGGTTCGAGTCCCGTCGCCCGCTCTTCTTTTTTAGGGCCCATAGCTCAGCGGTGAGAGCAGGCGGCTCATAACCGCTTGGTCGCAGGTTCGAATCCTGCTGGGCCCACCATGAGCGCCTCGCCTTGTATGCGGCGGGGCGTTGCGCGTGGGCGCGAGCAGGCCAAGCTCCTGGCGGCTGAGTCCAGCCCGTGCTTGGCGGCGGAGGGGCGGCCTGGATGCGCCTCGCGTCGGCTAATTTGGGGGGCTGCAGTCGTTTTTCCCCAGGCCAGCAGGCTTGGGATGAGAAGCCCTCGCATCCGTAGTACAATACCGCTATGACTTCTCTTGAACTTTCCCCCGAGGCCATCCGCGATTTGGGGCGTTGGGTGGCCGATTTTGTTGCCGATTATTTGAGCACGTTGAGCGAGCAGCCGATTGCTTCTGAGGGCATCACCCCTCAACGGCTTCGGGCTTTGCTCGCCGAGCCGTTGCCCCGTGAGCCTCAGGGGGTGGCGCCGGTGCTGGAAGACTTCCAGACCAAGGTCGCAGCGCCCTCGGTGCGGGTGGGGCATCCGCGTTTTTTGGCCTGGATGCGGACTTCGCCGCTGGCTGGGGCGGTGTTTGCCGAGGCGTTGGCCGCGGCCCTCAATCAGTCGGTGGCTGTGTGGCAAGGTGCCCCGGCGGCGACCGAAGTCGAGCGGTTGGTATTGCGCTGGCTGGCCGAACTCAGCGGCTATGGCCCTGGGGCAGAGGGCATTTTGACCTCGGGTGGCTCAATGGCCAATTTCGTCGGGCTGCTCTTGGCGCGGCAGGCGGCGTTCCCTGACGTGCGGCAGCATGGCGTGCGTCGTCTGCCGCCGGTGGCGTTTTACCTCAGCCCCGAAACCCACTACTCCGCGGTCAAGGCCATTGAAATGATGGGCTTTGGCAAAGACGCGGTGCGTTGTGTGCCGATTGACCATGCCCGCCGCATGCACCCCCCTTCGCTGCGGCGGGCTATTCGTCAAGACCGGCGCCGAGGCGTCCACCCTGTGGCCGTGGTCGCCACTTTGGGCACCACTGCCACAGGCGCGTGCGACCCCATTGACGCGCTCGCGGCTGTGTGCGCCGAGGAGGGGGTTTGGCTGCACGTGGATGGCGCGTATGGCGGTTTGGCCGCGTCCATCCCTACGGCTGCGAATTGCGCGCGGGGGTTGCCGCAAGCTGATTCTTTCACTGTGGACCCCCACAAGACCTTGTTTGTGCCTTTTGAGGCGGGCGCGGTCTTGACCCGCCACCAGGGGCTGTTGCCAGCCACGTTTGGCACCCGCGCGGCTTACCTCCCCAACGCCGAGGATGAGGGCTTCCATTTTCGGGATTATGGCCCGCAACTCTCGCGCAATTTCCGGGCTTTGAAGATTTACTTCACCCTCAAAATCTACGGCGTTGAGGCCATCATTCAAACTTGGGAGCGCCTGCATCGCCTGGCCGCCCAATTTGCCGCCCAAATTCAGGAAGCCGACGACTTCCAGCTGCTTGCCCCGGTTTCGATGGGCATTGTGGCTTTCCGCTATGCGCCCCCTGGGCTGGACGAACCCACAGTGAACGCGCTCAACAAACGTTTGGTGCCGGTGCTGCAACGCCAGGGAGAGGCTTTCCTTTCGCTGACCCACTTGGGCGAAACCGAGGCTTTGCGGGCGTGCTTCATCTCTTATCGCACCACTGAAGCCGATTTACCCCGCCTGCTGGAAGCCGTGCGCAAGGCTGCGCGTGCGGTGCAGCTCTGAGATGGCCTGCGGGCTGGGGCCAGTGCAACCCCTTGTCGTTTGGGAGCGCCATGTCTGCTTTGGCCGAGGCGTTGTTGGCCTGGTATGCGCAACATGCTCGCGATCTTCCGTGGCGCGGGCAAGATAACCCGTATGCGATTTGGGTTTCAGAGGTCATGCTTCAGCAAACGCAAGTCGCGACGGTGCGGCCGTACTTTGCTCGGTGGATGGCCCGTTTCCCCACCATCGAGGCCTTGGCCCAAGCTGATGAGCAAGAAGTGTTGGCGTTGTGGGAAGGCCTGGGCTACTACCGTCGGGCTCGGGCTTTGCATCGCGCGGCGCGGGAGGTGGTCGCCCGCTTTCAGGGGCGGCTGCCCACAGACCCAGAAACATTGCAAACGTTGCCCGGCATTGGCAAATACACCGCCCACGCCATTGCTTCGTTGGCGTTTGGGCGCGATGTGCCGGCCTTGGATGGCAATGTCAAGCGGGTGTTGGCGCGGGTTTTTGCGCTGGAAACCCCGGTGGACACCGCAGCTGGTGAAAAAGCCCTGTGGGAACTCGCAGCCGCCCATTTGCCTCCCGGCCGCGCGGCCGAATACAACCAGGCCCTCATGGATTTGGGCGCCACGGTCTGCACGCCTCAACAGCCGCGCTGCGCCCAGTGCCCTTTGGCGCCTTTTTGCCAGGCTCGTCAGCAGGGCGACCCATTGGCTTTCCCCAAAAAGCGCCGCCGCCAGCCCCAGCCCCATTACCAGGTGGTGGCCGCCGTCATCCTCAAAGCGGATGGCCGCGTTTTGATTGCCCAACGCCCGCCCGATGGCCTGTTGGGAAATTTGTGGGAGTTCCCTGGCGGAAAGATAGAAGCGGGGGAATCGCAGGAAGCCGCATTGCAGCGGGAAATTCGCGAAGAGTTGGCTGCCGAAATCGTGGTGCAAGCCCCCTTTGGCGTGTATCGGCATGCTTACACCCATTTTCGGGTGACTTTGTTTGCGTTTTTGGCGCGTTTGCAGCGCGGCGAGCCTCGGCCGGTGCAGGTGCAGGCGCTGCGCTGGGTGCTGCCTGCTGAGTTGGATGCTTTCCCAATGGGGAAGATTGACCGCCAGATTGCCCGCCGTTTGCAGGCAATGTCGCAAGGGGCGTGACCCCGCAGCCGGGTTGGGGGCGGTTATGACGTTTTCAGCATGTCGTGCATGGCCTTGCGCGCTGCCCGCACGACGACATAAGCGAAAACCAGGAAGCCCACAAAGGCCGCGACGCGAAGCCCCACGGTGAGATAGGAGATTTTATCCCACAACAGGTATCCCAAGAGGGTCAGGAACGCGATCCAAGCGATTTCGCCAAAGAGGGCGACCCCGGCCACTTTGCGCCCTGGCACCTGAGCGATGCCCGCGGCGATGAGGGCTGGCACGCCGCTGAGGGTGAATTTGGCAAAGAGCAAAAAGGCCACGGCGCGCTCTCGGAGTTTGGCTTTGAGCAGCGGCACCAGGGGGTAACGGGCTTCGATTTTGGCCATCCAGCGTTTGCGTCGGCGCACCCACTGCCCCACTTGATACCAAAACGCATCGGCCACCAGGTTGCTAAACACCGCGGTGGCAAACACCTTCCATGGGTTGAGCACGCCGCTGGCGGCCAACACCGCGCCGGCAATGGTGGTGGTGGGGCCTTCGAGGAAAACCAAGACCCCAAACCAGAGATAATTCCAGTGGCCAGCGTGTAAAAGCCAATGTAAGGTGGGCAGGCGAGTCACGAGGTTATTTTACTCCACCGGCAGGGCGTTTTGTGGGCAAAACCACAGTGTGCTCGGCCAGGTGCACGACCTGAAGGGAAGTGGCATACAGGGCGCTGAGCCGGTCGGCGGTGAGGGCTTCCGCGGGCGCGCCTGCGAAGAGCAGGCGCCCTTGGCGGAGGAGGAGAATGTGCTCCGCGATGGGGGCCGCAGCCTGGGGGTCGTGGGTGGTGAAGACGACTGTCCGCCCTTCGGTCACCAGAGCTTGCAGCAATTCAAGGATGCGATATTTGTTCCCTAAATCCAAGTGGGCGGTGGGTTCGTCGAACAGCACCACCGGCGCACCTTGCACCAGCGCGCGGGCGATGAGCACCAGTTGGTGTTCTCCGCCGCTGAGAGAGGCGACCTCACGGTCGGCCAGGTGGACGATGCCAAGCCGCTGTAGCGCGGCTTCCACCAGGGCGAGGTCTTGCTCGTTGGGCATAGCCAACATGCCCAAATGGGGCGAGCGCCCCAAGAGCAGATATTCCCGCACGCGGAAGGCAAAGGGCACGTGTTCGCGCTGCGGCACCAAGCCCACCGCGCGGCTGAGCCCCGCCCGCCGATAGGCCGAGAGCGGTTTGCCGTGAAGCAAAATTTGGCCGCTTTGGGGCCGATGCCAACCCAACAGCAGGTGCAAAAGGGTGGATTTGCCAGCCCCATTGGGCCCCAAAATGGCTGTAACCGCGCCTTGGGGAATTTCAAACGAAAGGCCCGCGAGCACGGGTTGGTGTGCCCCGCGATAACCAAAGGTGAGATTTTGCACGCGAAAAGCCGGTTGAGAGGTCATGTGCTTTGGCCTTCGGTGGGGGTGGTGGCCAACAGGGCTACAAAGGCCATAGCGCCCAACAGTGAGGTTAGAATGCCCAACGGAATTTCGCCGTTGACCAACGTGCGGGCGATGTCATCGCAGAGCAGGGTAAAGGTGCCTCCCAGCAGCAGGGAAGCGGGCAGGGCATAGCGGGCATCGGCCGAGAAGAGGCGGCGGGCCAAATGGGGAATCATCAGCCCGACCCAACCCACCATGCCAGCCAGGGAAACCACGGCCGCGGTGGCGACCACCGAGAGGGTGAGCAAAGCCAACCGTTCGCGGCCGGGCGCCGCGCCCAAAGAGAACGCGGCTTCTTCGCTCAGCGAGAGCAAGTTGAGCCGCCAGCGGGAAAGGTAAAGCAAGGCGAGCGCGATGAGGGTCGGCGGGAGGATGACCAGGAAGTTATCCCAGCGGGTAGCCCATAGACCGCCCAAGAGCCAAAAGACGATTTCAGGAAGTTGTGTCAGGGGGTCGGCCAAATATTTGAGCAAACCGACCCCTGCCGAAAACAAGGCCGAAACTGCAATGCCAGCGAGCACCATGCGCAAAATCCAGCCGCCGTAGCGCAGGCGGCGCGCCAGAGCGTAGGTGAGGGCTAAGCCCAACATGGCAAATATGGCGGCCGAGGCTTGGATGGCCCACGGTGAGGTGCTGAAATAGAGGATGGCCAGAGCCGCCCCAAAGGCCGCGCCTTGTGAGACCCCCAAAAAGCCAGGTTCCACCAGCGGGTTGCGAAACACCATTTGCATGGTGAGCCCGCTGACGGCCAACACTGCCCCCGTGAGGAAGGCCGCCAACACGCGCGGAAGGCGCAAATCGGCCACCAGGCGTTGGGCTAAGGGGTCGTGTCGCAGGGTCGCTGGCGTGAGCCCTGGCAGGGCAGGGTAGCGCCCCACCAGGGCTGAGAGCGCAAGTAGCCCCAGCGCTCCCAGCCCTAAAAGGATGAATTTCGCGCGATGTGGGTGACGAGAAGCCATTTACGGTTGCGGATGAGGGGTCAGTTGGTCGCCGAGGCGTTCCCAAACCGCTTGCAGCCCGGCCTCGTCTAAGCCGTAGAGGGTGCGATAGAACCCTTCGACCTCGGCTTTCATGTCCATTTGAGCAAAAGCCTGAGGCTGCATTTGTTTGGCCAGCCAGAGCATGCCCAAGACCCAGCGGGTGTCGGGCTGGTCCCAACTGACGAAATCTTTGGGGAAGGGATATACCTGGCCGTTTTGGACGGCCTTCAGGTGTTGGGCAGTGGGGTCGGCGATGAAATCCGTGACGGCCTGGGCTGGGTCGGCAAAGTAATCAATGATGAAAATCTGGTCAGGGTTCCAGGATGCGATTTGCTCCATGTTGACCACCGTCCAGCCGCTTCCCAGGCTGTTGTTGGCCCACACAGGCACGCCGCCGCCTAACCGAACCACGGTCGTTTGCAGCCATTTCGGCGAGGGCACTTTGTAGGCGACTGTGCCGCCCTTGACCGTGTGTTGCATGAGCAAGACTTGAGGCTTTTGGGCTTCGGCGATGCCCGCGGTGGTGGATTTTACCAAATCCACCTTGTTTTGGTAATAGGCGGCGACTTCTTCGGCGCGTTGCGGGTTCCCGAAAATTTTCCCCAGGGCGCGAATTTCTTTTTGGTATTCGGCGGGGGTTTCCATTTGGAGGTAAAACACCGGAATGCCCAAGGCCTCGACGCTTTTGCCCAGTTTGTCGGCCAGAAAGCTTTTCATCACCACCAAATCGGGGTGCTGCGCGGCAATTTGCTCTGGCCCTGCATCGGTGGTCAGGGTGAGTTTGTCTTGGATGTTGGGGTCCACCCATTGCAGGAAAGCCACCGTAGCCGCGGCTTGTCCTTGGCCTGAAAGGGCAACGACCCGGGTTTTGGCCTCAGGGAAGAGGTAAAGGGCGTCCATGACCAAAGCGCTGGCTTTTCCGGCCACGACGATGCGTTGGGGCTGCTGGGGAAGATGGAGGGTGCGCCCCAGTGCGTCGGTGACGGTGAGGGCTTCGGGTGAGGCGGGTGGCGTGGGTGTTGTGGGTGTTGCGGAAGGCGCGGCCTTGGTGGGGGGCGCCGAGGGAGTGGCTGCGGCTGAGGTGGGCGCTTGCGAAGGCGACGTGCAAGCGCTCAAGGTGAGCGCACCCACAAGCAAGCCTGCGAACAAAAAAGTGAGTGCCAAGAGGGTATTGACACGATGGCGAGACATGATGAACCTCCTGGAAAAGGGTTAAACGCCGCCGCTGATGGGGCGGGCAGCGCGATTATCAGGCGAGGGTGCCCCAGCGTCTGGGGGCTGCGCGCCGCAGATCTTTGGCTTGGCAGCCTCGGCGGCGCGCGAACAGCATCTTGAGTTGAAGGATGCCGCGCTTGGGGCGGCTTCACGCCGCGGCCGCAAGGCGCTCGAGCAGTGCGCTCGGCAGCGTGCCACGGTTTTGAGTGGTGAGTTCAAGGAAAGTGGGGTGTCGGGAGGCAAGATGTTGGGCAAGCAGGGGTGCCATTTCGGGCCTGACGGTGACCACGGCCAAGCGATACGTGGCTCGTTGCAAGGTCTGCAAGGCCGCTTGCAAGCCTTGCCCGCGGCAGAGTTCCAAAGGGCCAATTTCGTCAATGACGAGCAAATCGGTGTGGCGCAGTCGGGCCAGACGCTCGTTGCCCCAAGCCACGGTTTCGGGCACAAAACGCCATTGCCCGACATCGGCTTGGGGTGCTGAAGCCGGATAGGCCAGCGGGCGGGTTTCGCCTGTGGCTACATCGCGCAAGAGGATGCGCGTTTTGCGGCCGTGCTGCCAGCAGGGCGGCGAGAGCACACCACCGACGCGCCAGGCTTGTTTTTGGGCTGCTGCCACCAAGGTTTCGCAAACGGTGGTTTTCCCTCGCCCTGAAGGGGCAACGAGCAAAACCAACGACATGCGAAAAGTATAACATGGCATTTGTGCACAATTTCGCGCATGAGCGTTGCAAAATGATGATAGGTTTGCGCCCGGGCTGGCGGGCGGTTCCCCAAGAGCCAGCGCGGGCGGTGGCCTCACCGCCCTGGTGGTTTTGGTGAACGCTGGGCCCAATCGGCCTAATCTCAGCCGCAGACGCACGAATTGTGATATGATGAGAATGCAGTAGGAAAATCGTGTCCGTTTCCCCAGTGAAGGAGAGGAGCCACCATGCGAGCCGCGCTGCGTAAGGCTGTTTTGCTGCTCTTGCTGCTGGTGCTTGGCGGCGGCGTGGCGCATCGTGCGTTGGCCGCGCCCCAGGCCAAGTCGGTCGAAGTTTTGCGGCGGGATGGCGACATTACCATCCTCCCCAATGGCGATGTGCAGATGGTCGAAACCTGGGAAGTCCGCTTCATTGGCGGGCCGTTCCATTATGCTTTTCGCGAGATCCCTCTCAACCACGTGGAAGGCATCACAGATTGGGGCGTTTCCGAAAACGGCCAACCCTATGTGGCAGCCAAGGACGAAAGCCCGGGCACGTTCACAGTTGAGCGGAACGATGGCTACCGCATCACCTGGTATTTTGCCCCAACCAGCGACGCGGTGCGCACTTTTACCCTGCGCTACACCCTCAAAGGCGCCTTGTGGATTGACAAAAAAGGCGACCAATTCTTTTGGAAGTTTATCGAGAGCGACCGTGCTTACCCCATTGACCATGCCACGGTGACCCTGCACCTGCCGGCGGCCTTCCAGCCCGACCAATTGTTGACCGCCACCTACGAAAACGGCCGTGAAGTCGGGCAGGGAAGCCTGGTCAACAATAGCACCCTGATGTTTCAAGGCGGGCCCTTCCCTGGGGGGACGGAATGGGAAATCCGCGCCCAATGGCCGCACGGCTATGTTTCGGCCTCGCCGCCCGGCTGGCAGCGCAAGATGGAATTGCAGCCCTGGATCAATTTGGGATGGTGGCTGTTGTTCATCCTCGCCAGCGTTGGCGGCGTGGTGGCCAGCTTCCTGGCGTGGTATTTGCGAGGCCGCGACCCTGAAATCAGCGAGGTGCCCACTTTCATCGCTGAACCGCCCAGCGATCTCCCGCCGGGTGTGGCAGGGACGCTGATTGACGAAAAAGCCGATTTGGACGACGTCTTGGGCACCCTGCTCGATTTGGCCCGCAAAGGTGCCCTGCGCATTGAAACGCAGCAAACCCGGTCTTTGTTTGGCTCGAAAGAAGAGACGTGGTTTGTGGCCGAAGACCCGACGCGCGCGAAGTGGTCCTTCGAAAAGCGGCTGATGCAAGCGTTGTTTGGCCTGCGCATTACGCCCGGCGAACGCCGTTCATTGGGGGCGCTGACCAATCGTTTCTATCAATCCTTGCCCCATATTCAAGCCGGCCTTTACGATGCCGTGGTGGAGTTGGGGTTCTTCCCGACGCGGCCCGACAAGGTGCGTAACAACTACACGTTTTTGGCCGTGGGCGTCGGCCTGTTGTTCGCGTGCCTATACTTCCCGGCCAGTTTCATGGGCGCGGGCGGTGTTGGGATGGCTTTTGTGATTTTTGGCGGCATTCTCACCCTTGTCATGTTGTTTGTGGCGCGTGCGATGCCGCGCAAGACGCGCAAGGGCGCTCTGGAAGCAGCCAAATGGCAGGCTTTCAAGCGTTATCTGGAAACCCTGGAAAAGCACACCTCGCTGGAAACCGCGAAAGACCTTTTCGAGCAATACCTTCCCTATGCCACAGCCTTTGGCATCTCAGACCTGTGGATTCGGAAATTTGCCCGGGTGCCCGAGATGCCCACGCCGGGCTGGTACACCATGCGGCCGCTCAGCCGCCCGGGGCAGGCCACGACCACCGCTGGCTCGGGGGGCAAAACCGCCTCGCCTGTGTCCACGGGGCATGGGGTGCCTTCGTTGGATGAAATGGCTTCAGGCTCGTTTACGTCGTTTTCCCAGATGGCAGACAGTTTGATGCACACCCTCAACGCGGCGGCTTCCACGTTTGTCAGCCAGCCCAGCAGTAGCAGCAGCGGCGGCTTCAGCGGAGGCGGCGGGGGCGGCGGGGGCGGCGGCGGAGGCTCCAGTGGATTCGGATAGCCGCCCCAAACCCAGCCCCGCGCATGCCCGCCCAACAAAGCGGCTGCCGTTGTGGTGGCTCGGCCTGGCAGCCCTCGCGGGGCTGGTCGGGTTGGCTTGGCCCCGCGCGGCGGTCAAGGCTACACCACAGACCCAATCTGTGCGGGTGTTGACGCGCACGGCAGTGTTTTCCATCTTGCCCACGGGCGACGTGCAGGTCGTGGAAACTTGGCAAGTGCAGTTCCTCGGTGGGCCGTTCCACTATGCTTATCGCGAATTTGCCCACCATCATCTGGCTGGCCTGACCGACTGGCAAATCGCCGAGGGGCAGCAGCGCTATACACTGCGCAACGACGAAACGCCCTATTCCTTTTGGGTCGAAGACAGCGCAGACGCCACGACCGTGCGGTGGTATTTCCCCCCGACCACCGACGGCGTGCGCACTTTCACCTTGCGTTACACCTTGCAGGGGGTGCTTTGGCTCGACGAAACAGGGGATGAATTTTTCTGGAACTTCCTGGAAGCCGAGCGCGGCTATCCCGTCGAGGCCGTCGAAGCCGTTGTGCATTTGCCGGCCGATTATGCCGCGGAGGAAGTCACCGGCCTGACGTTTCGGCAAGGCGTGCCCCAGGAAGACACCTTGACATGGCTGGATGCCCACACCGTGGTCTTTCGCGCCCAGCATTTTGGGCCTTACGAGGGGTGGGATGTGGGCGTCGCGTGGCCTCACGGCGCGGTGACGGCCGCACCGCCCGATTGGCGGAAACTGCCCCCCGAGGAAACCACGCGCGCTTATCAGGGCGCCTTTGTGTTGGATGACCAAGGGCGTTTGCACGTCACCGAAACGTGGCGGCAATATTACCAAAGCGGCCCCTTCTCCGCGGGCAAGGCCACCTTTGCGCGTGATGGGTTGGACGAGATCACGGCCTGGCAAATGGAAATTGACGGCCACGTCTGCCAGTCGGTGGCTTATGCCGCGGTGGAACGCCGCCCGTCGCCGGACGCCTTTTGCCATTTTGGCGTGGAAACCGATGGCGTGGTGTATCGCGCGGCGTGGAATTTCCCTGAGACGGCCGACGCGGCGCGCACTTTTCAGATTTCCTATCGGGTGGATGGCCTTGTAGCCCAAGATCGGTCGGAAGACACCCTGGGGTGGACGATTTTAGACCATGCCTCCGCGCAGCCCTACGAAGCGGTTTGGACGGTGAGCCTGCCCACGGAAGCCGCAGCGGCCATCCGTGAAGCAGAGGCGCAAGTTTTGCGATGGGAAGGCTCGGCGGCGCTGCGCGCCGAGCGGCCCTCGCAAGAAACTTGGCAATGGCGCACCTGGATTGTCCCCGGAGACGACGTCCACTTCCGATTGACTTGGCAGCACGATGCGCTCCCGCTGCCCTTGGCTGCGTGGCAGCGTCGGGAGCGGCAACAGCAGTGGTGGGCTTTGGGGGCGTTGGTGGGGGCGGTGCTGACCGGGGTGATTGGCGTGGCCGCCGCGGTGCTGATTTGGTATTGGCGCGGCCGAGACCCCAAGGTGGCAGGGGTGCCGCGCTGGATCCCAGAAGCCCCGAGCGCGCTCAGCCCGGGCCTGGTCGGCGTGTTGTTGGATGAGCAGGCCGATTTCCGTGACGTTTTGGCAACGGTTTGGCATTTGGCCCGCCAAGGCTTTTTGGAGGTTGAAGAGGCCAAACACGCCCTCCAAACCACGTTGACGTTGAAACGCCCCTTGGAAGACGCCCGCACACTGACGTCTCACGAACGCGAGGTGCTCTTCGCCTTGTTTGGTCAGGATGCTCAGCCGTCTCAAACGGTGCGTGTGGCCGCGCTTCGCTCGCGGTTGGCAGAGCGTTTGAGCGCCATCTATCGGGCGATGTATGCCGATGTGGTTGAGGCCGGGCTGTTTTACAGCGCCCCCGATCGTGTGCGGCAGCGAGGGCGTTGGCTGGTGTGGGGCGTGGCGGCGTTCCTGAGCCTGGAACTATTGGTGGTGATGCGCTTCTTTGGGGCCAATCAGTGGCTGGCTTGGGTGTTTGACGCCTCGGCTATCCTGACTCTGACTGCGTTTTGGTGGTTGGCCAAGCATTTGCCGCGCAAGACCCCTTTGGGCGCGCGCGAGGCAGCCCAATGGCGGGCGTTCAAACGATATTTGAGCAATCTGAAGCGTTTCACCACGTTGGAATCGCTCCGCGACCAATTCGAAGTTTACCTGCCCTACGCCACTGCGTTTGGCTTGGCGCGCAATCTTTCTTTTCAATTTGCCAGGGTGCCGGGAGCCACCTTGCCGCAGTGGTACCGCACCGCGGCCACGAAGCCAGTGCCCGCGGCGTCATCCTCCTCGGCCTCCCGCCC
>CAYLRJ010000099.1:0-22397 GCA_964386185.1 uncultured Anaerolineaceae bacterium
GCCGAAGGCACGCCGCTTTTCATCCTGCAAGGCGCGGCGCGGCTGAAGCAGGCCCCCAAAGCCCCGGCCCAACTGGACCTGGGCGACAGCCTGCCCCTGCCCAGCGCCGCGGCCGTGGTGCGGCGCTTCCCCAAATGAGCCACTGTGGAGGATGCCATGAAATTGGTAACCGTTGCTGAAATGCGGCAGATTGAGCAGGAAACCGACGCCAGTGGATGGTCGTACGCACAGATGATGGAAGCCGCGGGCACAGGCCTGGCGCACGTTGTGGCGCAGGCGTATGCCCATCTTTCCGCACACACGGTTTTGGGGCTGGTGGGCTCGGGAAACAACGGCGGTGACACCCTGGTGGCCTTGACCGAATTGCAGCGTTTGGGTTGGCAGGCGACGGCCTATTTGGCTCGCCCTCGTCCCGACGATCCGCTGGTGGCGCGCTTTGCCGAAGGCGGCGGGTGGGTGCTACACGCCGAGGAAGACCCCAACCTGGAAACGCTCCAGCGGATGGTAGCCGATCATGCCGTGTTGTTGGACGGCCTGTTGGGCACGGGCATTCGCTTGCCGCTGCGGGAAAGCGCCGCCCGGGTGCTGACCGCAGCCCAGGAAGCCGTCGCCGAACACGGCACGGTTGTGGTGGCGGTAGACGTGCCCTCGGGGATTGACTGCGATACTGGCGAGGCCGCGCCTGAGACCATCCCCGCGGATTTGACGGTCACAATGGCTGCGGCCAAAATGGGGATGGCCAAACTGCCCGCGCTGACCCTGCTGGGCCGTGTGGTGTGCGTTGATATTGGCGTTCCCCCAGATTTGCCCGCCTGGCAGGCGGTGCAACGCTACTGGATTGAGGCTGAGATGGTGCGGGAGTGGCTTCCCGAGCGCCCGCCCGATGCCCACAAGGGAACCTTTGGCACGGCCTTGATTGCCGCGGGTTCGGTCAATTTCACCGGCGCGGCGTTGTTGGCGGGCCAGGCGGCCTATCGGGTTGGGGCGGGCTTGGTGACGTTGGCTGTGCCGGCGCCGCTCCACACGGCTTTGGCCGGGCAATTTCCGGAAGCCACGTGGGTTTTGTTGCCCCATGAATTGGGTGTGATTGCGGAAGACGCCGCGGATGTGTTGCGCGAGGCGTTCACCCCGCGGGTCAAGGCTTTGCTGTTGGGGCCAGGTTTTGGCCAGGAACAAGCCACTGCCGACTTTTTGGCGCGTTTGTTGGGCGCGGCAAAGGGGCGCGGCGAATTGGGGTTCGTGCCCCAAAAGGCCAAAGAAATCCAAACGGCCGCGCTTCCGCCCTTGGTGGTGGATGCCGATGGCTTGAAACTGCTGACCCGCATCCCGAACTGGCCGCAGCGTTTGCCCGCGCCGGCGGTGTTGACGCCGCATCCGGGCGAGATGGCGGTTTTGACTGGTTTGCAGCGGGCTGAAATTCAAGCCGACCGCATGGGTGTGGCCGAGCGTTACGCGCGAGAATGGGGGCACGTGGTGGTGCTCAAAGGTGCGGTCACGGTGGTGGCCTCACCTGATGGCCGCACGGCTGTGGTGCCAGTGGCCACACCGGCTTTGGCCCGGGCCGGCACCGGCGATGTGTTGGCCGGCATCATCGTGGGGCTGCGCGCGCAAGGCGTCCCCGCTTGGGAAGCCGCTTCGGCGGGCGCGTGGTTGCACGCTCAGGCCGGTTTGACGGCCTGGCAAGAGATGGGCACGTCGGCCTCTGTGTTGGCGGGCGACGTCGGGCGGGCTTTGCCCGCTGTGTTGCGGGCGCTGGCCTACCGGTGAGGCTGAGCAAAGGCCGCGCTCCGGCGTTTTGCCCCGCGCGGCCGATGGCTTTTTTTGCACCGCTGTGTTAAAAGCATCGCCCCCGGAAACTTTCGGGGGCGATGGTGTTTTTTGGGAAACTGCGCCTGCAGAGGGGCTGGGTTTGTGCAGGGAAGGGAGGGCTATTCCCATTGGGCGGCCAGCCCCAGCAACCCCGGCCCAAAGTGGACGGCCAACGCGGGCCCAAAATCCACCACCAGGGGGTCCCCTTCGAAGCCCAGGGCCTCGGCGGCCTCTTGAGCCCACGCGGTGGCTTTTGCTTCGATGCCCCCGTGTACCACGGCCATCCGTCGGATGGGCGCCCCTTGGGCGGCTTCCTGCACCAGCGCGAGCACCCGTTTGAGCGCGCCGCGATACGTGCGCTCTGTGGCAACGGCCTTGGGCACGCCGTCTAAGAGCCCGACCACAGGCTTCACCTGCACCGCGGCTTGGGCCGCGGCTTCCGCCCCTTGTGTGCGCCCGGAGGCGGTCAGATGTTCTACCTCGGTGACGGTGAAATAGAGGCACGACTTTGCTTTGGCCGCTTCGATGGCTGCCAGGGCTTCGGCAACGCCACCCCCTGCCCGAACGGCCTCTACGGCATCCATGAGCATGAAGCCCATCTGCATGGAGGTGCTTTCGCTATCCACCACATGCACCCGCACGCGGTCTTTGACCATGTTCGCGGCCAACTGCGCAGATTGGCAAGTCCCCGAGGCTTTGGCCGTGACGTGGACGGAGATGATGTCTTGATAGCCTTGTTCGGCCAAGGCGAGGTAGGCCTGCCGGAAGTCTTCTGGCGAGGGCTGCGAGGTGGTGGGCATGTTGCCGGTGGCTTGTTTGTATTCGGCCAGACGGCGGTAAAAGGTCTCGGGGGGGATTTCCACGTAGTCTTTGAGAGATTCGTCGCCAAAGATGACATACACCGGCACCATCTGGATGCCATAGGCTTGGGCGATTTCGGGCGGCATGTTGACCGTGGTGTCGGTTACAAAGGCAATTTTGTGCGCCATAGGGGGTTCCTCCGTTTCCTCGAAGTTGGTCGGATTTCGCAAAAGAAAACCCCGTATCGTGAGAAGAGATACGGGGGAAGCGCGAAACTGCCGATTTTGGCTTGCGGGTGTTGGGCTGTGCGCCAGGTTAGGGGCTTTTGGTCGCGATGATGTGGGCCATGCCGCTTTGGGAGGTGATTTCCACGTCGGCTTCAGGGGGAAGGAGGGCGGCGATGTCGGCGGGTTTGAGGAAGTGGGAGCGCATGAGCAAAATTTTTTCACCCAGAGCAAGGGCTTTGATGATGGGGAGGTTGAAGTCGGGTTCTTCGATGATGAGCCGCCCGCCAGGGGCCAGCACGCGCCAGAGTTCCTGCACCGAAGCTTCTTGCTGGAAGACATGGTGCAGGGCATCTACCATGACGATGCGGTCGAAGGTTTCGGGGGGGAAGGGGAGGTGTTCGGTGAGGGCGGCAACGGCTTGGACGCCGGGTTTTTCTTGGGCGTAGCGGAGCATCCCGACCGAGAGGTCGGCCACGACCAGTTGTTTGGCTGGCTGGAGGAACTGCGCCACCCGTCCTGTGCCGCCGCCGGCGTCGAGGACGCGGCTTTCGGGGGTGAGTTGGAGGGCTTCCAGCAGGCGGGTGGGGTCTTGGGGATGGATGAGGCGCTCGTACCACGGTGCGATGAGGTCAAAGTGGAAGTCTGCGCCGTAGTGTTCTTGTCGCCAGCGCCAGAGGAGGGCGCCTCCCAAGGCGGCGACGAGGTCCAGGAGCAAAGTTGCCCACCAAAAGCCCAGGTTGCCCAGCCACACTTTGCGCAGGGCGAGTTGCCCGCTTCCCAACACGAGCACGCTCAGCAAGGTGGTGCCGTAGCCCAGGCTGCCGCTTCCCAGATAGCCTACGCCGAAAAAGAGGGCAGCTTGGCACAAAAAGGCGATGCCCGCCCAGCCAGGGGCGCGCTGGTTGAGCAGCGCGGGCAGGGGAAGCAGGGCAAGCAGGAACCAGAGGGCGACGAGGATGCGAGAAGGCCGGTGCATGATCAGCCCCAGGGGAGGGGTTCGGCGGCGATTTTGCGATGCACTTCACGCGCCAGCAAGGTGTCATCCAGGGCGCGATGGCTGTTGGGGATGGGGATTTGGAGCTCGCGGCCGGCTTGTTCCAGGCGCCAGCGCCGCAGTTCGCCGTCGGGCCCGCGAACGCCTTTGAATTCGGAGTAGAGTTCCAAGAGGTCGCCAAATTCGGCGCCGGGGATGTCGAAAGCCATCCTGTAGCGGGCTGCGGTCTGTTCCATGACGCGCAGGTCGTAGGGCGCGTTGTACATCAGCACCAGCCGGCCAGCCAGGAGCGCTTGAATTTGCGGCCACACTTGCGGCCAGGGGGGCGCTCCTTGGAGCATGACCGTGGTGAGGCCGTGTACTTGGGAGGCCTCAAGAGGGACTTCGCCTTGGGGGCGGATGAGGGTGTCCAGCAAGGGCCGTCCGTCCGAGTCAACGATGGCGATTTCGATGACCTCGGCTTCGGGCCCCAGGCCGGTCGTTTCGGTGTCCAGATAGACAGGCTGACGGGCGAGCCACGCCTTGGCTTTGCGGATGGCGCTCCAACGGCTCATGGTTAGTCCTCCGGCGCGTTGTCTAAGATGCTTTCGATGCGTTCCAAGATGTCGTCGTCGAGTTTCGAGACCGCTTCGGCGGCGTTGAGGTTTTCTTGCAGTTGCTCTGCACGGCTGGCGCCGGTAATGACGCTGGAGACGTCTTTGCGTCGTAAGAGCCACGCAATGGCCAGTTGCGCGGTGGTGATGCCCAATTGGTGGGCCAGGGCTTCCAAGGCTTGCACTTTGGCGATGACTTCGGGGGTGATGCGGTCCCGAATCCAGGCCATGTTTTCCAGCGAGGCCCGGCTGCCTTCGGGGATGCCGTTGTTGTATTTGCCGGTCAGGATGCCAGAGTAGAGGGGGCTCCACGTGGTGAGGCCAATGCCAAATTTTTGGGCGACCGGCGCCAGGTCAACCTCTACTTGGCGGCGGTGGAACATGTTGTATTGCGGTTGTTCTACGGTGGGCGGGATGAGGTGGTTTTGGCGGGCAAAGCCGATGGCTTCGACGATTTGCGCTCCGGTCCATTCCGACGTGCCCCAGTATAGGATTTTGCCCTGTTGGATGAGGATGTTCATGGTGTAAACCACCTCTTCGACGGGCGTGTCGGGGTCGAAGCGATGGCAGTAGTAGATGTCCAGATAGTCGGTGTTGAGGCGGCGCAGGGAGGCGTGGATGGATTCGGTGATGTGTTTGCGCGAGAGCCCGCGGCCGTTGGGGCCGGGCATGGTCGGCCAAAAGACTTTGCTGGAAAGGACCAAAGCCTCGCGCGGGATGCCTTCGATGGCTTTGCCCATGATGATTTCGGCTTGCCCGCGGGCGTAAATATCGGCGTTGTCAAAGAAGTTCACGCCTTGGTCGTAAGCCATGTGGATGAGTTCTCTGGCTTCGGCGACGCTCAATTGATTGCCGAAGGTCACCCAGGCGCCGTAGGAAATTTCGCTCACTTTGATGCCCGAACGGCCTAAGCGACGGTAGTGCATGGATTTTCTCCTCGTTTTGGAAAATGCGTTGGTCGGAGTGCAATTATACCGCACCCTGGTTTCCTTGTCGTTGGCAGTGGCCGCGCGTGAGCAGGGCTTGGCTGCACAGGGCATTGGGGCGAGGCAGCGTGCTTTTGGGCAAGCGGTTGTCTCTGGAGGGCAAGGGGAGGCTTTTGGGAAAAGTTTGAGCCCTGCACCACGCTGGGGGCAGGGCCGTGTGAGGGGCCGTCAAGGGCCTAATGATTGCAAGGTGAGCAGCGGTGGGACGTCTTTGCGCCGATAGAGCCGCCATCCGGGCCATGTGGCTGAGAGCACAAACCCTGGTGGGGCTTGGTAAGCATAACGCCCGGCCAATGATTCCCCGGCGTCGGGTTTCTCTGCGACCAACACATAATCCACGAAGTTGGCCGGGTTCACCACGGCCGAAAGGTAGGTGGCATCCATGGGCAGCAGATAGGGGTCTGCCGTGTGCCCTCGCGCGATGAAGCGGTACGCGTTGCGGTCGTCGGCCAAGATGCTGCGCGACGGCGCCTGGGCCAGTTGGCTCGCCACCGCGAGCTCGAATTCGTCTTGCAGCGCGGGCCGCGTGGCTCGCAGCGCGGTTCGCCAGGCTTGCACTTCGGGTGCACGGGCTGGCAAGCGCACCATGAGCAGGATTTGGAGCACCGCGGCCGAGGCCAAAAACAGGCGTTTGGGCCGGTTGAGGCGGCTGGGCAAGGCCATCAGCACCATGATGAGGAAAGAGCCTTGGGCTAATGTTTCAGGATACACCAACCCCCATGAGCGCAAGACCACGATGCCGGTGATGAGCAAGCCATACACCGCTGCCCAAATCCATGAATCCAAGACGCAAAGCAGCCCCGCTGCGAGCACCAGCGGCAGGTGCGATAAATCCGAGGCCGTCAACCGGACCGCCTGCCACAGGGTGTGGGTCGTTGCCACACCAGGCTGGAGGAAGGCGTAAACCGGCCCGTTGGGGTCGGTGAGGAAGTGCAGGGGCACACCTGTGAAAATCCAACTGAGATAACTCCAAGCCCCAAAGGTCAACAGAGGCGGAAAGAGCAAAATGAACCCCATCGCCCACATCGTGCGTCGTTCTTTTTGTTGATGAGGGTGATAGAGCCGATAGAGCAAAAAGGTGCTCAGGGCATAGAGAAGTCCCCAAAACAGGGCGTAGACGTTGAAGAAGAAGGCGGTGCCCAGCCAAAGCCCGCCGTTGAAGCCGGCGCTGGTGAGCCGCTCTTTCATAAACTGCAGAAACGACCGCCAGGCCAGCGCATAAAACATCAGGGAAAAAGCCCCGTTGAGCGATTCGGTGAGCAGGAAAGCCATGGGGGCGGAGACGATGAACGGGAGTATCAGCAGGACGCGGAGGAGCACTGGGAGCCCAATCTCTGAGAGGTGTTCCCATAAAGTCCAAAGCAGGATCCCGCCTGCCAGCGCCGCCCACAGAGATGGGGTGAAAGGGCGCGGGTAGAAGGCCGTCAAGAGAAACGGCATCGGCGGGTAGGTAAAGCCGATGAATTCCAGCCGGCCGCGGTTGGTCGCCACCAGGGCTTTGGAGACCAGGTGGGCATGGAGGTTGCTCAAAAACAGGTTTTGCGAGGCTGCCCAGGCCACGCCTGCCAAGGGTAGGGCGAGCAGAAACGCAAAACTCAGCGCTGGCCAGCGTTTAATGGGGCGCAGTAGCAGTTTCATCGGTCACCTTGGTGATGCCGTGGATGGTTTTTTCCCAATAAAAGGGCTTGGTCAGCAACTGCCAGAGGGCTTTGTAAGAGGCAATCGAATGGAAAACCCAGTAAAGCGGGTTGAGCAAAGCAAAGGGCAAGAGGTGGTAATAACGCCGCTTGAAGACCGCCAGCATGTTGAGATAGACCATCAGGCCATTGCCGAGGAGCAGGTTGAAAAGGCTCAGATAGAGGACGAACGGCGGGAAGAGATAGTCGAAGATGTGCGAGCGCGTAATCAACCAACTCAAATACATCAGCCACAGGGGCGGGGCAGCAAGGAAGGTCATCGGCGTGCCCCCAATCAGCATGATAAAGCCAAACAGGTTGCGGAGGCCGACGTTGCGGGCCAGTTCGATGGGGTGCCGAGTGTGTACCAGCACCGTTTGCATGTATCCTTTGATCCAGCGGGAACGCTGCCGAATCCAATTGCCCAGGTGGTTGTTGGCTTCCTCGTAGGTGGTGGAATTGATCACGCCCACGGTGTAGCCCTGCGCCGCGGCACGGATGCCCAAATCCGCGTCTTCGGTGACGTTGAAGGGGTCCCAGCCGCCCAATTCCCGCAGGATGTCGGTGCGAAAGTGGTTGCTGGTGCCGCCCAAGGGGATGGGCAGGCGCAACCTATCCAGGCCGGGGAGCATGTAGTCGAACCAATACGAATATTCCAGGG
Source organism: uncultured Anaerolineaceae bacterium (assembly GCA_964386185.1). Classification (GTDB taxonomy): domain Bacteria; phylum Chloroflexota; class Anaerolineae; order Anaerolineales; family DRMV01; genus DRMV01. The sequence continues at coordinate 7,748 of CAYLRJ010000099.1, forward strand.
TAAACATGCGGGTCAGGAAGTTTTCCCGCGCGTTGAAATAGTTGAGGGCGGCTTGCACGCAGGCCAGGTTGTCAGGCCCTTTGCGAAAGGCGACGACTGCTTTTTTGAGTTGGTCGGGGTCGGGGCGGTCTTCGGCGTCGTAAATCACCAGATATTCGCCGCGCGCGAAAAACAACCCCACGTTGCATGCCTTGGGCTTGGTTTTGGGTTGCCCATCGGGCACGATGACGAAGGTGACGGTTTCGGGGGGGCGGGCGGCCCGCGCGGCTTCGATGGTTTCTGTGTCGTTTTCTTCCAACAACAGCAAAATCTCTAATTTTTCGGGGGGATAATCTAACGCGCGCAGATTGTTCATCAACTTGGCGATGATGTTGGCCTCTTTGTACACTGGCACCAAGATGGTGTAGTGGGGGAGGTCTTCGTCTTTGAGCGCGTCAATTTCTTCTTGGGTGACTGGCTCTAAGCGTTCGGCTGAGGCGCCGGCCAGGGCAATGATAAATTTGAACACAATGCCAGCCAAGAAGGCAAAGTTGACGGCCAGGTTGAGGGCAATGGCTGTGGGGCGAGGGTAGAGGTACAACAAAATCAACAGAGAAAGCACCCCGCCGATGAGCACTGCAAATTGTGGCCGGGTGAGCACCGTGTAGGCGCATTCCTCGGGATGGCGGTAATAGAGGCCGTAAGTCGCTCGGTCCAGCACCCAATCGCGCAGCGAGGCGCGAATGGCATAGTCAATGTCCCATTCGGTCGTGGCCAGGAAGCGCACTTCCACGTCGGAACCCAGCACCGATTGGATGTATTCAACCACGGCCTGACTGGGCGCTTCGGCGGTGGCCACTTCGACCACATTGCCTTGGCGTTCGATGGGGATGAAACTCTCCCGCACAAAGCGTTCGGGGTCAAAGCGTTGTACCAGCTCGGGGTTGGGCAAGCGTTGGGTGAGGTCAACGAAGGGGATCCCCCAAAGGCTGGCCAGGGCGTGGTACATGTCGCGGCGCCGCACGGCTCCCAAGGCGATGAGAATGCGCCCCAAACGTTCCCCCGTGCGTTTTTGCCACGCGAGGGCTCGTTCCAGGTCTTGCTCGGTGATGATGCCCAGAGCAAGCAGTTGTTCACCAAGGCGGCGCGTAGGCATGACGGCTCTCCGACGGAGGCAAGGATGGTGTTAGTTGCCTTGTTTGTCGCTGGATTTGATGCCCGGGCGGACCAGCCGGGGGTACAACCACGCCGCGGCTAACAAGATGAGCAAGATCCCCCCGATGTAAAGCGCGGGCAGCCAGCGCCGCCACCAGGCTTGCGTTTCCGTGGAAAGCGGTTTGACGCGCACACCTTTGCCTTGAATGTCAAGGGTGACAGGTTCCCCATCGCTGGGGACGACCAGGGTATCGCCCTGGATGCCATACCAACCTCTGGGATAGCGCAGCGCCGCATCGGCCACCTGCGAAGGTTGAAGCGGGCTGGGGGCAACGATGAGGAAGATGTCTCGCTGGTGTTGCCGATAGGCTTCTGCGACAGCCAACTTGGTTGGGAGATCAAAGCGGAAAATCTCGTTGCCGTTGGCGTCCAGCACGCTAAACGGCTCGGTGCGGACGGGCGCGTGAAGCGCTTGGGCTTGTTGGGCTTGGCGGGTGATGAGCAAGGCAGGTTGGGAAGCCGCGATGGCTTTATCCCACGAGACCAGTTGGGGATGCAAGCGTCGCCGAGTGAGGCGCTGCCATTCACCAATGAGGGTCAACGCGGCTTGTAATGTGTCGGTGTCCAAGGGGTCCAGCGCGACCACAAACGTGGGCAGCAAGGCTTGAGGGTAGCGGTCAAAGCCTGTGGCGGCCGATTCCCCCAGGGCAACGGCGAGGTATGAGCCTTTGTCTATGGTGGCGGCAAAGGGATGGGCGCTCAGCGGGCAGTTGCCGTTGGGCGGGGTGTAAAAAAAGCGGATGGTCAGGTTGTTATCCCGCCGTAAAAGCAGGCTGGGGAGGGGAATGCGCAAGTCAAACGAGCCCCCTTGCCCCAAAATTTGCGACCGAACCAGCCCGCCGTTGAAATAGATGGACAGCGTGGCTTGCGAATTGGGATGCAAGGGGGTGTAAGTGCCCGCGAGGTGGAGGACGATGTCTTTCACCGTCCCCCCGAGGTCGGCTTGGGAGAAGTAAATGGGGATGTCGAGTTGCCCCAAGCCCTCGACGGTCCAGCCTGGCGGTTGGAGGGCATCCAGCAGGATGATGTCGCGCCCTATTTCTTGAGGGGAGGACATATCCACTGCGTGGCTGACCGAGGGGGCTTGGGCCGCCTGAGACCATTCGTTGATCAGCCAGCGGCTTTGCGTTTCGAGCGCGTCGGCCGAGCCTGTGACCCAGAGCACGGGGTGTTTGCCGTCTTTGCTGGTGCGGATTTGGAGGTGCCCCTCGGGCGTTTCGGTCTCTTGAAGGGCGATGAAGCGGCTAAACAAGGGCGAAGCATCAGTGGGGAAGTCAAGGATGTGCCCTTGATCGTCCAGGGTCAAGAGGCTGACGCGCAGGCCGGGCGCGTGATACTTGCGCCCCAGGGCTGTGGTGAGGGTAAACGCGGCTTGGGCTTCAGCAGGGGTGGGGTTTTGGGGAACAGCAATGTAAAGGTGATGCAGCACCGAGGGAAGGAAGCTACCGACGGTTTTCGGTGGTTGGGGCGTGCCCTGGAAGTGAACGGCGATGTCGGTGATTTCCAGCCATCGGCCGATGTAGTCTCCAATACAGATGGAATCTTCGCTGCGGAGGCGTACGATGAAGGTGAGCGGCAGATAGCCATTTTCGATTGGGACATCGGCCAGGGGAATCGTAATCTCAGGAGGGGGGGCTTTGAGGTCGTAAGTGACCAGTAGTCGCTCACGGCTGCGGATTTCCAGGAAGCCGCTGGTGACGTCCGGCGAAATGTGGAGTTGGCCTTGGATGTTTTGAGGGTGGAGCCCCTGGGGAATAGGGACGAAAATCTCTTGAGAGATGATCGCGCCTCGGAAGCGTAGCCTGGTCCCCAGTCCTAAATCTTCCCAAGAGAGTGTATAGGTGCTATCTTGGGCCCGCACGGTTGGCGTATGGTACAAAAAAGCACAGCCCGCAGCCAGCAAAACGAAAATGAGGGCAAACCGTTTCCGCATCACGACGTGCTCCAAGGTGGGGAGCACTGCTTCAAATAGCAGCCTCCCGTGGGATGGGGGTACTATGGTTTTGTTGGGCGAGCGCGAGGCATGGGAAATCGGGCCCTATATGGAAAAGGATGATGCCTGAGCCAACGAAAAATACGCTCGCCTTGCCGCGAAAAGACGCAAAAATGCGGTGAGACCAATGCCCATGCTGGAACGAAATTGGACGAAAAATAATTACGGAATTGTTGCATTATATCACGCTTTTGATATGCAAAACAAGCACAAAATGAAGCGATTGGGCTCGGTGGCCTGGTGTTTGGGGCCGCGTGCGCTGTGCAATCTCACGAAAAATCCGTGCAGGCCGCGGTTCATCTGCGGGGCGGCTGCGTTTTTGGCGCTCGGAGGCCGCAAGTCTTCCCCGTTTTGATTTTCACGGTGGTTGGCACTTGCATTTCCGCGCAATCGCTTCTATAATCCCAATATGCTTTCCTTCCAGCTCTACCAACTTCAACAAGTGGATACGCGTTGCGACCAGTTGCGGGAAGAAATCCAAGCTCTGGAAACCCAACTGGCAAACCGGGAAGCAGTGGTGCGCGCGGAGTGGGCTTTGCGCCGGGCGAGCGACCAAGTGGCCGAGGCGCAAAGGGTTTTGGCTCAGGCCGAGGCCGAAGCCGAGGCTGTGCGCGAGAAGTTGCGCCGCACAGAAAGGGCGTTGTATGATGGCAGCGTGCGCAACCCAAAGGACCTTCAAGATTTGCAGCGCGAAGCCGAAGCCCTCAAACGCCTTTTGGCCCGTCGTGAAGACGTCGAGTTGCGGGCCATGATGGCGTTAGACGAGGCCGAAAAAGAACTTTTGGCCGCTGAAGAACAGTTGAAGCGGGTAAAAGCCCAGCGTCGTCAAGACGAGGCGCGTTGGCTGGGCGATTTGGAAGAGAAACGCCAAGCCTTGGCCGCCCTTGAGGCCCGCGGGGCCGATTTGCGAGCGGAACTGTCGGCCGAGGTTCTGGCCGTTTACGAAAACGTGCGCCAAAGCCGTCACGGTTTGGCGGTCGCCACGGTTCACGATGGCGCCTGTGATGCTTGTGGTGCGCCGTTGACGCCGGCATTGCTTCAAGCCGCCCGCAAGGGCGAGCCTTTGGCCTTTTGCCACACGTGTGGCCGCATCCTTTACGTCCCATGAGCCGTTTTTTGCGCCTTCCCCCTTTTTCCCCATTTTGGTTTTGGATGGGCGTGTTGCTGGGCAGCCTGTTTTGGTATGCCCTGACACGCTGGTATCCCACCTATCGTCGCTGGCAAGAGCGATGGGCCGCTCGCAAGGCTGAAAAAAATACCGAGCGGCTCAAACGTCGCACCGAAGAGTGGCGCAGGTGGGTCATCAAAGAAAGCCAGGCCGCCCATTTGGCTGCGCCTTTGTTCCCTCTGGAAGCGGTGCTCGTGCCGCCCAAAATCATCGCGCGGCTGCCTGCTTATTTGCCCCAAGGTGTGAGCCGCCCCGAAGACATTGCATTGCTGGCCGTTCCCCACACGCCCGATTTCCCGGAACTGGCCGCCCTTTACCGGGCCCCGACCTTGAGCCTGCCCGAGGCGCTGCAAGGGGGGGCTAACTTGTTGTTGTGGGGGCACTATGGCAGCGGCAAATCCACGGCTTTGGCCTCTCTGGCGCTGCTGACCGCCCGCCGCGACCCCCAAATGGGAAGTTTGGCCGAGGCCTTGCCAGTGCCTTTGCATGTGGCCGATTTGGCGCTCCCGTTGGAGGCTGAGGCCGACCCCTTGGAAGCGCTGCTGGATGCGTTGGGGCGGCGGGTGCCGGAGCGGTTGATGAAAGCATTGCGCCATCAAATGCCCGCCCTTTTGCAAGAAGGGCAGGTGTTGTTGCTGATTGATGGCGCAGATGAAATGGCACCGACGCGCCAGCCCGCTTTGGCCGCGTTCCTGAAGCGCCTGATGAAAGCCTACCCGCGGGCGCGGATGGTGGTTGCGGCCTCATCGGAACACCACGATGGGCTCCTGGCCTTGGGGCTGCGGCCTGTGACCCTGGCGCCGTGGTCTGAAATCGAAGCCCAGCGCTTTTTGGCCCAGTGGGGCAAAGCCTGGCAGCGCGACATCGCGCCCATGATGGCCGAAGCCGCGGCCGAATCCACATCGCCGGCCGCGTCGTTGGATCCGCTTTTGCTCAACCGCTGGTTGCTCACAGCCGCGGCGGCCTATCGGCCTTTGGAATTGACCCTCAAGGCGTGGGCTGCCTATGCCGGCGACGCGCTGGGCCCCACCTATGGCGATGCGGTGTGGGCTTACATCCGCCGGATGTTGCCCGAAACATCCCAAGCCCTGCCCGCGCTGGAAGCCCTGGCGCTGCAACTGACCTTGGGGCCGGGCGATTCCATCGCAGAGAAAGAAGCCGGCAAACACGAAGCGCTCGCGGAAGAAGACCTCGTGGGCGAGCCCGAGGAAGGTGAGGCTTCCGAAGCCCAAGCCAAACGCCCGCCCAAGGTGCGGCGTCTGCTGCCCACCCTGTTGGAAAGCGGCCTGTTGGTCGCCCGGGGTGACGATCGCGTGGGGTTTGTACACCCAACCATTCGGGCCTATTTTGCCGCGCGCGCCTTGATGGCGGGGGGCGAGAGTCGGCTGTTGCGAGGCGATTGGTGGGAAGGCCGCACCGAAACACTGGGCTTTTTGAATTTGATGGGGCGGGGTGGGTCGGTGGCTGCTGGCCTGCTGGAAGATGAAGACATCCTCGTCCATGCGCGCGCTTTGGCCGCGGGCCGGGCTTTGACCTACGGCAACGAGGCCCCGTGGCGTGGAGAAGTCTTGCGTGCGTTGGCTTCCCTGGTCACCGATTTGGCTTCCGCACTAAATTTGCGAGCCCGAGCCGTGGTGGCGTTGGCCCTCTCGGGCGAGAAGGGCATGGGCGCGCTCTTCCGCAAGATGATGGGCCACCACGATCTCACCGTGCGGTGGTTGGCTGCTTTGGGCGCTGGCGCGGTGCGCGACCCCAAAGCGGTGGATGCCTTGGTGGATTTGCTTTCGGACCCCAGCCGGGCTGTGCAGCGAGCGGCGGCCTTGGCGTTGGTGGCCATCGGCACCGACGCAGCCTTGGAAGGCTTGGCCGCACTGTTGCTCACAGGCGATGACCTGCAGCGCCGCATTGCAGCCGAGGCTTTGGCCAATCACCCGCAAGAAGGCTACCCGACCCTCAAAGAGGCCATCGGCATGGAAGACGACCTGCGCATCCGGCGGGCGGCCGTGTATGGCCTGGCGAGGGTTCCTGAGCCGTGGGCCACAGAAATCCTGGCCAAAGTGCAAGTCGAAGATAGCCAATGGGTGGTGCGCGATGCCGCGGCTGCCGTGCTCGAGCAGATGAAGCAGCCTTCGCCGTGCATCCCCAAGCCCTTGGAGCCGTTGCACGAGGCCCCGTGGTTGATTGCCTTCGCCGCGGAGCACGGCATGGGCGTTGCCCCTGGCTTGCCCGCGTTGCAACTGCTGCACAAGGTGTTGAGCCAAGGAACCCCCGAGCAAAAGGAGGCCGCCTTAGAGCGTGTGCCGTATTACCCGGGGGAAGATTGGGCGCGCGAGGTGTATCGCATCCTCTTTGACCGTCCCAGCGCCCTGCGCGACGCCGCCTTTGAGGCGGTCTGGACGCTGCACATCTCTGGCGTGGCTTTGCCTTCGCCGGTGCAGTTTGGGTTTGGCTAAGAGGCTTGGCCTACGCAGGCTCACAAGAAGCACAAGGCGGCGCCGAAGGGCAAGAGGCTCTTCGGCGCCGTTGGTGTAACAGGCGGAGGCTGCAGCAACGCTTGCATCAGCGCGGCCACACAGCCCATTGCCCAGCTGCCCCAGAAGCCCCAGAAAGCGGGCTCAGCAGAAGAATGATTTTAGGATTGAAACCATGACTTTTTACATCCTCTTTACATCGCGTTCATGCTCGTTTTACAAAGCAAAGGTAACATGAAGGCGATGGCAAAAAGCCATTTTGATTTACGACTTCATGCCCAAGACTTGCCCCTTGGGTTTGAAGGAACCAGGAGGTGCAACATGTTGAAAAAATTGTTCCCTTTGGCCTTGTTGGCCGCCTTGGTGGTGGCCCTGGTGGGATGTACAACCACCGGGCAAGCCCAAGCCGCACCCCAGCCCGCCGATGCGTTTTACGGCGGCCGTGGCTATGGCCGCGGCGCGGGCGCGCAGGGGGGCGGAGGGGCTATCCAGGCTACCCCGGGCACTTCGGCTTTGTCGTTGCCTGCCGGTGACTTGAGCGACGAAGAAGCCCAAGGGCTTCTTTACATGCGAGAGGAAGAAAAACTGGCTCACGACGTTTACATCACCCTTTACAACCAATGGCATTCCCAAGTGTTTTCCAACATCAGCCGCTCTGAGCAGATGCACATGGACATGGTGTTGGGCTTAATCGAAAAATATGGCTTAGACGACCCTGCCGCAGGGAAGGGCTTGGGCGAGTTTACCAACCCCGAACTGCAAGCCTTGTATGACCAACTCATCGCTCAGGGCAGCCAATCCTTGGCCGATGCTCTCAAAGTGGGCGCCGCCATTGAGGAAATTGACATTTTGGACCTGCAAGCACGCCTTGACCAAACCGATAACGCAGATATTCAACAGGTCTATCGCAACCTGATGGCGGGCTCCGAAAACCATCTGCGCGCCTTTGTGCGCACGCTGGAAGCCCAAACCGGCGAAACCTACCAACCCCAATATCTCACCCAAGACGCTTATCAAGCGATTCTCAACAGCGCTCCGTCGTTTGGTGGTGGTTACGGTGGTGGGCGCGGACGTGGCGGTCACTAAGATAACATCCTCGCCTGCCCGTCACGTCCGCTCGGCGGGCGGCGGCAAGCGCTGCCGCCCGCTGACCTTGCCCTGCTGGACCCCCCACGCTGCCTTGTTACTTCACGAAGGAGGTTGCCTATGACCACGGCAACACGAACCACCACTCGTGTCGTACCCAAGCGAAAAGCCATGGCCTTTCGATGGCGCTCGTTCGTCGCGGTTTTCATGTTCTTCCAGGCGATTGTGTTGTCGCTGTCGGGCTTGGTGCTTTACATCGCCCCCTCGGGGCGCATTGTCAACACCTATGGATGGCGCTTCCTCTTCCTGACCAAGTCGCAATGGGAGGCCATTCACACCGTTTGGGGCTTGGCTTTTGTGGTGGTTGCCTTCTTCCACATCAAATACAATTGGCGCTCCTTTTTGGGTTACATGAAGGCCCGCGTCAAACGCCTCTTCAACCTGCGGCGTGAATTTCTCGCCGCAACGGCGGTTAGCGTCTTGCTGCTGATTGTGGCGGCTGCCAACTTCCCGCCGACCCAACAAATCATGGACTTTGGTGAAAACCTCAACACCTACTGGGAAGCCCACCTCAGCCACACAACCACCCTTGAAGAAGGCGGCGAGTCCCTGACGCATGGCGGCTATGGCCGCTATACCGTGGCCGATTTGGCGGCTCAAAACAACATCTCCGTGGTCACCGCGTTGGCGCGGCTCAAAGCCTACGGTATCGAGGCCCACGCCACCGACGACCTCCTGCTCTTGAGTGAACAAAGCGGTTACACCCCGGGCGAACTTTCGGCCATCATTGCCGGCTTGCCCCCTGAAGCCCATCAAGAGGAAGAAGGCGACCACTGACCCCCCAAGCCTTTGCCCATCGGACGCAGCCCACAGGGCTGCGTTTTTTTTTATGTGCCTTCCCCTGGCTTGTGGTATGATTATGTTCCGCTCACACCCCCGCCGCGCCAGCGGCGCCTGTCGTGAAAGGAGGTGAAACCCTTTGACCTGCTAACACCGTGGAGGGAAAGCGCCTGGCCCACACCCTAAGGTGTGGGTGACGAGGATGAGGGTTCCCCACCGCGAGGTGGGGCTAACCGACGCCGCGCGTCGGGAAAATCGAAAGATCGGCGGATGCCCTCACGGGGTGGCCACGCCCCGTCCCCTCCAAAATCAGGGGGAATGACCCAACCCAGACCACAACACCGCGCGGGTAACCGCACGGGCAAAACGTCTGGGCGTGGCATGAGCAGACCGTCGCGGCGCTGACCCGCAGACGGCAAGCGCGTCTCATGATACCTAACACCCTTGGAGGTTTTTCCCCATGTGTGGCATCGTTGGCTACATTGGGCCGCGTGACGCGACGCCCATCATCCTCAACGGCCTCAAACGTCTGGAATATCGCGGATACGACTCCGCAGGTTTGGCCGTGCTCACCGAGCACGGGGTCGAATTGCGCCGAGAAGTCGGCAAACTCCATCGCCTGCAAGCCTTGGTCGAAGCCGAGCCGCTTTCGGGCCATTTGGGCATTGGCCATACGCGCTGGGCAACCCACGGCGAGCCTTCCCGCCGCAATGCCCACCCCCACGTGGGCGAGGCAGGCCAGGTTGTGGTGGTCCACAACGGTATTGTGGAAAACTTCCTCACCTTGCGCGATGAACTCGCGGCCGAAGGCGCACAATTCCGCTCAGAGACCGACAGCGAAATCATTGCCCATCTCATTGAGCGTTTCCTGAGCCAGGAAACAGGCCTGGTGGAAGCCGTGCGGCAAACCCTGCAGCTGTTGGAAGGCTCCAACGCGGTGGTGGTGATGTCGGCTTTGGAACCTGACAAAATCGTAGCCGCTCGGCTGGGCAACGCAGGGGGCATTGTCATTGGCTTTGGCGAAGATGAGATGTTGGTGGCCTCGGATTTGCCGGCCATCTTAGAGCACACCCGCCGTGTCGCCTTCTTGGAACCGCGCCAAATGGCCGTTGTCCGCCGCGAAGGCGTTGAAGTGCTAACCCTGGACGGAGAGCCCGTCGCGGTACAGCCCACGGTGGTGCCTTGGGACCCGGTGGCCGCGGAAAAAGGCGAATATCGGCACTTCATGCAAAAAGAAATTCACGAGCAAGTGCGCGGTCTGACCGACACCATTGCCGGCCGAGTAGATTTTGAGGAAGGCCGCGTTTATCTGGATACCCTCAATCTGGACGCGGCAACCGCCCGCAGCATCCACAAGATTTTCATCACCGCCTGTGGCACCGCGTACCACGCCGGTTTGGTGGGGAAGACGCTGATTGAACGCATCGCGCGCGTGCCGGTTGAGGTGATGGTCGCGTCGGAATTCCGCTATGCTGACCCCTTGGTGGGCCCCGACGACGTTGTGTTGGCCATCAGCCAATCGGGCGAGACCGCCGACACCCTGGCCGCGATGGAAGAGGGACGCCGCAAAGGCGCGTTGTTGTGGTCTATCGTCAACGCCATTGGCTCACAAGCCATGCGCATCGCGGACGGCTACATTTCCATGCAGGTGGGCCCTGAAATTGGCGTGGCCTCGACCAAAGCCTACACCGCCCCGCTGGTGGATTTGTACATGTTGGCCGTGTTGCTGGGCGATTTGCGGGGCACACTGCCCGAGGCCGAGCGGCGGCGTTTGGTGGCCGATTTGCGTTTGGTGCCCGATTTGGTGGGGCAGGTTTTGGCGCGCGAAGATGAGGTCGTGGCAGTGGCTAAGATGTTGAAGGACGTCCGCAACTGCCTCTATGTGGGGCGGGGCATCAATATGGCCACGGCATACGAGGGCGCGTTGAAGTTGAAGGAGATTTCGTATATCCACGCGGAGGGTTATCCGGCGGGTGAGATGAAGCACGGCCCCATCGCACTGTTGGACGAAGACACCCCGGTGATTGCCATCGCGCCGCGCGACCCGTGGTATGAGAAGATGGTAAGTCAGGTCGAGCAGGCCAAGGCGCGCGGCGCGCCGGTGGTGGCCGTGGCCACCGAAGGCGATGAGCTCATCCCTCCGGTGGCTGACGCGGTGCTGTGGGTGCCGCAGACCCCTTGGCTGCTCAGCCCGGTGGTCACGGTGGTGCCGTTGCAGATGCTGGCCTATCACATTGCCGCGATGCGAGGGTTGGATGTGGACCAGCCCCGCAACCTGGCTAAGTCGGTGACCGTGGAGTAACGGTGGGGTAAATTTTCGGGGCGCAGCGTTGAGGCTGCGCCCCGAGTGTTTTTTGGGGGTTAGGGCGAGGTTGTGACACTGAAGCGGGGCTCGTCATGGCGGTCGTCATACACCGCGAAGCGGACGCTCGGCTTCCCCTCTTGGGTTTGCACTTGCACCACGCCGAAGTTGGGTTGGGCGAAGCGGAAGTGGATGCGGTACGTTTCGATGGGGTAAGTGTGGATGGGGCGTGCCCCAAACAGAGCCAGTTTGTTGGTGGCTTGTTCAAAGGGTGAGGCGCAAAATTCCCAGACGGTGAGGGTTTCCCCTTCGGGGGTGCGGAGGGTGGCTTCCACCGCGTGCGCGCTGTGCAGGTCGCCGGTGAGGATGTGCACGCCTTGGACGTGGTTGGCGGCGATGAGGTGCAAGAGGCGGCGCCGTTCGTCGGGGTAGCCGTTCCACCGGTCGTGGGTGAAGTCGCCCCACATCCTAAACAGCACTGAGACCGAGGAGACGATGAATTTGATGGGGAACTGGTTTTTGACCTCCAGCAGCCAGGTTTCTAAGGCTTCCCATTGGGAGCGGTTGAGCATGCGTTGCTTATACACCCGCTGGGTGCGGGTATCCATCACGAAGAAAGCGGCTGGTCCGTAGGTGAAGGTGTAGGCAAAATAGCCGTCGTCGGTGGTGAGCAAAAGAGGGCGGTCGTGTTTGACGCCTTCCGGGGGGTGGATGAGCGGCGGCGCGTGCATGGCTTGGTGTTCCCAATAGGCTTGGATGGCTGCCTGGATGCGCCGATGGCTAAGGCGAAGGGCTTCGGGGGGCTGTTTTTTGAGCCGCCGCAGCAATGGATGCCACCACGGAATGCGCCCTTCGTAGCGTTCAAACGTGGTCCAAGCCCAATCGTCGTCTACTTCGTGGTCGTCGAGAATCATAAACACCGGCAGTTCGCGGGTGACCGCCCGCCAGGCTGGGTGTCCCCAGGTGTGGAGGTAAACCGCGCGGTAATCCTCTTCGGTAATGGCAACCCGTCGGATGCCGTTTCCCCACCAGGCGTCGGCGTAGATTTGGTCGCCGACCATCAGCAGGAAGCGCAGGTCAAGGGGGGTGCGGAGGGCTTCCAGGTGTTCGAGGGTTTTGCCGTTGTTGATGAGCCCTGGCATGAAGCAGGAGCCGAAAGCGAAGGCGAAGTCTGCGGCGGTGCCGGGCAGGGGGGCGGTGGTGAAGGCGGGGTAGGGGCCTTGGGCGGGGTCGGGTTGGCGGTCGGTGAGGGTCAGGGCGTAGTGGTAGGTGGTGGCGGGTTCCAGGCCGTGGACGGGCACCCGCGCGGCATAGCCGGCGGCTGCTACCAGCAGCGACGCGCCGACCAGTTTGGCATCGCGCAGGTCGGCCTCGTGGCCGATCCAGGCGTAAAGCATGCCCTCGCCATTGGCTCTGGCCCAGAGGTTGACGCCATTGTGGCGGAGGCCGCCGATGAGAGGGCCGAGGACAAAGTGGGTCATGGGGGTTACACCACGCGCCAGCGCAGAGGCTCACCTTTGAGCGCGGCCAAGACTTCGGTGGCGATGTCTTCGGCCACGCGGGTTTGGGCTTCTTGGGTTTGGGCGCCGATGTGGGGGGTGGCGACTACTCGGGGGTGGGTGACCAAGGGAGAGGCGCCCGGGGGTTCGGTGGCAAAAACGTCTAACCCCGCGCCGCCCACTTGGCCGCTTTCCAGGGCTTCGAACAGGGCTTCTTCATCAATCACGCCGCCCCGGGCAGCGCAGATGAGGAAGACCCCACGTTTCATTTTGGCAAAGGCTTCTTGGCCGATCATGCCCCGTGTGTTGGGGGTGAGGGGCACGTGGAGGGTGATGACGTCGGCTTGGGCGTAGAGGTCGTCCAGATTGGCCAAGGGTTCGGCACCGCGGCGGGCGATCTCTTCGGCGGGAATGAGCGGGTCGTAGCCCACCACGCGCATCCCTAAGGCTTTGGCCAACGCTCCCACGCGGCTGCCAATCCGCCCCATGCCGATGACGCCTAACGTCTTGCCGTGGAGCTCGGTGCCCAGTAGTTTTTTCTTGAGCCATTCTCCCCGTTTCATGCCAGCATCGGCTTCGGGAATGCGTCGTGCCAGCGCGAACATCAGGCCAATGGCCAGCTCGGCGACGGCGTTGGTCGAGGCTTGGGGGGCGTTGACCACAGTGACTCCGCGGGCCTTGGCGGCTTCCAGGTCAATGTTGTCCACCCCCACACCGGCTCGCCCGACTACTTTGAGGTTTTGCCCTGCTTCCAGCACGGCCGCGGTGATTTTCGTCCGCCCTCGCACGATCACTGCATCGTATTCGCCAATAACTTGGAGCAGTTCTTCGGCAGAGATGCCGTTGCGATCGTCCACTTCGGCTTCGCGGGCCAGAATGGCCTGGCCTTCGGCTTTGAGTCCGTCGGTGAGGAGGATTTTCCAATGCATGGTGCTTGCTCCCTGGGCTTTTTGGTAGATTTGGGGATAGAATAGAAAGGGTTTGTGTACCCATATTGTACTCCATTCGCGGGCGAACGCGTAGCGAGTAGTGAGGTGTGTTATGACGAAAAAAGGCCTGAAGGATGCTTTGTTGGTAATCACGGGGGGCTCCAGCGGGATTGGTTTGGCCCTGGCGCAGTTGGCTGCCCAGGAAGGGGCGCGCGTGGCTTTGGTGGCGCGGCGTCGAGAGAAGTTGGAAGCCGCCCTCGCCTCGCTGCCCGGGGAGGACCATCGGATTTATCCGTGCGACGTGGCCGATGCCGAGGCGGTGGCCCACATGGCTGAGCAAGTCCAGCAAGATATGGGCACGCCCGATTGGGTCGTGAATTCCGCAGGCATTACCCACCCGGGTTATTTTTGGGAGCTCCCTGTGGAAGTCTTCCATCAATTGATGGAAGTCAACTACTATGGCACCGTGCACGTCTGCAAAGCCTTTGTGCCGGCGATGATGGCGCGCGGCAGCGGGCACGTGGTCAATATTTCCTCGGTGGCCGGCTTCCTGGGGGTGTTTGGTTATACGGCCTACAGCGGGAGCAAATTCGCGGTCTGGGGCTTTTCAGATACTTTGCGGGCCGAACTCAAGCCCAAGGGGGTGCAGGTTCACATCGTCTTCCCGCCCGACACAGATACGCCCCAGCTGCATTATGAAATGCCCCTCAAGCCGCCGGAGACCAAAATTTTGGCCGAAACCGGCGGGTTGCTCTCTGCCGAGGCTGTAGCCAAAGAAACCATCAAGGGCGTGCTCAAGGGGCGGTATGTGATTTTGCCAGGGTTTGACCCCAAATGGATGTGGAAGGTCAGCCATTGGTTGGGCAGTGGCACGTATTGGGTCATGGATAGGTTGGTGGCACGCGCCCAGCGGATTGCCCGCGCTCGCGCGGCAAAACGGGGCTGAGCCGCCATTTTTGGGGAGGAGATGCCGATGCGCGACCGTTCGGGGCTGTTTCGCCTCCACGCGCCCTATCAGCCCACCGGAGACCAGCCGGAAGCCATCCGCCAGTTGGTGGATGGCGTGCAGCGCGGGTTCCGCCACCAGGTGCTTTTGGGCGCAACCGGCACGGGCAAAACCTTCACCATCGCTTCGGCCATTGCCCAACTGCAAATGCCGGCCCTGGTG
>CAYLRJ010000100.1:0-17572 GCA_964386185.1 uncultured Anaerolineaceae bacterium
TCCTGCGCGCCGATGGGAACGCCCGCGCGGGCCTGGCGGCCAGTATCCGGCCGGGTGGTTACCAAGACGAGGTGGCAATCGTCGCCAACCTCTCCAAGCCGCTGGCCGTGTTCCACGGCGAGCAAGAGCAATTGGTGAGCCAAGACTACATCCGCCAATTGCCCATGCCCACTCTCTGGCGGGGCGAAATTCAGGTCATTCGCGCCGCAGGGCACGCGCCCCACTGGGAACAGCCCGCGGAATTCAACCGGCTCTTGGAGGCCTTCGTCACCGAGGTAGCCCAATAGGCGAACGGCCGCAGCCCATAGTGCGCAACCTGAGCGCTTCCACAACAGGCCCCGCGGGCTACCCTTCGTTGACGCCAGCAGGAAAGCCCGCGCGGCCTGCCATCTTCCGAAGGGTCATACCACAACACCATCGTCTGAGTAAGGCACACATGAGCATTTCTGAGCATGCAATTGAGGATGTAATTGCACAATCAAACTCCCGCTTTGATTTATGGGTCCACTTTATCAACCTCAATCAGATCCAACACATGGCCGAAATCGGCGTTTATAGGGGTGATTTTGCGGCCAAAATGCTTAAAGAGTGTCCCTCTTTAAAAAAGTACTATATGATTGACCCGTGGCGTCATTTGGACGATTGGAACAAGCCCGCCAACAAAAGTGACGCTCTCTTTGAACAATTCTTCTCGGAAGCAAAAGCAAAAACCGATTTCGCTGCCGAAAAAAGAATCATCCTACGCGGCACAACCACCGAAGTCATTGACGAAATACCAGACGGCGCGCTCGATTTTGCCTACATTGATGGCGACCACACCCTCCGCGGCATCACCATTGACCTAATTCGGGTGTACCCTAAAATCAGAGAGGGTGGATGGCTCGCGGGGGACGACTTCAGCCAAACCATTTGGCAACACAACACAAACTTTGAGCCAACGCTGGTCTTCCCCTTTGCAGTATATTTCGCCGAAGCAGTGGGGGCGCGCATCTACGCCCTACCGTATTCACAATTCTTGCTCGAAAAGCAGCGTGGCCAAGCGTTCTCTTTCATTGATTTTACAGGCCAATACCACACCCTATCCCTTCGGGAGCAATTCCTGCCCAGGAAGTTGTTAGCACTCAAAATCTCTAAGGCCTTTCCTCTAACCCGGAAAATGGCTAAGCGGATGAAAAACCGGATACACAACAAGAAAAAGCGACACCTCTAAAGGTGCGGCACTTGCCACCCGCCCGGGTTGAACATACCAAAGCCCACACAGCGAGGCCAAGTGCCACGGGAAGCCGCGTGGACGTGGGCAGGCCAATTTTTCAACGCCGTGCTCATGGGTTGACAAAAGCGCTCGCGCCAAAGCGCTCCCACGGCGTAGTTGTGAGCGCGGGGGCAGGTTAGAGACGCGAGCACAAACGGGCCACGTGCTTTTTAACAAGCAGATAGACCGCGCAGCGCAACGGGCAAAACACAGGCGCACGGGAGCCACCCAATCCAAGGCAAACGGTCGGCGGGCAAGCAGAGCGTCCCTCGAAAATGAGCATTGTGTTATACAATGAAAACAGGCTTAGGCGCGCAGGTGCGGGCGCAAAGCCGAGGTTTTGGTAAAGCAACTCGGATTTTGGCCGGATTCACGCGGGTTGCGGGAAGCGTCCGAGGCCTGGGCTTCTTCCCCGCCCGGGCGCAGTGGGCTGGCAAACTAAGGCTGCCGACCGAAGCACACCCCGCCGCTGAGGCCTCGTGAAGGCGGCTTAGTCAGGACAAAGCAGAGAAGTTTTTATGACACTGAAAATAGATCTAGAAAAATTCAAACGAGCGCATCGAGCCTTTCAGGAGTATATGTTAAAAAGGTCTGGTGTACCTTTCAGTAGCTTCGAGCATCCCTTCCTTGTGGATACAGAAATAGCCTACAAATGGAAAGTTTATCAAGAGGCCAAAAACGCCCTGAATTTACCCAAGTGGGAGAGTTGGAAACGCCAGTCTGGACGAATCCTTCAATCTGTGCGGAACGCATGCCATCCAAAGATTAGTGCTAATATCCTCGAACATCGATATGGTCTTCAGCACTCCTCAGAAGCAGCTCTTTACAAAGTAAAAGACGAAGAAATCTCCACTTTAGAAAGTAAACTTTATTACTTTTTTCTTGGCGGAATGGATACTCCGCAAGAATTTGGGCAACGCTTTGATGTATTGGCTGATTATCTGCGAGAGAATAGCCTAGGATGTAATTGGGCCTTTATGAGCTATTTGGCTTTTTTGTTGAGCCCACAGCAATATTTTCCTATTCGTCCTTCACGCTTTGATGCTTTATTAGCCTACTATGGAGTAGAACAAAAAATATCTGGTTCTGTTAGTTGGCGACGCTACACAACCTTATTGGAGCTCGCTGAGATTCTTAAGCAGAAGCTATCTCTTTATGGTATACCTAATGCGATAGAGATTCAATCGTATATGTGGGTTGTCTCATATCTTCTCAGAACAGAAACTGCAAACAGATTCAATGACGTGGACGATGCATATATTCCTGATTTTGAGGCTGAGTTGAAACTGCGTATGAAGCAAGCGGAAGAACGAGAAAGAATCGGGTTACTTGGGGAAAAGTTCATATATGAGCAAGAAACCTTAAAACTCCAAAAAGCGGGGCGCAATGATTTAGCAAAGTTAGTGAAAATCGTTTCTTTTGTTGATAATTATTCTTATGACATTCGCTCGTTTGATTTGGATGGTACTGAGATACACATTGAGGTAAAGACAACAACACGTTCACCTAAGAATGACGACGGCTTTTGGTTATCGGAGAAGGAAAGAATCCAAGCAGAAGTCGACGAACAGTGGGTGGTTTATCGAGTATGGAACATCAATACAGTACCCACCTATCAAAACTTGGGCAATATCGTATTGAATCCTCATCCCAATTGGAGATTGCAAGCAGCGAGTTGGTATGTAAAGCGTCAGACTGGATAAATGCCCTTACACAACAACACAGCCGTCACCAACCATGACCGAGAGAAACAGATGCACTCCTGCCTGTCAAGATTCCAAACAACTATACCCCGCCGCTGAGGCCTCGTTCGCCCGCCGTTCGCTGGTGGGGCTGTCATTACCATCCACAAATGGATAGGCTTTATGGCCGCACGAAGTAATGCCCTTTCAGAACTAACCCGTTTCTGGCTCCAGAGTAGACATGGATGTCTTGTAGCAGAGTCTATCCCCGTCAAAGTGCCTTACGGATATTCGGATATAGATTTCGTAGCAATGCGTCCAGATCTCCAAGCATGGACATTGCCGGATGGCACACCAGTGCTGCGCGCCATCGTGGAAGCCAAAGATGAACATGATTTTGATCCAACAGGGCGAGATTTTGGCAAACGGCTCCTTGAAGATGTCAACGCGTTAGGTGCCGGCCAATACATCGCGCAAGGGGAAACGGCCAACTTTAGCATGCTGCGTCAAGAGCATTACGAAACAGCAACAACCCTTTTCGGCACCACGGAGTTTCATCGCATTTTTGTGGTCCACGCGCTTGACGAGAAAGTGCGTCAGGAAGTGTGCCCAACTCTGGCCAAAGAGAAACGCATCCACTGGCTCACTGTGCAAGAGGTTGTAGTTGATTTGATAGCGTGGTATGAGGGCCTTAGCAGCCGCTCGGCCCTTCGGCATACGCTGATCGGCGATTTGTGGCACTTGCTGATAGGCTACTGTGATCTGAGGCCGCGTTCCAAAATGGCCTAACCGCGCCTCACGAACACACCTCGCCACTCGCCAACCGGAGGTGCGAAAAACCGACGCGCTCTCGCTTGCCAGGCTTCCAAACAGCCGCGCCACGCCATTGACGCCCGCAGTGGAGGCAAAAATCACGTTCGGATGGCCTCAACAAAAGGGCAACCATCGGCCGCTTGGTCCTGAAAGACTGAAAAGGACTTGTCCCATGGAGCATTATGTTCAGTATCACAACGCCGATGTTCGGGGGTTTTCATGTTTTGAATTGTCACCCAATGAGGGCTTCAGCATTGTAACCAACAAGGCTTTGGCCAAGACCAAACTGGTTGGCAACCGCGTCTGGCTTATTGGCGGCGAAGGAAAACCAAGGCGATACTACCTATGCTTGACCTTCATCGTTGAGCAAGTGGAAGAAATAAAAGGAGAGTTCCAATATCTGGCTTCAGGTCAAAAAGGGCAATTCTTTGACCCGCCCATCTTTCTCAATGACCTTCCCTGGTTTAAAGACTTCCTGCATAGCCAGCAAAACTTTAGTATGGGGTTGAGGAAAATCAAGAGCACCTATGTTGCTGCGTTGCAAAAAATAAGCAAACAACCCAGCCCTACAATAGCCGAAACGCTTGGGCGCGAGAGCGGCGCAGGCTTTGGCACTCCAGAAACAAACCGAAAAGTAGAACAGGCTGCGATTTCATTGGTCATGGCAGACTATCAACGCCGAGGTTGGACTGTGCAATCGGTGGAACTTCAGAAGCGGGGCTATGATTTGATTTGTACGCGAGGAAATCAACGCGAATTGGTAGAAGTGAAAGGCATCCAAGGCCGTGATCTTTCTTTCATCATGACAGCGAAGGAAGTAAAACAAGCCAATTCAAACGATGAGTTTGTGCTATGCGTCGTGACTTCGGCATTATCGGCTCCCAAAATTCATCGGTTTACAGCGCAAGCGTTCCGCACACGCTTTGATTTGAAACCTATTTCATACCGCGCGACGCTCAAGCAAAAAAAGTAACACGGCTCTGGGCGCCTCTTCTGGCAACGGCTTGAATGTCTTTTCTTTCCGCCCCAGCAAGGACTTATTGTGCTGAGCATGCAGCCATAGGGTTTCACACGCCCTTTGTTTGAGGCAGAGTTCCCAACTTGCGACGGCGAAGCGAAACAGGTAAAATGCAACCTGTGCCACGCTTTCAAAAGTGGGCTGACTTCGTCGTGCGCTGGCGCATTTTTAGCCTACCTTGAGCACTGAAAAAGGAGACCGACGTCAATGACCTCTTCCAAAGAAGGCCAAGGCTGTCTGAGTGTTTTGTTGCCGTTTTTGCGCCCCAAAACAGACCACAAAGCAAAACCCGAAGCAAAAACAGCAGAAGTGCTTCCGTATCGAGTGCGTGATGATTTTCTATCCCCCGCGGAGTTGTCATTTTATAAGGTGCTCTCATCGGTGCTGGGAAACTATTTCGTCATTCAGTCCAAAGTCAGATTGGCAGATATTTTCTTCGTCCCGCACATGAAGGAGAAACGGACGTACTTCAATAAAATCTCGCAACGACATTTAGACTTTTTGATCTGTGATGCAAAAACGATGAAGCCGCTCTTGGGGATCGAGTTAGACGACACCAGCCATCGCCGCCCCGAGAGAGAAGCCCGCGACGAATTCATGGAAAAGGTCTTCCAATCTGCAAAACTGCCCTTGTTGAGGTATCCTGTGCAAACCGCTTACAACACCCAAGAAATCATTGCATGGATCAAACCCGTGTTGAAAGCGCAAATAGAAAAAAGCAAAAAGCAGGCCAAACGACAAACCAGCGGCTCTTTAGAGAAAGAGCCGCCGCTGTGCCCCAAGTGCGGTGTGCCGATGGTGTTGCGAACGGCGACGCGAGGCAAATATCGCGGCATGCAATTCTATGGCTGCGTCAATTATCCACAATGCCGGGAAGTAAAACCCATCCCAAAAGAAGCGTGAAAGGGGAAGCCACTCCCCGCGCGGGGTTTGAGGCGGCCTGGCACAAATTGGCGGGGGAAGTCGGCGTCGGGTGAGCCTTTGTCGTGGGCGCAAGCCCGCTGGCGCGGCCTCCAGCAGCCCCAGCGCTCCCACGCTGCCGCGCGCCGCCCCCCTTCTCTCCCCAACGCCTCCCACGCCCGCTCACCCGCCGCCAGTGCACCCCCGAGCAGGCGGGTTCCCAAACCATGCAACTCGACCTGATAGACCTCACCCCCCAATACCTGCAATCTCGCCTTCACCAGCGCGGTGAAGACTACTTCGCGGCCTATCCCGCGCTGTTCCAGCACTACTATCAACATTGGGCAGCGCCCAACGACCTCGCCTCCCTGCCCGCCGAGGTCGTCCGCGAAAAAGTGGCCTTGCTCAAGTCCAGGCTGCCGGCCATTCAAGAGGCTTTTTCCCAACATGGGTTTGCCGAGACCATCCCAGTGGTCCTTTTCGTGGGCGCCAACACCACCAACGGCCACGCCTTTTGGGATGCCTCGCGCCAAGCCTTTGTGGTGAGCCTGCCCATAGAAGCCTATGCCACCCCTCTGCAGGTGGATATTTTCGTCACCCATGAGGTCATCCACGCCCTGCACTACACCCGCCGGCCTGAGTTTTACTTCCACGACCCAAGCACCCAACACCTGATAGGCCGGCAAATCATCACCGAAGGCCTTGCCACCTGGGGAACGCTCACCCTCACGGGCTCCGACGACCTCACCGCCCTCTGGGCCGACTATGTGCCGCGGGCTTTTGCCCAACGCTGGGATGCCCAATGCCAAGCCCGTAAGCAGGAAATGGCCCAGCGCATCCTAAAAGCGTGGAACGAGCGCCAGGAAGGCAACGACTGGTTTGCCATGTGGGACCCAGAAGATGTGACGCGCTACCGAGGCGGATATTACATTGGGCTCCAGGCAATTCGGAAGGTGCACCAGGAACACGCC
The DNA here is from genome assembly GCA_964386185.1 of uncultured Anaerolineaceae bacterium. GTDB lineage: Bacteria > Chloroflexota > Anaerolineae > Anaerolineales > DRMV01 > DRMV01. The sequence continues at coordinate 6,637 of CAYLRJ010000100.1, forward strand.
CTGGACTTGCAAGCGTTGCTTTCGCTGGCACGAGCGCGGTTTGAGGAACTCACCTTGGCAGCCCTCCAGGAAATAGCCGCAGGCCACGCCTAACCTCCGAGCCATCCCCCAGCCTTCGGCTGGCCATCGCCAAATCCTGCGCCGCCCGCAAAAGCGCAGCCCAGGCCGCGCGGCCCTCAAAACCCCCGGCCTGGCCCGCCTGGGCCGACTTCCCAAGCCCCTGGCCCGCGCTCGAGCCAGGCCCCTCCGGCTTTCAACGCGCGCCGCATTCCCCCGCGCGGCCCATCCTTTGGCTATACGAAGCGCGCCGCCCCCAGCGTTGGCCCAATTCCCCCACTTTTGCCCGCCCCCTTGAAAAAGGTTTCGTGCTATACTGAACATATCCTGCAATCCCTTTTCCCGACCCCGGAGGAGGTGCATTATGCCAACTTACGATTACCAACTCTTACTCAAACGTCTGCTGGAATACGGTCTTTATTGGCATCCCGAGCAAAAAATTTATTATCGCGACCAGTGGGAATACACCTACACCGAGATGTACCAACGCGTGCTTCGCTTAGGCGCGGCCCTCAAGGCCTTGGGCGCGGGCATTGGCACGAAAGTGGGCGTCATCGAATGGGATAGCCACCGCTATCTCGAAATGTATTTCGGCATCCCGGGCATCGGCGCGGTGCTCCACACCATCAACCCCCGCCTCGCACCCGCCGATCTGGCTTACACCGTCATCCACGCCGAAGACGAAATCATCATCTTCCATGAAGATTTCTTGCCGCTGGTCGAAAAACTCGCCCCCCAACTCACCAGCGTCCGCAAATACATCCTCATCACCGACAAAGACACGCCCCCCACCACGCCCCTGACCGACCTGGATTACGAAACCTGGATCAACAGCGTCATGCCCCTGGAAGACCTCCCCGACCTCCCCGAAACCACCCAGGCCACCTTGGCCTACACCACGGGGACCACGGGCAAACCCAAGGGCGTTTTCTTCAACCAACGACAGCTGGTGCTCCACTCCCTCTCGGGGGCTGCAGCCCTGGGCATTTTAGGCGATTACGGCGGCCTCACCAAATTCGACGTCTATATGCCTCTCACGCCCATGTTCCACGTCCACGCGTGGGGGGTGCCCTACGTCGCCACCATGTTGGGGCTCAAACAAGTGTACCCCGGCCGCTACGAGCCCCAGATGCTGCTCAAGCTCATCCTCACCCACAAAGTCACGTTCAGCCACTGTGTGCCGACCATCTTACAGATGATTGTCAACGCGCCCGGCATCGAAAACTACGACCTCAGCAACTGGAAGGTCATCATCGGCGGCGCGCGGCTCACCAAAGGCCTGGCCCAACGCGCCAAGGCCCTGGGCATCAAAGTTTCGGCAGGCTATGGCATGTCCGAAACCGCGCCCATCCTCACCTTGGCCATGCTCAAACCCTACATGGCCGAATGGGACGAAGAAAAACAACTCGACTACCTCATCAAAACCGGTGTGCCCGTACCGCTGGTTGACCTGCGCATCGTCAACGAAGCCGGCGAAGAAGTGGCCCACGACGGGCAAGAAAAAGGCGAAATCGTGGTCCGCACCCCTTGGCTCACCCCGGGCTACTACAAAGACCCCGAAAAAACCGAACAACTTTGGCGGGGCGGCTGGCTTCACACCGGCGATGTGGCTGTCATGGACCAACACGGCTATGTCCAAATCGTGGATCGCCTCAAAGACGTCATCAAAAGCGGCGGCGAATGGATTTCCTCGCTGGAACTGGAAAACCTCCTCAGCCTCCATCCCGGCGTGCAGGAAGCCGCGGTCATCGGCGTCCCCGACCCGCAATGGGATGAACGCCCCCTCGCGATCATCGTCCCCAAAGAAGATTACAAAGACAAACTGGACGCCGAAGCCCTCAAAGCCCACCTTCGCAAATTCGCCGACGAAGGTGTCATCACCAAATGGGCCATTCCCGAACGCTACGAATTTGTCGAAAGCCTTCCCAAGACCAGCGTAGGCAAAATTGACAAGAAAGTGCTGCGTGCCGAATTCACCTAATGGATTTACCTGGCGCGACACCTTTCGGGCACAGTGCTGTGCGGCCTTTGAGCCGCCCACTGTGCCCGCTTTTTAGCCCCCATGCCAGGAGCGGCCTGGGCGCGCCAAACTCCCCAAAACCCAAGTCGCCAGCATGGCACAATTCAGGTAAAATACAAATACACCCTCTCTCGCGGCATTCCCCCCATCGAGGCACACGATGCACACCGAAACCCTCATTCCCCTTGGGCAAACCGACATCCGTATTTCCCCCCTGGGCATCGGCACATGGGCTTGGGGCGACCGCTTTTTCTGGAACTACGGCCGCGGCTACACCGCGGCCGACATCCAAGCCGCCTTCCAAACCGCGGTCGAAGAAGGCATCAACTTCTTCGACACCGCCGAAGTGTATGGCATGGGGCGGGCAGAGCGATTCCTCAACGAAATGAGCGCCCAACACGCGCCCAGCATTGTCATTGCGACCAAATTCTTCCCCTTCCCGTGGCGTGTGCGGCGGGCTGCTATGCGCCGCGCACTGCGGCAAAGCCTCAAACGCCTGGGGCGCGAGCAGGTAGACCTCTATCAAATCCACTTCCCGTGGCCCCCTCGTAGCACCGATTTTTGGGTCAGCACCCTGGGCGATTTGGTGCAAGAAGGGCTGGTCAGAGCCGCGGGGGTCTCCAATTACAACGCCGAACAAATGCGCCGCGCCTACGCCATCCTGCAGGCCAAAGGCATCCCTCTGGCTTCCAACCAAGTGCATTACAGCCTGCTCCACCGAGAGCCTGAGCGAAATGGGGTGCTCCACGCGTGCCAGGAACTCGGCATCACCCTCATCGCCTACAGCCCGTTGGAGATGGGGCTTCTGAGCGGCAAATACAGCCCTGAGCATCCCCCCGGCGGCGTCCGCAGCCGCCGTTATTCCCGGGAATATTTGGCCCGCATCCGCCCCTTAATCAACCTCATGCAAGAGATTGGGCAAAACCACGGCAACAAAACGCCAGCGCAGGTGGCGCTCAACTGGGTCATCTGCAAGGGCGCGGTGCCCATCCCCGGGGCCAAAAACGCCCACCAGGCGCAATCCAACGCGGGCGCCTTGGGATGGCGGCTCACAGCCGAGGAAGTCGCCGCGTTGGACCAAGCCAGTGAAGGCTTGTAACCCGCACCCTGCCCCCAACGCAGCCAAGCACGACCACGATCCCCTGCAACGCGTGTCGTTGGCTATGAAACCTTTGATCGGCATCGTTGGCCCGTGCGCGGCCGGGAAAAGCACCCTCATCCGCAACCTCCAGGGGCACAACCTGCGCCTCAAACACATCGCGCAGGAACACTCTTACGTCCCTGACATGTGGCAACGGCTCACCAAACCCGACATCCTCATCTTTCTGGATGTCTCTTTTGAGGAAGCCAACCGACGGCGCCCCATGCCGTGGAAAGAAGCAGACTACCGCGCTCAACAACATCGTTTGCGCCACGCCCGCCAACACGCAGATTTTTACCTTCTCACCGATGGGCTTACGCCCGAAGAAGTGGCCGCGCGGGTGCTCGATTTTCTCCAAAACCATCACGCATAGTTCATGCCGCCAGCAGCAGGCTCGGCACGCCGGCCCCACGACACCCCACGGCCACCGCCAAGGAGAAGCCGCTCCTTTGGCGGGGAGCTGAGCCACGGCGCGCATGCGCTGGCGGGCTTTCCCAAGCATGGCGAGCATCCCAGGCAGCAACGCCCTTACATCCCCCACCCCGGGAACCACCCCCTCAGAAACACCCCAACGACATCTTCATTTCGGCTCGCTTTTGGTTGCCAGCCAGCCCAACACCACCCACGGCACCATCGCCCAAAAACCCGCCAAAGCTGAGCCTGTCAACCCCCGTTCCACCGACACCACCAAATTATTGCCGCCAATCAAAGCGTACAAAATCACCATCCAACGCAAGGGGGCAACGCGCCGCGCTTTCAACGGCTCAACGGCGCCCCACCACTCAAAAAGCCCAACCGCCAAGAAGACCGTCACCCACCAGCCCAAGAAATTGCGCGCGGGAATGCCAAAATAGCCGCCGTGCGTTTCCCATACCCATTGCCCAATATCCACCATGAGCGGGTCCATCAACACATCCCACGCGGTCATGGCCAAGCCCGCCAAGGCCGCGATCTTCCAGGGGGTGAGTGCGTTGGTTTCGCCGTCCAACCGCTGCCACAACAGGCGCGCGATCACCCACGAAGGGTAAATCATCATGAACCAAGCCAGGGGGATGACGACCGGCACCAAGCCAAAGAAACGGGGGCCAACAAGTTTTGGCGTGTAATGATACACGCCAAAGGCCCAACCGGTTCGCACGCCAAAGGTTTCCATGCCCAAGCTCACCACAAAGGCCAAAGCAAAAAACAAGGCGGTTTTCCGCCTTCCCAAATGTGCGTCAGCATGGAGCAAAGCAATGGCCACGGCCAAAACGGTGAGCAACGGAGCCGCCCACGAATACCACGCGCGCGGCACCAGGTGGGCAATAAACAAGCCGCTGAGCACGGCATAGGCTATCAGCCATCCGCCCATGATTTTGCGCCGCCTCATGGCAACCTCCTTTGGCAAAGGGTTCAACGTAAGGTGGTGACAATGGTGCGCGTGGCGCCGGCGCTTTGCAGGGCGGCTGCGATGTCTGCTGCGCGGCGGGGCGACGCCTGCGGTGGCACCAGGGCAATCATGTTTCCCCCCCGACCGCCCCCCGAAAGTTTGGCGCCAGCCGCGCCGGCTGCTTTGGCAGCCGCCACCAGGCGGTCCAGCGCGGGGCACGAAACGCCCATCTGCTGAAGCAAACGGTGGTTCGCGTCCATCAAGGCGCCCAAACGCTCGGGCGCGCCTTCCTCAATGGCCTGCCGAGCCTGCTCGACCAGCGCCCCAATGCGGGCGAAAAGGTCCTCATACGTTTGCGGATGAGCCTCAGCCGCCCGACGGACGTCGGCGACCGCCTGGGCTGTGGGCGCGGGCACGCCGGTATCGGCAATCACCAGCGTAAAAGGGCGCGCCACGCGGAACGTTTGCACCGGCCTGCCCCGCACAAAATACACCGGCATGGCATACGTCACCACGGTGTTGTCAATGCCCGAGGGGGTGCCGTGGTGGATTTTTTCCACTTCATAGGCGATGGCGTTGACTTGTTCCGAGGGCAGGGGTGCGCCCAGGAAGCCGCTCAACGCCCGCACCACGGCCACCGTGACCGCGGCGCCGCTTCCCAGGCCCGCGGCCACTGGAATGCTCGAGGTCACGCGCATGCGCGCCGCCAAAGGGCGCGAGCGTTGCAACGCCGCCAAGGTCAAATCAACCGCCCGCCGCAGAGGATGCTCAGGCGCCAGCTGAGACCACACCACATCTTCCAGGCCCACCGCCGGCGCAGTGAGGCGGAGTTCCCCCGCGGGCAAATTCGGCGCGGCTGAAATCACTGCTTGGGCGCGCACCGCGGGCACGGGCACGGCCAAAGCTGGTTGACCATACACAACCGCGTGTTCGCCAAAGAGAATGATTTTGCCAGGGGCTGTTGCACGAAAGGCAGGCATCGCTCAATAGACGTAAAACACAATCAGCACCGCCACGCCCCAAAGCGCCAACGCGATTTGAAGCGGGCGGTCGGTGAGCAGGGCTTCTTCGGGCGCGCCGCCGCGCCCTTCCACTTGCACCAAATAAAGATAGCGGAAAATGCCATACACCACAAAAGGTATTGTCAGCATCATGGCGTGGTTGGGGGGCAGGTTGGGCGCGGAAAAGGTGTAGAGGCTGTAGGCCATGATGGTGGTCGCAGAGGTGATGATGATGAGCTGGTCTAAAAAGGGCAAGGTATAGCCATCTAACACCCGCCGATGATCGCCGGCCGAGGTTTCCAACAGCGTGAGCTCGGCTCGGCGTTTGCCAAACCCAATGAAAAGCGCTAAGAGGGTGGTCACCACGTAGAGCCAGGGCGAAAAGCGTTGCACATGAATCAACACCACCCCGGCCTGCACCCGCAACACAAACCCCGCCGCGATGATGAGGACATCAACAATGGGCACATGTTTGAGGTAGAAGGAATAAGCCAAGTTGAGGGCGAAATAAGCCCCAGCCACCCCAAAAAAGCGCGGTGAGAGCCACCACGCGAGCGCGAAAGTTACGCTCAACAAAACGACAAAGCCGCTCCACGCCCACCCCAAGGGCAAACGGCCGCTGGCAATGGGGCGCTGACGCTTGCGCGGATGCCGCCGGTCGGCTTCCCTATCCACAATGTCGTTGAGCAGATAAACCGCGCCCGAGAGCAAACAAAACAGCCCAAAACCCGCCAACGTGCGTTTCAACGCCACAGGATGCGTCAGCTGACGGTCAAACACCAAGGCGGCAAAAACGAACGCGTTTTTTGTCCACTGCCGAGGTCGCAGGGATTGCAAAAAAGCCCAGAGGACGCGCATGGGCAAATTATACCAGCCCGCTGGGCGGCTATCCGAAAGCCCGAACCAAAGGCCCCCTGATGCCAGAGGCACCGGGGGGCCAACACACCTACGCAAGGGCAAGCGCGGCTTTACGAACCGATGGTGAGGGCCATCTTTCCGCTTTCAGCGTGCGGCTCGCCCACGGCGTTCCCACCAGCGCAAGAAGGCTTTGGTGGCTTCGGCCGCCAGCGCGGGCACGAAGAGCAGCGGCAGCATCCACCGCCATTGAGCCCACCCCAGCGGCACTGTGTTGAATACCGTGTTCAACCCCGGCACATAGATGACCACCAGCACCAACAAAGCCGAAGTGAGGAAAGCCCAATTCATCGAGCGGTTGCTGAAAATGCCAATCTTGTGCAAGGGGTAGCGCTCTGAGCGGGCGGTGAAGGCTCGCAACAGTTCTGAGAAGGAGAGGGTGGCGAAGGCCATGGTCTCGGCAAATTCGGGCGCGTTGGGGTGGACATGCAGCCCAATGGCATAAGCCCCCAGCGTCACCGAGGTGATGGCCAGGGTTTGCACCACAATGCCCAGCCACATAGATTTGTTGATGATGGGCTCATCGGGCGGGCGAGGCGGGCGGTCCATGATGTCGGGGTCGCCCTTTTCCACGCCCAAGGCCAAGGCCGGCGCGCCGTCGGTAATCAGGTTGAGCCAGAGCAGTTGAATTGCGGTCAGCGGGGAAGGCAGCCCGGCCAGCGTGGCAAGGAAGATGACCGCAATTTCGGCCAAATTGCACGAGAGCAAATAATACACAAATTTGCGGATGTTGCTGTAAATCACCCGCCCTTGCTCGATGGCGGCCACAATGCTGGCGTAGTTGTCGTCGGTGAGCACCATGTCGGCGGTTTCCTTGGCCACGTCGGTGCCGGTGATGCCCATCGCGATGCCGATGTCGGCCTTTTTGATGGCCGGGGCATCGTTGACGCCATCGCCTGTCATGGCCACAATCTCACCGTTGGCCTGCAAGGCTTCGACCAGGCGCAATTTGTGCTCAGGGGAAACCCGCGCAAACACATCGGCCTCTTCCACGACTTGCGGCCACTCGTCCGACGTCAGCGCATCTAAGGCCGCGCCGGTGAGCACCTTGCGGCCAGGCCGCAGCAAGCCAATCTGCTCGGCAATGGCCCGAGCCGTGTTGGGATAATCGCCGGTAATCATCACCGTGCGGATGCCCGCATGTCGCGCCTTTTCCAACGCTGGGATCACCTCTGGCCGCGGGGGGTCAATCATGCCAAACAGCCCCACGAAAATCAAATCTCTCTCGACCGTCTCGGGGGTGATTTCTTCCGGCAGTTCAGGAATCACTTTGTAGGCCACAGCCAACACCCGCAAGGCCTGCGCAGTGAGGGCGTCGTTGGCTGCTTGAATGGCTTGCCGCTTTTCGGGCGTCAGCGGCGCGGAAGAATCGTCCATCCGCTGGTAACGGGTACACAAATCTAACACCACATCAGGCGCGCCTTTGACGGTGACCACGTACCCTTTGGGGGCGTTTTCCTCGGCAAACGGTGAGGCGTCTTCATCGTGAGGGTCGAGGATGGCATGGATGGTGGTCATCCGCTTGCGCGCAGCATCAAAGGGGATTTCTTGCACCCGGGGGTAATCCTCTTCCAAGGCTTCTTTGAAAGCCCCGGCTTTGGCCGCGGCCACCAACAGCGCGCCTTCGGTGGGGTCGCCTATCAGGCGGAAGGTCTGGCGCATTTCGCTCGCCCCCGAAGGCTCCAGCAACGCATCGTTATTGAGCGCGGCAATCCAAAGGGCTGTGGTCGTGGCCGGATAGTCCCAAGGGGTGACTGGCTTTCCATCCAACAAAAATTCGCCCGTGGGGTTGTAGCCCTGACCTGTGACTTCAAAAACATGGCCGTCAACCCACAAGCGGGTGACGGTCATTTCGTTTTGGGTGAGGGTGCCGGTTTTGTCAGAGCAGATGACCGTGGTAGAGCCCAAGGTCTCCACCGAGGCCAAGCGGCGCACCAATGCGTGGCGCTTGACCATTTCGCGCATCCCCAAGGCCAGGCTGATGGTCACCACGGCGGGCAAACCTTCGGGCACGGCCGCGATGGCTAAACTCACCGCAATGAGGAACATGTCAAGCGGGTCGTAGCCCCGCATCCAGCCCATCACAAACACCAAGCCACACACTGCCAAGGCCGCCCAGCCCAGGGTCTTGCCCAATTGGTCCAGCCGTTTTTGGAGCGGGGTGGATTCCATTTCGACGGCTTGGAGCATTTGGGCAATCATCCCCAACTGGGTGCGCATGCCAGTGCTGACCACCACCCCGCGCCCACGGCCGTAAGAGACCAAGGTGCCCATGAAGGCCATGTTCTTTTGGTCGCCCAGGGGCACGCGATCGCGGATGAGGGTGGTGGCGTCTTTGGTCACGGGCGAAGATTCCCCCGTCAGGGCCGATTCGTCAATCCGCAAATTGACCGATTCCAACAGCCGCACGTCGGCCGGCACGTAGTTGCCTGCTTCCAGGAGCACAATATCGCCCGGCACCACCTCACGAGCCGGAATCACTTTGCGGCGGCCTTCCCGCACGACGTGGGCTTCGGGCGCGGCCATTTGCTTCAATTTGGCCAAGGCCTGCTCGGCGCGCGACTCTTGCACGATGCCTAAAATGGCGTTGAGCACTACAATGGCCATGATGGCCGCGGCTTCTACCCAATCGCCTAAACCTGCGGAAACCGCCGCTGCCACAATGAGCAGCCAAACCACAAAGTTGTTGAATTGCTCCCATAGTTTTTGCCAAAACGAAGGCGGGGGCGCTTCAGCCAATTGATTGGGGCCGTAACGCGCCAATCGCGCTTTGGCCTCTTGTTCGGTGAGCCCTGCGGGTGAGGTAGCCAAATGTTCCAAAGTTTCTGCGGGGCTCAATGCCAGCCAAGCCTCTTGCTGGCTGCGTTGGGTTTCATCGGGTTTGGTCTGCTGAGGAAGGGGCATAGAACAACGCTCCAGTTTTTCAGTTTGTGGAATACGCTTGAGGCTATGGGCTCAATACCACAGCCACACTGTTCAAATACATCACGCCGGGCGGCGTGGTGGCGTTTTCCCGCACCACCAGCAGCGCGGGGGTGGGGCCGCCGACTTGATAAGGAATGCTCAAGGTAAACAGGGCGTAGCCGTCTTCGGCGGGGGTGGAAAGCGGCGCGGTTTGATAACCAATCACTTTGCCTTCGGTATCCACCAGCATGGCTTCCACCATGGTTGAGGCTGGCAAAGCTTTGCCCACGACCACCAACGTGCCGCCCTGAATGACCTGCCGAGGCTGGGGTTGTTTGAACAAAATGGGCGCGTGGTCGGCAATCTGGTAACTCACCTGCGCCTGGCCGGTGCGCAACAACGTCAACCGAATGGCATTTTGCGAAGTACACCGATCGTATTCATCCCAGGTAGAAACCTGCAACCGCCCCATCTCGGCTTCGCCAACGATTTCGAAAGAGATTTCCAAATAAAAATAAAGCAGGGCATGGGCGGGTTGCTCTTCATCCAAACGTAGCACCCGGCGATAGAGCACGGTGCCATCTTCGCCGACCAATTCCACACGCACGGCGCGGGCGCGTCGTGTTTGCACGGCAATGCGCGCCCGAAACGGCGACACCACGCGCGAATCCATACCCGGGTAGAGAATCTGCGCCACCGCGTAGCCCGTGCCCGAAACGGCCAACGCGGGCGGGGGGGTGGGGGTAAGGGTGGGCAACACAATGGGGAAAGGCGTGGCCGTGGGCGGGCCGGCCGGGGTTGCCGTGGGAGGCGCGGCCGTAGGAGACGGAGACGCAGGGGACGATTGCAAAGCCGGCGTGGGGGTCGCCAAGGCTTGGGCCGTCAACGCAATGGCCGTAGGCAAATAGCCGGTTGGCAGGGGCGTTGGCAGTGGCGCTTCACCGGCCATGCTGAGGGTGCAGCCCGCAAACGCCAACCCTATGACGACAAAAGCCAAACGACGAAACCATGACAACATAGCCTACTCCCAAAAAGACAAAGGCAAATACATTCTATCGTACCTCGCGCAAAATGAGGGCTGCCACGCGCCAAGCCGTGCTGCAGCGTGGCCGCGGCGCGGCGTGACCCAGCCTCAAGATGCAGAAGGCAAAACGAATTTGGGCTTGGCTTTCGCGGCCTTGCGCGGCCGCGATTTGACTTCAGGGCACTTCCACACGTCGCCAGGGTGGGCCCGGCGGATGTCGTTGAACGTCGGTAAGATGCCGCACGCGTAGCACTGATTGCGGCAGTCGTCGCGGGTGCGGCCTTCTTCGCTCCAGCGGTAATCTTGGATCAAAAACCGCTTGCTGAGCGCGGGGTTGATGTGTTCCCACGGCAGGGGGGCTTCCAGCGGGATGGGACGATGCACCACTTCCCACGGCGAAAGGCCCACTTCCCGGAAGGCTTCCAGCCAGTGCTCGTAAACGAAATGTTCGCGCCAAGCGTCGAACTTGGCGCCGCGCTGCCAGGCGCGGTAGATGACCTCGGCC
>CAYLRJ010000101.1:0-7035 GCA_964386185.1 uncultured Anaerolineaceae bacterium
ATCTCGGTGCCGCCAGCGACCACGATATCCATATCGCCCGCCAAGATGGCCTGGGCGGCAAAGTGCACGGCCTGCTGGCTGGAGCCGCACATGCGGTTGATGCTCACCGCGGGCACTTCCACGGGGAAGCCGGCCTTGAGCACGGCCAGCCGCCCCAAATTCGCGCCCTGGTCACGGATGGGGGTGACCACGCCCCAAATCACGTCGTCCACCCATTCGGGGCGCACGGCAGCGCGGCGCACGGCTTCGGTCAGCACCGCGGCCGCGAGTTCCACTGGCTGGAAGGGATACAGCGCGCCGGTGGGCTTCCCCTTGCCGACCGGCGTGCGCACAGCAGAGAGGATGAAGGCTTCAGGCATGGTCGCTCCTTGGTCGAGGGATGGTGAGATTGCCCTCATTATCTCACAAATTGACGGCCTCGTTGTTTCTGGGTGGTCTTCTGCTGGGGTAGTGGCACCCCCGGCGGCGCTTCTCCATTTGTCTTTTCAGCATTTCTGCGGTACACTGAAAAACAAGGTTCGCGGATCAAGGAGCAGGGGTATGAGCGTTTATGTGGTCAATGGCCAAGCCGTGCATGTCGTCGAAGAAGGGCCTCAGCAATACCAAGTGGCCTTGTTGGTGCACGGCTGGTCCAGTTCGTGGTATGCCATGTCGCCGCTTCTGGGCATGCTCAGCCAACGGTTCCGCTGCCTGGCCGTGGATCTGCCGGGTTATGGCAAATCGCCACCCCTGGAAGGGCAGACCACCATCGAGGCCTACGCGGAGGTGTTGGCCGGCCTCATCCATCAAGTGAGCGACGGGCCAGTGGTATATGTTGGGCACTCGATGGGGGGCATGATTGGGCTCACCTTAGCGCTGAAATACCCCATGCTCATCGAGCGCATGGTGTTGCTGGGGCCGACGGTCACCGGCCGCCTTTCGACGTTCATCAACCTCTTCGTCTCACCGGTGACCATGATGGAACGCTTTGGGCTGGGGCGGCTGATTGTCTCGGGGGTGGAACGGGCTTTTGTGGGGATTACAGACCGGCTTATGCGTCCGGCTTCTTTTGCTGAACGGACGGGGATTACCGAGCATGATTATCGGCGTTTGCGGGAAGACGCCCGCCGCCCTGGTCAGGGGCGAGTGCGGGCTGAGTGTTACTTTGCCATGCGCGAAAACGACCTGACCGGGCGTCTCAAGGCGCTTCGCACGCCCGGGCTGGTGATTTGGGGGGCCGAAGACAACACCGTGCCCTTACGCGATGCCGGGGTGATCGCCGACGAATGGGAAGAAGCCGACCTGCGCATCCTTCCTAAAGCGGGGCACTGGCCCCATTTTGAACGGCCTGACCAAACCCGCCGGTTGATTGCTTCCTATTTGGGGTTGCCTCAAGCCAGCCCCTGGTTGGTGCCGCTCCACCCCCAAGCGATGACCCGCGTGGCCGAGATCGCCCGCTTCCTCGCCCACGCGGATTTAGGACGCGGCCTCAACGAGGCTCAACGCATGCGCCTGGCTGCCCAATTTGAGGTGCGCACCCTGGAAGCCGGCGAACTCTTGGCTCGCACTGGCGACCCCGGCAATGAGCTCTACATTGTTTGGAAGGGGACTTTGGAAATCTGGAGCGAAAACACCGACGAGCATCTGCCCCCGCGCCAAAAAGTGGCTGTGTTACCGCCGGGGCGGATGACCGGGGAACTGGCTGTGCTCGATCGTGAGCCCCGCACGGCCGATTTAGTCGCCGGGCCGGAAGGCGCCACCGTGTTGGCCCTCAGCCGCGAACGCCTGCTGGCCCTCGCCGAAGACGACGCCGTTTTGGGCACCCATCTGTTGCTCAACCTGGCGACGGCCATGTCGCAACGCGTGCGTTTCATCTTGTGGCAACTTGAACGCGCAAGGGGCAACAAGGCTCAGGCTACAGACACCGACCAGGCGCTCACCTCGCTCTCGCTCAACGCGCAAACGCAACAAAACGAGAAACCTTCCCCGCCCATCATGTGAAAAATCCCCACTGGGCTTAAAAGCGTCAGACGCCTGAGTGAGGGGGGCACCCAGGCGTCTGACGGTTTATAGTTTACTACAAACATGGCAAAAGAACGTTGCAATTTCGTTGCAGTTTGCCAAAAGTTTGCCAAAGCGCCGCGAAGTTAAAAAGAGCAAGCGCACTGAGTGAGGGGGGCACCCAGCACGCTTGCCTAACTATTGTAGCATAAGGGGAGCGAAGATGCAAGTCGGGTGCGGCGGGGGGCGGGCTTCCCAGGCCACGAAACGCTCAGGCACAAGCCCCAAAAGGCGAGGGCGCCAACGCCGCAGGGCAAGCAGGCGATTGACGCCCTCGCAGGGTGGGAGGGCTGCGGCTTCCCGCCGCAGAGGGCCAGGAACTCAACCTGGAGTGGCAATATAAACGATAATCCGCCCCAAAGGCGCCATCCTGTTGGTCAGGGGGTCGGGTTCAGGTTTTACTGTGAGGCGAATGGTATGCTCCCGAATGGGTAGCCAGGTTTGAGTGTAGGGGTCATACGCCCACCCCTGCGCCGGAATGCTGGCGTCGCGCAACACGAGGGTGGTGGGGTGTTGCCACTCTCCGACCAGCGCCAGGCCGTGCGTGTAATAGCGCACGTAGCCCCCACGGGGCAGCGCCTGGTAGGTCGCATGGACCGGCTGCCCTAAACCGTAGAAATAAACTTCGGAACGCTCTAACGTATGATCCCACGGCACTTCGGTGTAACCAATTTCGCCCACTAATTGCGCCAGGGCATAACCATAATAGATGGCGTTGCGAGGCGTCACCGGCCGAAAAACATGTGGATTGGCCGTGGGCTGCCATTCAGGCGCGGCATAGTTCATATACACCACCCCGCCATAGCCCTGCCCGGTATAAACCCGCAGGCTTTCCAACCAGTCAATGACGTCCAGCGTATCGCGGAGAGAGCCGTGGCGAGGATTGTCGCTCACCGGATAGTAAACAGTTTGAGGCACTTCCTGCTCCCCTTGGCCGACAATGCGCAGTTTGGCGCCAAACGTCTCATCAGTGGTGCCATAACTTTCTGTCATGTCATAGTTGACAAAGGGCAAAATGGCTTCGGCGTCTCGGAAGCCTTGGTTCGACTGCACAACAAGGCCAGCCTCGCGCAGGGCCTGATAAAACAGGCCAATGGCCTCGGCGTAAGGCAAATCGGGATGGCGGGATTCATATTCCTCACGAATCGAAGCAAAGGCATCCTCGTCCAAAAACTGGCTGTTGCTCCAGTCAAAAAACACGCCATCATAGCCTAAATCGCGCACAGTTTGGACAAGATAATCCACGCGCTCCTGACGGACGGTCTCATCACCCAAATCAAAGTAATAATCTTCGCACCAGTCGTAACCCTCTTCGGTGCAGTGCGGGAAAGGCCCATCAGGGTTGAGCGAAGCCCAATCTCGGTTGTCATACAGCCATTGCGTCAGAGGGTCGTCACTCTCGCCATCGGTGTAGTGATAAGTTGCTGGAAGCCAATCATACACCAACAGCGTATGCACGCCCGCGTTGCGCAGGCGGGCAATGACATCCGAGGGAAGAGGGTCCAAAAGCCCGCCAGCATGGACGATGGCAAAGCGGCTCAACCAAGCAATTTCGGCCTCATCGGGGTCAGAAGAGCCCGTGACGTATGCGCCGCGCCCACGAGAAAGTGCGCTCTGCGCGGGGTGAGCCGTTTCGGAACGGCTGCTCGGCGGCGGAAGCGGGGTATGAACGAGCGGCGGCGGGGGAGGTGACGGACGAGGCGAAGGAGACAACGGCAAAGTGGCGGTCGCGTGCGGGCGCGGCGTGGGCGATGGCGGAGGCAACGGCGTCGAAGTAGCAAGCGCAAGACGAGGCCGCGCGGTCGGGGAAGGCGGCAAAGGTGTGGCGCTTGGCATGCCTGCAGCGACCAGCGAGGGCGGTGTTGCCGTATGCGGCCGGAAAGGAGTGGCCGTCGAGGTGGGCAGAAGCCCCACCGTCACAGGCACTTGAGGGGCCACCGCCGGAGCACAGCCCCCCAGAAGAGCCAACCCTCCCAGCAGGCTCACCCCCACATACAACAAACGCATGGGCAAGGCGGTCCTCTTCATCTCACTCCCTCCAAAAACACTGGCTGCCCAAATCTTACCGCAGATTAGAAAGATTATGAATACAAACGCACCAAAAATCCATAGTATTTTCGGCCTATGCCTTTAACGCACAAAGATGGCCTACGAGAGGCCACCTTTGTGCGTACGTGGAGGAAAAGTGGAGAGAGGGAGGACAAACGAAACTACGAGGAGAGGCCGTCGTGATACAACCTTTCAAAGGTTTGGACAATCAGAGGGTCAAAAAGCGTCTGCGTATGTTGCTTGAGATAATGCCAAATTCGGTCCGGGGGCCAAGCCCGTCGGTAAGGCCGCTCACGGCTGAGGGCGTCCCACACGTCAACCACAGCAAAAGCCCGAGCAGCCAAGGGAATTTGCTCGCAGCGCAACCCAAAGGGATAGCCACTGCCATCACAACGCTCGTGGTGATAAAGGGGGATGGTCAACACCTCGTCAGGGAGGAAAGGCACGTCTCGCAAAATAGCCTGCGCCAACAAAGGATGCTGACGCATGATTTGCCACTCCTCCTCTGTCAGAGGGCCAGGCTTGCGCAGAATCTCGTCAGGGATGGCGATTTTGCCGATGTCGTGCAACAAAGCCCCCCAGCGCCAAATACGCAACGTTTCGGAAGGAATCCCCAAAGCCGTCCCAATCACCGTGGTGAGCCGAGCGACGCGGTGGGTGTGTGCGCTGGTTTCGAGATCGCGGGCGTGGAGTACCTGAACCCACCCCTGGACAAAGAGCTCACTGAGCAGTTCCTGCTGCCCGCCGGGGAACGCTTCCTGATCTTCCAGGGGGTGAATCGTATGAACCCACCCTTGATCCGTGCCATCCGGGGCCACCCATTTTTGAGAGCGCAAATTGACCAAAATTTCCCTGCCTGAGGCGCAGCGCCAACGCACCCAAAGGCGCTGCGGATGCCCTGGCTTGATAGAACGCAAATGATAAATCAGCAATTCGGCGTGGATAGGAGCCAAAAACTCAGTGAGTGGACGGCCTAAGATGCCATCGGCCTTGGCCCCAACGCATTGCTCAAAAGCCTGGTTGACCCATTGGATGGCCAGCCCGGGATCCGTGCAGACCACGGGAATGGGAAGATGCCAACCGATGTCATAAGGGGACACGGTCGGCTTCCCCGACGCCTGATGATCTGTAGAGAGCGGGGTGGTCAGCAGCACGGCTCCTCCGAACGGGGCTGGTCACACTCGGCAGCAAATCCCGCCACCCGCGGGGGTGGCGGGATAGCCGTCACAAAAGGAGAGGGAGTTCAAAGGCTAATCTGCGCCCACGGCAATATAAGGGGCGTATTGCTGTTGCCCCCCGGCCAACGCCACCACAGGCATTGCGCCGGTTTCTTCGTGTTGCAAGATGCCATGAATTTGGGCGACAAAGGTTTCCAAGGAATTGGCTCGGATGTTTTGGAGCAACGCGCGCTCTTCGTCGTCCAGGCTGAGGGCTTGGAAGGCCCGTTCGTGTTCGCCGTTCAGGAGCTCCTGGCGGAAGCGCTCGTCAGCCAAGGCGAGCGTCACCACGGCGTTAAGGGTGAGTTTGCACATTGGGGCACCTCCGCCGCTTAGGTCGGCTGCCCTCCGCCAATGAGATAGCCATCAGCCAAGTGGCGAATTTCGTGATGATGGGGGAAGAGCAAACTGGCCAAAACAATCAACGCAAACAAAAAGATCTTCGCGGCTGCGCGATGAGCAGGAACATTCAAGGAAAGCGCGACCTGGGCTAAACGTTGCTTCAACATGGGGAACCTCCTTACAAACAAAGTGTGGGCGCCAGTTATTGGCTTGTTTTGTGCCCTAAGCATAGCCCAGGCGTTCTGAACAAGGTTATGAACAATCGCCGTTTTTTTGAGAAAAAAGCCAAACTCGTGCTGGCCTATTGCGCGCACAACCCAAGAGAAAGCCCTCCTCAGCAGTGCGCAGGGCCAAGGCCTGGGCTTGCAAAGAAAGTGCGAAAAGCAAGGCCCGCCCGATACCATCGCGGCCTTACCAAACGTTTCGGCACACGGTTGCCGCGCGCTCAACGCGATTGAACGCTCGGCTTGTCAGAAACAAAGCCCTCAAACCTCTTGAATTTCGGATTGAGATGAAAGGGGGCGTTCGGATGAAAGACGCCTGCCCGCCGCTTCAGCGATTTCCCCATCAAAAGGCTGGCGATAGCGAGGCGGCGTTGCTGGGCCTAAAAGGCTTAAATTGCGCAGGGGAACAAGGAAAAACAGAAAGTAAGGAAAAGAGAGGATTACGCGGCAGGGTTGAGGTTGCGGTAAAAAGCCTGGAGGTTTTCGTCAGGCTCTACGTTGAGTTCCTTGCGCAGGCGTTTGCGATATTTGAGGTAATAAGCCCGCGCAGCCGAAGGAGAGCCAGTGGCCACCAAACACTGCATCCAATAGAGATGCCAAGTGTCGCGATAAGGCTCAAGACGAAGCCCAACGCTCAGCCAATCCATGGCTTGGTGATAGGCTTGATGTTGCATATACCACTCAATGAGGGCATGGAGGGTTTCACGATAGCGCCGCTGAAGTTCGGCGCGGCGTTCTTCAATCCAAGGGAGGTCTAAATCGCTGAGAAAATCCCCCTGATAGAGTTGGGCAGCCTTTTGGTAGAAAGCGAGACGGCTTTCGTCGTCAGGTGCTTGCCGCGCTTGTTTGAGCAAAGTTTCAAAATCACGCACATCGTAGCGAATTTGCAAATCAGGACGCAGACGATAATAACCACCCTGCACCTGGATGAACGATTTATCACCTAAAGCCCGCCGCGCACGCCACAACGTGGCGTGGAGGTTGCTGTTGACTTGGGCGGGCGAAAAATCAGGCCAAAAAGCCAGGGTCAAATCTTCTTTTCTCACTTTGCCTTTGTCAAGGATGAAGAAGAACAGGGCGCGGGCTCCGGCCGCCCGCCATTCCGACCGCGGGATGAGCTCGCCGTTCTTTCGCACCCGCCCCACGCCAAAGCCGAAGGCTTC
>CAYLRJ010000102.1:0-18909 GCA_964386185.1 uncultured Anaerolineaceae bacterium
CGGTGGACGCCGTGCCCGCACAGAAGACGGTAGGGGCGGAGCGTTGCTCCGCCCTGGGAGGCACACGGAGCCACAGAGGGCACGGAAGGGGGGCAGGGCAAGGCACGCCTTGCCCCTACACAAAAAAATCGGCGAAAATCGGTGCCAATCGGTGGATTTATCTGCGTCCATCCCTTCTCATCTGCGTTTATCTGCGTTCTGCCCTCATCCCCCTGTGTCCCCCTTCTCCCAGAGGGCGAAGGGGGAGCAGGGCAAGGCACGCCTCGCCCCTACACAAAAAATCGGCGAAAATCGGTGTCAATCGGTGGATTTATCTGCGTCCATCCCCTCCTGAGGTTAACCCACGCTTAATTTTTGTGGTAAAATGAGAGCATAACCAACCGACCGGTCGGAAGGGTCCGCCTTCCCACAAACGCTCCACAACCTCCAAAAACCGCTTCGGTATAATGGCACCTTGAATTGAGGAATAACCTACCCCCAAATTATTCCTCCAACTCACCCCACAGCGAGGGAGCGCCATGCTGACACTTTGGGAAAAAATCCTCTTCACCTTGGCCCTCCTGGCCACGGCTTACGCCACCTGGAAGGCCATTGACCGCTTAGTGCGCATCATTGGCCGCGGGCAAGGAAAACCCGATTGGCACCTGGCCCGCAAACGGCTCGTGGAAGCCCTCACCAAGACCATCACCCTCCGCCCCACATGGAAAATGCGCCTCTGGCCTACCATCTTCCATGCCATGGTCGCGTGGGGCTTTATGTATTACATGCTGGTCAACCTGGGCGATGTGCTCGAAGGCTACATCCCCGGCTTCCACTTCATGGGCACCGGCACCATCGGCAACCTCTACCGCTTAGGCGCCGACATCCTCAGCGTGTCGGTGCTCATCGGCATGAGCGCCCTGCTCCTGCGGCGCTTCGTCTTCAAATCGCCCGTCTTGGGCACGCGGGATGACGTGCTGCTCAACCCCAAAGCCCGCAAAGGCATCAACCGCGACTCGCTCATCGTCGGCTTGTTCATCCTCTTCCACGTGGGCTCACGCTTCCTGGGGCAATCTTTCGCGATTGCCAAAGAAGGGCCCGACCCCTACCAGCCCTTTGCCACGGCCGTGGCTTCCCTCTGGGCGGGCCTCAGCCCCACCGCGCTTACCGTCGCCCATCACCTGGCCTTCTGGTTCGCGCTGGGGCTGATTATGCTCTTCATCCCCTACTTCCCCTACTCCAAACACATTCACCTCTTCTTTGCCCCGCTCAACTTCCTGCTCAAGCCGGAACGCCGCTCCATCGGCGAACTCGACCCCCTCGACTTTGACGACGAAAGCATCGAACAATTTGGCGCCACCCGGCTGGAAGACCTGCAATGGTATCAACTGATGGACGCCTACGCGTGCATCATGTGCTTCCGTTGCCAAGAGGTCTGCCCCGCGTATAACACCGACAAAATCCTCTCACCAGCCGCGCTGGAAATCAACAAACGCTACTTCCTCAACTACGAAGGCGACCGCCTGGCCAAAGGCGAAGAAACCTCGCAAACCTTGACAGAATTTGTGATTCCCGAAGAGGCGGTGTGGGCCTGTACGTCGTGTGGCGCGTGCATCGAAGTTTGCCCCGTGGGCAACGAACCCATGCGCGACATCATGGACATCCGCCGCGGGCTGGTCTTGATGGAAAACGCCTTCCCCAAACAATGGGAAACCGCCTTCCGCGGCATGGAACGCACCATGAACCCCTGGAATGTGCCACCCAGCGAGCGGATGAAATGGGCCGAAGGGCTCGACGTGCCCACCATCGAAGACAACCCCGAACCCGAAATCCTCTGGTGGGTGGGGTGTGCTGCGGCCACCGACGCCCGAGCCCAAAAAACCGCCCGTGCGCTGGCCAAAATCCTCAACGCGGCTGGGGTCAACTATGCAGTGTTGGGCGAACAAGAAGCCTGCTGCGGCGATTCTGCCCGCCGCGCGGGGAACGAATACCTCTTCTTCGAACTGGCCACCGCCAACGTAGAAATGCTGAACGAAATCAAGCCCAAACGCATCATCACCACCTGCCCCCACGGCTTCCACACCCTCAAAAACGAATACCCTCAGTTTGGCGGTGAGTACGATGTCGTCCATCACAGCCAATTCGTCGAGGAACTGCTCAAAGAAGGCAAAATCAAAATTGACAAAGACGGCCTGGAAAAAATCACCTTCCACGACCCCTGCTATTTGGGCCGCCACAACGGCGAATACGACGCGCCGCGCTTCGTGCTTGAGCAAGTAGGCGCTTCGCTGGTCGAAATGGAACACAGCAAAAACAAATCTTTCTGCTGCGGCGCTGGCGGCGCACAGATTTGGAAGGAGGAAGAAGGCAAGCGCATCAACCTCACCCGCTTTGCCGAAGCCCAAGCCACAGGTGCCGAAACGGTTGCCGTGGCCTGCCCCTTCTGCATGATTATGCTCAACGATGCTTCCAAAGAAGCGGGCGAAGGTGCGCCTGCGGTCAAAGACATCGTCGAAATTGTGGCCGAGCATCTGGTCGAGGAAGAAGGCTAAAACCCGCGCCCATCGCTTTGGCCCCTTTGGCAAAAACCAACACCGCCCCCTCATCAGCGAGGGGGCGGTGTGTTTGACACCCCAAAACCACGCGCCTCAGGCAAACCCTTGACGGCGGCGCGTTTGGCGAATAAAAGCCTCGATGGTCGGGGTAGGTACAGGCTGGCGCTGACTGAGCACCAAATACCCAGGAGCCCAAAAATCGTCGCCCAGGGCCTCTTCCTGCAAATGCGAATGCGCCGCCAAAAGGCGCCGCGAAGTATGCTCGCGCACCACTTGCACAATTTTAGCCGGCGCTGTATCAGGCGGCACTTGCACCACCCATTGCAAATAATTGGGGCGCACGGCCAAGTGCAACAGCCGCCAGCCATACGCGGTGGCAATGGTGGGCATCCACTGGCTGAGGTCGCGGGCAACCGCCCCCGTGAGGTGATGCTGCGGAAAACGCGGTATCAGCACACAAGCATACGTCAGGTCTGCACGCGCCAACGTCGCGGGCGGCGGCAGCGAAGCCGACGACTCAGGAAGGGCCTCCAAAGCCTCTGGGCCTATGGCTTCAACCAACTCGGTCAGCGTCACCGGCCGCGTCGGCGCGCTGGGCGAAACCTCTCCCTCCTCTGCCGAGGCTGCTGACGCCGAGACGTCCTCAACCACCCGGGGCGCCCCATCGGGTTGCGGCGGCGGGACATCTTCAAACAACGGCACCGACGCCTCAGGAGGCAGTTCCTCCTCCCAAGGCAGGGGAAGGTCGTCTTCGGGCAGCCAAGCGTCGCCGGGTTCTCCCTGGTCTGTGGCACGCTCGGCGTCTTCCTTCGCGTCGGAATACACCACAGCCTCCTGAGGGGCGGGGGGAAGGGCGTTCTCTCCAAATGGCGGCGGCGGAAGGGGCGCCTCTTGCGTGAGGGCGCGTGCCAGGCGCGTGGCCTGTGCGCGCATCTGCGTAAAGGGCACCTGCGCATCGAAGAGCAAAGCCAAAACCAAATGGGCTGTCACACCCGTTGCGTAGAGCAAAAAATCTCTCTGCACTGCCTCCAAGTGCAAAAAACGGGCAAAATCTTGGCCGCCGTCGGCGTTCCAATGGTGAGCCACAGTCTGAGCCAATTCTTCCGCGGCGGGCTGCGGCAGCTCGCCGGCGTAGGCCCACAGCGTGCCCTCACCAGTGACCAGCGCCGCGGCCTGGGCTGCGGTTTCCAAACTCAGGCGGGTGAGATGTTGAGCGGCCAAGTTCACATCGGCCAACCAGGGCGGGTTGGGGGGCAGGTCGGCCGACGACGCCTTGCCGCCGGAAGCGCCGTTGGAGTTCCCCGCTTCAGGGTCCGCTGGCTTTGGGGCCAACTGGGCGATGGCATCCAACAAATCGGGTAGGTAAAAGGGCTTCCCGAGCATCTTATCCGGCGCCAGGGCTTGCAAGGCCTCTTTGTCCATTCCCTCGGGGGGGAAGAGGACAATCTTGACCCCGGGGGAAGCGGCGCGCCAAGCCGCACACAAATCCGGCAGCCGCGCCTCAGGAACTGCATCGCCGTCAATGAGCAGCAACGCAGGGGCAGGATGGGCTTGGGCGGGGTCGTCTTCGGCGCTCAATGTCGTCACGGTCATACCTTGCTCTTCCAACGATTGCCGAAGCAACTCGCCAAAGCCCGCCGCGGAGGTGATGACTACGGCGTGCGTCATAGGCCAAAGCTCAGCGCAATTTTGCCATCAATTCTCGAAATTCGCGCCATTCCTCTTCGAAAAAATGCACGGTCACCGTGCCCAACTCCAAGTGATAGGTCACCTCGCCATCGGGCTCTTCGGCCTTCCACGCGATGTAATTGCGAGTTTCGGCCAACACTTCGGTTTTGGGTTCGGGAAGTTCGCTCATCGGGGTCTCCTCAACGCAAGGTCATTCTTTCGGATGCAGATGCAAACGACGCAGCCAAGTGGGCAAATGTTCGCGCAGCCATGTCGTCCCTGGGAAGGGCTGCGGCGGCGCGGAACGCCAATCAGCCCACGGGTCTTGGTCAAACATCTTGCGGATGATGTAATGGCCAAACAAGCGCAAAGAAGCCAACGTGGGGGCGGCAAAGAGCAGCCCCAAAATACCGACCAACTTCGCGCCAATCAAGGCCGTCAGCAGGACCGCAGCCGGATGGACGCCCAAAGCCTCGCCCAAAATCCGCGGCATGACGAAACTATCGAGAATGTTGTCGCTCACAAACATGCCGGCCACGGCGATGAGCGCCAATTCCCAAGGCGCCAAGCCCCAAGCAGGGTTGGGCTGGAAAATCGCCACCAAAGCGGTAATTGTATAGAGCACCGCCGGGCCAATATACGGCACAAACCGCGCAATGCCTGCCAACAAAGCCAACACCAAGGCCATGCGCACGCCTAAAATGCTCAGCCACACCCACACCCAAATCATGGCAATGCTGGCCACGGTGAGTTGGCCGCGCAAAAAGGCATTCCAAATCCGAGCCAACTCGCGCCCCATGCGGCGCAAATCTTCCTGATAGCCCGGGATGCGGATGGTAATCACATTGGCCGACACCTTGCCCGATTCCGAAAGCAAAAAATAGGAAATCAGCCAAATGAAAGCCATCCAACCAAACAATTGTAACGTACTTGCGGCCAAAGTGCTGATGAGGGCGCCCACCTCGCCCAACAACGGCTGGAGTGCAGCCAGCAACTGCTGGGTAAAGGCGTTCAAATCATATTGCCGTAAGTCCAACACCCAAGGGCCAAATTGATAGGTTTGCGTCGAGAGGCGCTGCAACCATGTTGGCAGGTCATAGAGCAAGAAATCTTGCACCACGCCATACAACCCCTGGGTTTGTTGCACCAAAGCCAAACCGCCAATGGTCAACAAGGCGATGACCGCGGCGGCGAGCAACAGATAAACCACTGTCACAGCCGCCCGCCACGAGAGGGGGGTGTATCGTTCCAGGGCTGCTGCAATGGGGTGCATTAAATAGGCCAAAATCAGCGCCAAAATCAAGGGGCCAATCAAATCTCGGAAGGCCACCAAAAGCGCGACAAACATCGCCACCAAGGTCACTCCAACCACAATTTTGGTCGGCGTGCTCCAAGGCGGCGATGTCATTTCAGAAGCAGGCTCAGGCGGAAGCGAGGCGGGCGTGGTATTCACGACACACTCCAACCAATGAAAAGGCGCTCAGCCGTGAGGGGCGCGGCGGCGCAGTTGGCTCAACACCCGCCGCCACATCGCAGGTGGCTTTTGCCACCAACGCGGGTCGGGCGCGGGCAACGGCTCGGAAATCGGCTGCGGGAAAGGGTCGGTGTCCACCAGGTTGGCGTAGATGTAGCGCCCCAAAACCCGCAACGAAGCAATGGTCGGCGCAGCCAACGCGATGCCCAACACCCCACCCATCAACGCACCGCCCACAATACCCAAAATGACCACCAAAGGGTGCAGGTGCATCCGACGGCCGATAATCCGCGGAATCAGGTAGTTGGTATCCAATTGGTCAAACAAAACGTGCAAACCAATCACCAACAAAGCGAAAGCCCAGTTGGGCATCGGCCACCACGTGGACCCCAAGAAAAAAGCCAACGTCGCCGCAATGCTCAACCAAATGCCGTGGCCGATGCTGGGCAAAAACTCCAACACGCCGGCCAACAGCCCCATCGGCAAAGCCCCCGGCAGGCCAATGATGAAGGCCACCGCGGTGATGATGACGGTCACCACCCCGGCCAAGACCACCTGACCCCGAAAGAAGGCCGCCCACACCGCGCCAATCTCGTCTCTGAGCATGATGTAGTCAGCCCGATAGGCCGGTGGCGCCAAGCCTTCCAAATAAGCCCGCAATTGCGGACCATCTTTGACCAGATAAAAGGAAATCACCAACACGAAACTGACCCACGCCAACGTGGTCAGCACGCCCATCGCCACGGTGATGCCCTGGCCCAAAATCAAACTCACCGCGCCACGCAACGCGCTTTCAACTTGTGTGGTGAGGAGGGCGTTGTTGACCGGGTGCCCAAAAATCACCAAATGATTGATCCAGCGGGTGCCCTGGTCGAGCAACTGCTGCAAATTGAGGTTGAGGGTGGTCACTTGGTCAACGAGCAAGGGAACCACCACCGCGAACAACGCCGCAATGAGCAAAATCAGGGTGAGATAAGTGAGGGCTGTCGCCCATCCACGCCCCAGGCCGGTATGACGATGCAACCATTCCACAACCGGCGAAAGCACATAAGCCAAAACCACGGCCAAAATCAAAGGCGGGATGACCTCGCTAAACCGAAAGAGCAAATAAACCCCAAAGGCCAGCAAAATCATGCTGACCGTCCATTTGGTTTGGGGGCTCCACGGCCGGCGGAGGGGGCGTGTTTCACTCGTGGAATGACTGCGCATGGGAAAACACTCTCACACTATCGCTGTTGACTTTCCTCGTCCACGCTGAGGTCGGTTTCGCCGGCATATAAGCGGCGCTCCAAAAGGCGATCGTATGGTGTCCATGCTTCGCCGACCTCTCGTTGTTGAAGCAAAAGCCAAAACCGATTGACTTGGGCGCTCAGGTCGTCAATTTTAGCCAGGGCGATGGCTTCCAAGGTTTGCGGGCGGCGGGGCGAACCCCATTCATAACGGTTGTGATGGGCCAAAAGCATGTGACGCACCCGCAACGCCAGCTCGGCCGGGAAGTCGGGCAGCGCCGCGAGGGCCTGGGCAACCATTTCATCGCCCAAGACGATATGCCCTATCAGACGGCCTTCGTCGGTGTAGTCAATATCCAGCCCCCAGCGCAGTTCCCTCACTTTGCCCACATCATGCAACAGGATGCCCGCGGTCAGCAAATCTGCATCCAACTGGGGGTAAATCTCTACCACCCGTTCGGCCAGGGCGAGCATTTCGGTGAGGTGTTCCAGCAGGCCGCTCAAATAGGCGTGGTGCACCTTTCGGCCGGCAGGCACCCAGCGGAGGGCTTCCAGAAACGCGTCGTCGTGGTAGAAGTAGGCCACCAAGGCACGCAGGTGCGGGTTTTGAATGCGCTCAGCCGCGGCCAAGACCTGCGCCAACATATCGTCGGGGTCCTGCGCGGAGGCGGGGAGCAGATCGCGCCAATCGTATTCTTGCGCTTCGGCAGGGCGAATGCGCAACACCCGAATTTGTAGTCGCTCTCGGTATGTTTCAGCTTCGCCCTGAATTTTCACCACCGCGCCCTCTGCCACTTGCTCAGCCACGGCTTCGGCGTCTTCCCACACCCGCGCGACACGCTGCCCGCTGCGGTCTCCTAAAACCAGCGTCAGATAATACCCCCGGCTCGGGTCGCGGAAGGGCTCCAATTGCTTCCGATGGACGACATAAAAGCCAATGAAGCCCTCGCCAGGCGTGAGGTCGCGCAGGAAGGGGCCTTTTTGAGGGTGGAAGGCTTCCATAAGGGGCGGTTTAGGGTGTGGGGGTTGGCGTGGGCGTGAGGGTCGGCGTGAGCGAAGGGGTCGGCGTGAGCGAAGGGGTGGGGGTGAGCGAGGGGGTCGGCGTCCACAGCCGCTGTAAGGTTTGGCGGGCTTCTGCGCGCCAGGCTTCAGGCACCATGTCTTCGGGGGCGTCCAACACTCGTTGCCAGTCTTTGATGGCAGCATCTAAGACGTCTAACGCTGTCAGCACTTTAGCCCGCCAGTAGTAGAAAGTGTACCACTGTTCATCGTCTTTCAACAGCGGCTCGGCTTCTTTCAATTGGCGATAAGCGTTGCCGGCTTCGTCGTTGGCTAAGAGGGCTTCGACCAATGCCATCCGCAGCCCAAAATCACGGGGGTGAATTTTCACTGCGGTCTTCAGGGTATCTACGGCGTCTTGCGAACGCCCCAAGGCCAG
This sequence comes from uncultured Anaerolineaceae bacterium, assembly GCA_964386185.1. Lineage (GTDB taxonomy): Bacteria > Chloroflexota > Anaerolineae > Anaerolineales > DRMV01 > DRMV01. The sequence goes on from CAYLRJ010000102.1 coordinate 8,344, forward strand.
GTCAATTTCGGCCAGGTATTTGCGGGCCTCGGCGTTGTAGGGGGCGAGTTCAACCCATTTTTCGGCCGCCAAACGGGCGCCTTCTTCATCTTTTTGGGCAAAGTAGGCTTTGGCCAACAGCCCATAGGCTTCGGCGTCTTTGGGCGCGTAGGTCAAATAAGTGCGCAGATACAAGATGGCGTCGTCCACTTTGCCCACTTCCAAGGCTGCTTGGCCCAAAACTTTATAGGCCGGCAAGAGGGTCAAATCTAAGGTGTGGGCTTTTTGGGCTTCGGCGTAGGCTTTTTCGGTTTCATCCAGAGCGAGGTAGGCCTGCGCTCGATACAGATGCACCAAAGGCGAGTCGGGGAGCAGGCGGGCTGCGTTTTCCAAATCGGCCAAGGCGTCTTCGGGCTGGCCGTGTTCCAACTCGTAATGGGCTCGTATCAAATAGGCCTGGGCATAGTTGGGGTCGTTTTCCACGGCTTCTGAGAGCAATTTCAAAGCATCGCGCGCTTGGCCTTCGTGGAGCAACACTTGTGCCAGCCCTACCTGGGCAGGGGCGAAGCGAGGGGCGATTTTCAAGGCTTGGCGATAAGCCGCCGCGGCTTCCTGCCAACGGTTGAGATGCGTGTAGGCCTCGCCCAAATAGAAGTAGATGTCGGGCGAGGTGTTGTTTTCGGCTTGGGCGGTTTGCTGGAAATAGCGCACCGCGTCTTCCCAGCGGCCTTCGCCCATAGCCCGCAAGCCCAGGCGGAAGGCCTCAATCAGGTGAGGGGTGCTCACGGCCAAAGGTGTGGGGGTGTAGGTGGCCGGCAGCAGCAAGACCAACGGCGTGGGCTGCCCCAAGGTCAAGGGGTTGATGGGGGTTGGCGTGCCACTGGGCACAGGTGTGGGGGTGCGGGTGGTATTGACCAGCAGTTGTGGCGTAGGCAAATTCACCGGGCGCAACCGCCGCCACGCGCCCCAGGCCCCCCAGGAAAGCGCCATGAGCAGGAAAAGGGCGGCGACCCCAATCACCACCCGTCGGGGAAGGCGTGGGCTGGCCGGCTCCTCTGGGGGCGGCTGCGCGGGTTTGAAGTGGGCTTCCCACGCGCGGGGGTGGGGCACCCGCACGGGTTGCACCTCTTCATCAGGGGCAAACTCGCCCAACAGCACCATCCCACGCCGCGCCGGCTCGTAAGAAGGGTCGGCGGCAAGGGCTTTTTGCAGGCAATAGCGCCGTTCTTTGGGCGTCTCGACCGCGGCGCTCATCCAAACCCAATATTCGGGGTTGTTGGGCGCCACACGCAAGAGGCGGGTGATAATGTCTCGCGCTTTGGCGGTTTCCCCGCGAGCAATGGCTTCGATGGCTTCCTGGAGCATGACGTCTTGGTCGGGCATACTTCCTCCACAAAAGAGTTTAGCATACCCTGCGCCCAAGAGCAAGCCGCGAACTGAAGTTAGCCGCGGAACCGCGGCGCCATGCGCCTGCCAGATGCCTCTCTGCCGCACGCCCGTGGCCTGACAAGGCTGGTATAATGCCCTCATGTTCAGGAAATGGCTTTGGGGCTTGCTGGTGCTCTGGCTGGCGGGTTGCAGTGCAACGCCCACCAGTTCACCGACGCCGCAACCCTCTCCCACGCTGGGCTGGACGCCTCAACCCTACCTCACGCCCACGCCCTCACCTTCGCCGACGCCAGGGCCGTTGGTGTTGCCAACCCCCGCGCTCCCCAGCCCCACGCCCTTCACCTACACCGTTGCCAAAGGCGATACCATGCTGGGCATTGCTTTGCGGTTTGGCGTCTCACTGGAAGCCCTCCAGGAAGCCAACCCCGGCGTCAACCCCACAGCCATGTCGGTGGGCACCACGCTCATCATCCCCCTCAACCCCGACAACCCTGCCGCGCTCCCCAGCCCGACGCCCCTGCCGCTCCGCATAGGGCAGCCGTTTTGTGAGCCTTCGGCCGATGGCAGTGTGGTTTGCTTGGTGACGGTCACCAACGACACCAACCAAGCCGTAGAGGCCGTCGCCGCGCGCCTGGTGCTCAACGATGGCCAGCAGCAAGTGGCCGAAGCCCTGGTCAACCTGCTACCACCACACCGCAGCACCGCGCTGGTGGCGCGCTTTGGGCCACCAGCGCCAGCACAGCCCACAGCCCGCGCTCAGATTTTACGGGCGCTGCCGCTCACCTCTGCCCAAAAATCCCAACGCTATCTGCCCATCGAGATTGCGCAATCTCAAACCACCATAGCCGCGGACCAACACGCGGCCACCATCGAGGGGGAATTGACCTTTACCCAACCAACCCAAGCCCCCAAGGCCGAGGTATGGGTCGTAGCCACGGCCTACGATGCACAAGGCCGGCCGGTGGGCGTGCGCCGCTGGGAGACCCTCACCCAGCCCACGCCCGACCAACCGCTGCCATTCTCGCTCACGGTATATAGCATCGGGCCTGCCATTGCCCAAGTCGAACTTTTGGCCGAAGCCCATCCCCCGGCCGCGACGCCCACGCCCTAAGCCCCTTCCAGCGCCGCGCCCAAGCCCTGCCCCTTCCCCATCAGGAACCCCGCGCCCTCGCACCCAGGCTCTCTGGGCTCGCCGAGGGAATGCCCCGACCGCCTCCTTCCCCCTCCATACCGCTTTCAAACAAAAACAGGCGATGGTAACCATCGCCTGTTGGTTTTGCGTTCAGAGCCTTTGGCCGCGAATTTGGCGCGCCGTTTAGGGGTACCACCGCTGCACCGAGGTTTCCTCGCAGGCCTGCAGCCCATCCGACTGCTGCCACACGCATACCCGCACCACATACCGCGCCATGCCTTGGCTAACGTCGGGATAGCCAACGGGAATCTGGGCATCAATGACGCCGTTTGTTTCAGCCAGGGTGCGCACATTAAGCCACAAGACCTCACCGTTTCTTGAGCTAAACACTTCCACAATCGCGCGGCTATCTGCTGGCACGCCTTGCGAGGCCCCCGCGAAGAACATGGTAGCCTTCAATTGGATGACGCTATCACCCGCCCAATCGGCCGTCATCTGGATGTGCCAGTTTGACGCGGCCGAAGGCGCACGTTGCAAAGGTTGGCAGGCGGCTTTGTGCGAGGCGTAAAATGCTTCGCCTCGGGTGGGGTTGATAAAGACCTCTCGGGTATGTTGGTTGAAACAAAGGGTGAGGTTTTCGAAATCCTGGCAGAAATTGGCGCCATCTTCGTAGCGCTCGTTCACCGGATTGCCCACAATAGCCCAGCCCCCCAGGGATTTGATAAAGGTGACAAAGAGCCTGGGGACATTATGCCCTGCGCGATAGAGCAGGGCGGGGTCGTTGACCTGGGGTGCGGGGGGTTCGCGCCGATCTTGATTGATAGGGTAGAAGCGGGCGCCTTCTTCAGGATACGTCAGCGAAATGCGGGCAACCGCGGCAGCGTAAATGCCCAACACCGCATCCCCATACAAACATGGGCCTGCGACATAACGGCCAAGGATACGCTCACCGCCGTGCATTTGCCAAAAAGCCCGAAACGGCGGCGGGCCTGCTACAATGGCGTTGCTCCCTCCCCCTGGCGTCGGCTCGACCGCGGTGTTGACCTGAGGGGCGCCGTCGAACAGCGTCAACGTCATCAATATGAGCAAGACGCTAATGATGATCCCAAAGAGCCCTTTTTTCATAACGCACACCTTGCCCTGTCAAACACACCAGTTCTCGCCCCTACCATGCTCGCGGTGTCGCATTTCAGGCCCTCTCACGAGGGCACCTCCTGGGCTGTCCTTCTAATTGGAATTAGTTGAATGTGACTTCAGTATACCACAAAAGCCCCCTTTCCAGTGCTTTTCGCCGCGGATCTGGCACGAAGATTGCAAATAGGAAATTTTTGCTATCGGCCCCAGGGGGTCAACGTAACACTTCCCGAACCGTCGAGTAAAGGGTCTCAGCCCGCAAATCAGAGAGGGTGTAGCAGCGAGCCTTGAGGTGTTCCGCCAAGGCGCGGGCATAGCCCTGGTCAAATTCCGGCACTTCCATGTTGATTACCACGCTTTCGATGCCCGCGGCTGCGATTTTTTCGGCGATGGCATAGGCCTCTTCCAGCGGGGGCACAGCCGGGTTCATGGAGACGTTGGCCGCGCCGTCGGTGAGGATGATCAACAATGGCCGCACATCGGGGTGGGAGATTTTTTCCCGCCGCACCACTTCATAGGCCAAGGCCAAGCCTGCAGAGAGCGGGGTTTTGCCCCCAATGGGAATGTGACGCAACGCGCGCGAGGCCAAATCAACCGAGTGGGTAGGCGGCAACACCAAGGTAGCTTTGTTTTTCTGAAACACGATGAGCCCTACCCGGTCCCGATGTTGGTAGGCGTCGGTCAAGAGGGCAAAAATGGCGCCTTTGGTGGCCGCCATCCGTTCGGCGACAGCCATAGACCACGACGCATCCACCACAAACAACACCAAGTTCGCGGCCTTCCGCACCCGCACTTTTTCGCGCAGGTCTTGCGGCTTGAGGATGAAGGCAGGGGCATCGGGGGGGGCTTGCTGCCGGCGGCGGTGTTGGTAAGGGGCGGCTGCGCGCAGGGTGGCGTCGAAAGCCAAATCGGTGACTTTGCCCTGGGGCTGCCGGGCGCGGATGTAGCGGCCGCTCTTGCGAGAGGTTAGCGTCTGCGAGCGGCGGCCGCTCTGCCGGCGGGTGCGGGTATCGCGCGGGGTGGTCAACTCACGGGGCGTGAACGCCGTTTCTCGAAGGTCGGTTTGCTGCCCGCCTTCCCACCAACGCCCTGCGGTGGTGGCAAACACTTCCTGGGGCGCCGCGCGCAAGGCGTCGGTGGCGGCTGGCTCGGCCTCCACGTGAGGCGTCACGCCCCCAGCACTTTTTTTGCCTTTTCCGCCTCGTGACGATGCCGCCGCGGCTCGGTCGAAGCAGGTTCCGCCTGGCGCTCGCCCACCAAATTGGCCAGCCGCTCTTGCAATTCGGCAAAAGACACCTCGCTCTGTCCCAACGGGGTGCGCCTGAGCCGATGCGGCAAGGCCAGTTCGGCAGCGAGCATGATATCGTCGGTGGTGATGGCCTTGCGCCCTTCATAAGCCGCCTGCGCCCGCGCAGCTTTGAGAATCACCATATCGGCCCGGTGCCCATCCACCCCCAACGAGGCCGTCAGCGTGGCAATGGTCAACAAATCGCGGCTGGTGTAAGTAACCTCGGGCAACAACGCGCGCGCCTGCACGATTTTTTGCGCCAGCGCCTCTTCGTGAGGCAGCCAAGCCTCGCGGAACCCCTCCGGGTCGGCCTCAAAGGCAATGTTGCGCTCAATAATCTGCACCCGCTGCGCCGGATCGGCCACACTCTGAACATCCACCGCCAAGGCAAACCGGTCCAACAGCTGTGGCCGCAAATCGCCCTCTTCGGGGTTCATCGTCCCGACCAAAATAAAGCGCGCCGGATGCCAAAATGAGACCCCTTCCCGCTCCACAATGTTGACGCCCATCGCCGCGGCATCCAACAACAAATCCACGACGTGGTCATCCAACAAATTGACTTCGTCAATGTACAAAATGCCGCGGTTGGCCGCCGCGAGCACGCCAGGCTCAAAGTGCCGCTTGCCTTCCTGAATGGCGCGCTCAATGTCCAAAGTGCCGACCACTCGGTCTTCGGTCGCCGATACTGGCAAGTTGACAAACGGCACGGGCTTCCATTCCCATTGGTTTTGCAAATCTTCCCCATCTGCAGCCCGCGCCTGACACTCTGTGCACCAGGTCTCCGGCTGATCAGGATCACAGCCAAAACGGCACCCACGCACCACTTTGACCCGCGGCAACAGCGCGGCCAAAGCCCGCGCGGCCGTTGATTTGGCCGTACCACGTTCCCCACGAATCAACACGCCACCAATCCGCTGGTCAATCGCGTTCAAAATCAACGCCCGCTTCATGCGTTCCTGATTGACAATCGCAGTAAAAGGATAAATCACCGGCATACGAAACCTCTCCGCAAAAAAATCGCCCTCATGATGCGATGCAGTTATACCACAAAGCCACAGCAGCCCCCAAGAACGGGAATGGTATAATCGAAGAAACTCCTTGCGAGGTGAAATTATGTCTCTGACCCGCGCCGAAGTGGAACACATTGCTCAATTAGCCCGTCTGGAACTCACCGACGAGGAAATCGAACAATATCGCGAGCAACTTTCCGACGTGTTGGATTATGTTGCCCGCTTGCAAGGGCTGGATACCAGCGGCATTCCGCCCACAGCCAGCGTGCTGCCGCCGCGCACGGTTTTGCGCGAAGACCAGCCGCGGCCGTCTTTGCCGCGTGAGGCGGTGCTCGCCAACGCTGCGGAAACCACCGACGGGCAATTCCGCGTGCCGCCCGTCTTTGGAGGGCAGGAATGATGCTGACCGTCACCGAAGCCCTCCGCGCGCTGGCCCGGGGAGAAATCTCCAGCCGAGAACTGACCTCAGAAGTGCTCTCGCACATCGCCCGTTTAGACCCGCTGGTCCACGCCTTTCTGACCGTCACGCCCGAAAGTGCGCTGGAAGCCGCAGACGAAGCCGACCGCCGGCGGGCCGAAGCCCGGCGCAGCGGGGAACCCGTGCCGCCGCTGCTGGGGCTGCCCATCGCGGTCAAAGACGTCCTCAGCACCAAGGGCATCCGCACCACGTGCGGCTCGCGCATCCTGGAAAACTACATCCCGCCCTTCGATGCAACCGCGGTCGAGCGGCTGAAAGCCGCGGGCGTGGTCATCGTCGGCAAGACCAACACCGACGAATTTGCCATGGGCTCATCCACCGAAAACTCGGCCTACGGCGTCACCCACAACCCGTGGGACCTGGAACGGGTGCCGGGCGGCTCTTCGGGCGGCAGCGCGGCCGCGGTGGCCGCTCGCATGGTGCCCGCAGCCCTGGGCACCGACACCGGCGGCAGCGTGCGCCAGCCGGCTTCCTTCTGCGGCGTCACCGGCCTGAAACCTACCTACGGCCGAGTTTCCCGCTATGGCCTCATCGCCTACGGCTCTTCGCTCGACACCGTGGGCGTGCTCACCCAAACCGCAGAAGACGCCGCCCTCTTCCTGCACTTGATGGCCGGCCAAGACCCCTTGGACGCCACCAGCATGGACATGCCCGTGCCGCCGGCCACCATCCAACCGCGAGAAGACTTCCGCGGCCTGAAAATCGGCGTGCCCAAGGAATACTTCACCGAGGGCATCCAGCCCGCGGTCGAAAGGGCTGTGCGGGCTGCCCTGGATTTGATGGCCGACATGGGCGCGGAAATTCGCGAAATCAGCCTGCCCCACACCGAATACGCGGTGCCGGTATATTACCTCATCGCCCCCGCAGAAGCCTCGGCCAATCTGGCCCGCTTCGACGGCATCCGCTACGGCCCGCGGGCCCAGGCCGACACCATGTGGGATGTGTTCTACCGCACCCGCGGACGCCTGTTTGGCCCCGAGGTCAAACGCCGCATCATGCTGGGCACCTACGCCCTCTCCGCAGGCTACTACGACGCCTACTATGGCCAAGCGCAAAAAGTCCGCACCCTCATCAAGCGCGACTTCGAACAAGCCTTCACCGAAGTGGACCTCATCGCCGCGCCGGTCGCCCCCACCACCGCCTTCCGCATCGGCGAACACACCGGCGACCCGCTTTCCATGTACCTGGAAGACGTCTTCACCCTGCCCGCCAACCTGGCAGGCGTGCCGGGCATCGCCTTCCCCGTGGGGTTCGACGACCTCGGGCTGCCCATCGGCCTGCAATTCATGGGGCCGCACTTCGACGAAACCCTGCTGCTGGAAGCCGCCCACCTCTACCAGCAAGCCACCGACTGGCACCGCCACGCCCCCGACCCCTTGGCCGAAGACGACGAAGAATAGCCCTGGGGAGCGAGAAAAACATGCCCAAACTGGCACCTTCCTGACCGTCAAGCCTGCGGGGCGAACATCAGACCGCCTGGCAAAGCCAACCGCGTGCATCTCACCCATCCCCTTCGAGGAGGTTTCCCCCATGAACCTGCCCGACATCACCGAGTTCATGACCTGGCCCTGGGAGAAAATTGCTCCCTACTACGCCGAATTGGAAAAGCAACCCATCACCGCCGCCAACGTGGCCGATTGGGTTGCCGATTGGTCACGGCTCGCCGAATACCTCTACGAAACCTACAGCCGCCTCCACGTCGCGACCACGGTCAACACCACCGACGAAGAAGCCCAAGCCCGCTTCGAGGCCTTCCTCGAAGGCGTGCTGCCTGAAGCCCAAAAAGCCGACCACGCGCTCACCCGCAAATTGGTCGAAAGCGGTTTTGCCCCGCCGAATTTCGAGATTCCCCTGCGCAACATGCGCGCCGAAATCGAACTCTTCCGCGAAGAAAACCTCCCCCTGCAGGTCGAAGAGCAGAAACTCCGCAACGCCTACGACCAAATCGTGGGCGCGCAAACGGTGGAATGGCACTATCGGGAATACACCATTTCACAACTGCGCCCCTTCTTGCAAGACCCCGACCGGCAGGTGCGCGAAGAGGCCTGGCGGCTGATGACCGAGCGCCAATTGAAAGACCGAGGCCCGCTGACCCGCATTTGGCAACAATTGCTCGACCTGCGCCAGCAAATGGCCGCCAACGCTGACAAGCCCGACTACCGCGCCTTCCGCTGGCAGCAGATGGGGCGCTTCGACTACACGCCCGACGACTGCCGCGCCTTCCACCAGGCCATCGAAGAGGTGGTGGTGCCGGCCGCGGCTGAAATCCTCGAAAAGCGCCGCCAACGCCTGGGCGTGGATACCCTGCGCCCCTGGGACCTGAACGTGGACCCCCTCGGTCGTCCCCCTCTGCGCCCCTTCCGCGACGTCGAAGAACTCAAGGCCAAAACCGAGGCCATCTTCCACCACGTCGACCCCCAACTCGGCGCGTATTACCACACCATGCGGGAAGAAAACCTGCTCGACCTGGAAAACCGCAAAGGCAAAGCCCCCGGCGGCTATTGCACCCACTTCCCGCTGAGCAAACGCCCCTTCATCTTCATGAACGCGGTGGGCGTGCACGACGACGTCCAAACCATGCTCCACGAATCCGGCCACGCGTTCCACGCGTTCGAAAGTTTTGCCCTGCCCTACATCCACCAGCGTGAGACGCCCATGGAATTCGCCGAAGTGGCTTCCATGAGCATGGAACTGCTGGCCTCGCCCTATCTCACCCACGATTTCGGCGGGTTCTACACCCCCCAGGAAGCCGCCCGCGCCCGCATCGAACACCTGGAGCGCAGCCTGCTCTTCTGGCCTTACATGGCCGTGGTGGACGCCTTCCAACATTGGGTTTACGAAAACCCCGCAGACGCCCACGACCCCGCCGTCTGCGACCGAGTGTGGGGCAACCTCTGGGACCGCTTCATGCCGGTCACCGACTGGCGCGGGCTGGAAGACGCCAAAGTCTCCGGCTGGATGCGCAAGCTGCACATCTTCCAATACCCGTTTTACTATGTGGAATACGGCCTGGCGCAATTGGGCGCGGTGCAGGTGTGGGGCAACGCGCTAAAGGACCAACAAGCCGCGGTCGCGGCCTATCGCCAAGCCTTGGCGTTGGGCGGCACCGCCCCCTTGCCCAAACTGTTCGCCGCGGCCGGCGCGAAGTTCGCGATGGACGCCGCGACCCTACGCCAAGCCGTGGACCTGATGCGCCGCGTGATTGACGAGTTGGAACCCATCGCCAACGCCGCTTAGCCCCTCGCGCGGCCTCTTTCCCTTCGACCGAGGTAGCCATGAAGACCCTCGTTGGTGTTTCTCGTGTGCCTTTCCTGCTGCTCACCCCCGCGTGCGTGCTGCTCGGCCTGGGCACCGCGGTGTGGGAAACCGGCCAGGTCAACTGGCTCTATTTTGCCCTGGCGCTCATCGGCGCGCTGAGCGCGCACATCAGCGTCAACGCCTTCAACGAATATTTCGACTTCCGCAGCGGGCTGGACACCCGCACCCAACGCACGCCCTTCAGCGGCGGCAGCGGCACGCTGCCCGAAAACCCCGCCGCAGCCCGCCAGGCGCTGGTTTGGGGCTGGTTCACCCTAACGCTCACCGCGGTCATCGGCCTCTATTTCCTGACCGTGCGCGGCTGGGGCCTGCTGCCCTTGGGCGTGGCCGGCGTGGCGTTGGTGTATCTCTACACCGTGTGGGTCACCAAAAACCCCCTCGCCAGCCTGGTGGCCCCCGGCCTGGGCTTCGGCACGTTCATGGTGATGGGCACCCACTACGTCCTCACCGGCCATTACAGCTGGGCTGCGTTTTGGGCCTCGCTGACGCCCTTCTTCCTGGTCAACGACCTGCTGCTGCTCAACCAGTTTCCCGATGTGGAAGCCGACCGCACCGTGGGGCGCAAAAACTACCCCATTTTGTGGGGGCGCCCCAAAGCCGCCCGGCTGTATGTGGCCTTCCTCGCGCTGGCCTACCTCAGCCCGGTGGTGGCCGTGGCGTTGGGCTTCCTGCCGGCGTGGAGCCTGCTGGGGCTGCTCACCTTGGTGCTGGCCGTGCCCACCGCGCAAAAAGCGCTGCGCTCCGCGGACGACCTGCCCAACCTGATGCCCGCGCTGGGCAACAATGTCCTCATCAACCTGCTCACGCCAGTGCTGATGGCCATTGGGCTGTGGCTGGC
>CAYLRJ010000103.1:0-8378 GCA_964386185.1 uncultured Anaerolineaceae bacterium
GTCGAGGCGCTGCTGCGAGCGCGGCGGCAGGCCCCGCTGCGGTCGCTGAAACAGTTGCGGGCCTTGGGCATTCCGGCCGAGCGAGCCGCGCCATTCATCTTGTTGGACGGCCGCCGCCCACCCTGGCAAGCGAGGCTGTGGCCTGAGGGCGTTTCCCACGCGGCAGCGGCGCCGCGGTGAGGTTGGCGGCTTCCTCGCCTTGTTTGGGGGCGAAAAGGCTATAATGAAGATGGATGATGACCCCAGGAGGTAAACTATGGAAACTTTGACTGTGCGCGGTGTGCCCTATGCCTTGGAGCGGGCAGGGCGCGGTGAGCCGGTGTTGTTGGCCCACTGTTTGACGTGGAATCATCACGATTACGACCCCATCGTCGCGTCGTTGGCCGCTGAGTATGATTGCATTGTGCCCGACCAGCGCGGGCACGGGGGAACGGGCTTCCCGACCGAGCCGTATAGCCTGGCCGACATGGCTGAAGATTTATACGATTTGCTTCAGCAGCTGGGCGTGGGGCCGGTGCATTATGTGGGGCACTCGATGGGTGCGATGATGGGGCCATTTTTGGCGCTGGCGCACCCGGAGGTGTTGCGCTCGATGACCCTGATTGGCGGCTCGGCCGAGGCCGAAGATGAGGCCCGATTGGCTGGCTACCGCCAGCTGGTGGCCGCGGTGCGGGCTGGCCAGGCCGCGGCTGTGGCCGAGCGTTTGGTGGGGTTGTTCTTTAGTGAGCGTAGTCGGCGGGTTCGCCCTGAGGCAGTGGCTCGTTATAAGGCCGATTTTCTCGCAAGTGACCCTGAGGGGTTGTATTGGACCGCGGAGGCTGTGTTTACGCGGCCTAATTTGCTGCCCCGTCTGTCGGAGATTGCGGTGCCCACGTTGGTGGTGGTGGGTGAGCAAGACGTGGTGACGCCCCTCGCCCAGGCGCAGGCCTTGGCCGAGGGCCTGGCCGACGCCCGTTTGTTGGTCGTGCCCGAGAGCGGCCATTTCACCACGGTCGAAGCCCCTGCTACCCTCGCCGGCGCGTTGCGGGATTTTTGGGCTGGGTTGTAACCCTCCATCTGCTGCCTTGCTGGGCTGGCGTTGCGTTGTTGGTTGGGAGGTAAAGCCAAAGCCCCAGACGCGAGAAGGCGTCTGAGGGGCAAGGTGTGGTTTGTCAAAATAGCTTGCCAGGGGGCAAGGGGAAGGCTCGTTTTGCTCGCGATTGAATGGTTCAAAATTTAGACTGAAACAAATCTTTATCAAAATTCCTAATGAACTTGAGGCACGTGGTGCTATAATTAAAAAGAAGTCCCCCCTGCTTCCGTGTTGGCGTTGCGATTGTGTTAAGGGGGACGGGCAATGATGTCCTATTGACTGGCAGGAGGTGCGTCTCTTGTCGAGGGTAGGCCTGCCTTTGAAGTGACACGAATTGTATGACTACCGATGCCACGAATCTCTTAGAAAAAATTTTGGCTTGGTGCGGTTCAGGGGGAGAGGCTTGTCGCACGTTGTTGGAAGCCATTCCTGCTTGTGTGGTATGGTTAGGGCCCGACGATAACGTGCAGTTTGTTTCGCCGGAATGTCAGCCTTTGTTGCACGGGCAAGAGGTCACAGGCTTTTTGAAGGAAATCGGCGTTGCTTTTGGCGCGGAAGAGCCAGCTGCTCAAAAGCCATCTTCGGCCATCCATCAAGCCACCTTCCGCATGCGGTTAGACAACGGCGAAGTGCACTGGTTTGCCCATGCCTGCCGGCCGTTGTATGACGAACACGGGCGCTTTCAGGGGCGCATTAGCGTCAACATTGACATTACCGAGGAACAACGCCGTGACGCCCTGGCTTTGCACAGTCAAAAGCAACTGCGGGCGCTGCATCGGGTGGCTGCGCGGCTGAGCCGGGCGACCACCGTCGAGGCGGTATATGCGCCGGCTGTAGAAGGGGCTTTAGAGGTGCTGGAAGCCTCGCGCACCGCGCTGGTTTGCTTCGATGAGGACGGGCAACCGCAGGTGGTCGCGGCCCAAGGCGTCGCGAAGGCCAAATATGCCACCTTAGCGCGCGCCCTACCGTGGCAGCCCGACGATTTGTCGCCTCAGCCTTTGTGGTTGGTGGATCTGAAAACCCACCCCGAAGGCCAGGCGTGGGCCAAGCGCGTTCCCAAAGGTGTGCGCGCCTTGGCTCTGTTGCCCTTGCTGGGCAGCAACCAACTGCTGGGGGCGCTGTGGGTGTATTACGACGCCCCACATGAATTTACCGAGAGTGAGCGTGACTTAGCGCAAATTTTGACCCTCAATCTCTCGGCTGTGCTTTCCCATCTGCGGACCGAAGAAGCCCTTCGGGAAAGCGAAGCCCGCATCAAGTCGGTCATCAATGCGACCCCTGATGTGATCATCCTCAAAAATGCTGAAGGCCGTTGGCTGGAAGCCAACCAAGCGGCTTTGGCGCTGTTTTCGCTTCCGCCGACGTTTGATTATCGGGGAAAGCGCGACGAAGAATTGGCAGCAGCCGCGCCAATGCGGCACAAGGTTTTCCATCAATGCAGCGAGACCGACCGTGAAGCCTGGGAATCGGGCGGCGTGGTTCATCGCGAAGAGATTATTTGCCAACCCAATGGCGAGGAACTGATTTTTGACGTTTTGAAGAGCCCCATCTTTTACCCTGATGGTTCACCAAAGGGGCTGGTTGTGGTGGGGCGCAACATCACCCAGCGCAAACAGGCAGAGCGGGCGCTCAAAGAGAGCGAAGCCCGTTACCGCGATTTGTTCGACAATACTGCGGACGTGGTCGGCCTGCATGACTTGCAAGGGCGAGTGTTGGATTACAACCCCGCGACCTTGCGTTTGTTGGGGCTGACTTCGCCGCCTCAGCAGCCTTTTCATTTGAAAGATGCCTTAGCCCCTTCGGTGCGGCATTTGCTTCCTGAATATTTAGCCCGCCTGCGTCAGGAAGGGCACGCGGAAGGCAAAGCCCTGATTCAGCGCCCTGATGGGGAAAAACGCCTTTGGGAATACCGCAGCACGCTGCGCACCCAAGGCGTGGAAAAGCCAGTGGTGCGTTTCTTCGCGCGCGACATTACCGAGCGCGAGCGGGCCCTGCGGGCGTTGAAAGAGAGCGAAGCCCGCTTCCGGGCCCTGGCCGAAAGCACCGTGGCGGCGATTTATGTGGCTTCGTTGCACGACGCGCGCTTTGTTTATGCCAACCCCGGCGCTCAATGGCTAACAGGTTACACCCCCGAAGAGTTGCGCACCATGAAGGTGTGGGATGTGGTGCATCCGGATTATTGGGAAGTGGTGCGGGAACGGGTCAGAGCCCGACTGCGGGGTGAGCCTTTGCCCCCGCGCTATGAGCTGAAAATTGTGTGCAAAGACGGCCAAGAACGGTGGATTTTGCTGGGCACCGCCGATATTCAATGGGAAGGCCGCCCGGCTGTCGTGGGCTCAGCAGTGGACATCACCCAACACAAACGCCATGAACAAGCCCTGGAAGCCGAATTGCGCATCGCGCGGGCGTTGGGCCAAGTGCCCGAAACAGGGTTGGAGTCGTTGCTCATCCAAATTTTGGAAGCCGCACAAAGGGTTGTGCCCTCGGCCGAGCGGGTGAGCCTGCTGTTGGGCGACAACGAGGGGAATTTCTGCGTCCGCGCGGTCAGAGGCCGCGAAAGCACGGAAATCAACACCTTTTGCACCACTTGGGACGCCCAAGCCCTGTTGGAATCACACCAACGGGCTCCCTTCATGATAGACCGCCCCTTGACACGGTTGGGCTTCCCTCTGAGCGAAGACGGAGAGGACCCCACCACCAAGGCCATTGTCGTGCCTTTGGTGGTCCGCGAAGAAGTGTTAGGCGCCCTGTTGTTAGAAGGAAGCGCCCAAATTGCGCCTTTTGCCGTGCAAGACTTGCGCTTGTTAGAGCATTTTGCCACAATGGCATCTTTAGCCATCCAAGACGCCCGCCTGATTGCAAATCTGCAACAGCGGTTACACGAGTTGGAAGTGGTGCATGACTTTACCCTGGCCCTTCAGCAGACGGCCGGCGTGCAGGGCGTTTTGAAAACCCTCATTGAAGGGGTCAGCAAAGTTGTGGAAGGCGCTCAGAGCGCGATTTTCCTCTACTACCCTGAAGACGAGGTGCTGCGTTTGGCGGTTGCCAAAGAGGGGAGTGGGGGGCTTTCTTGGAGCGACAAAATCGAGCTTCGGCCTGGCCGCGGCGTGGGCGGTATGGTGTTTGTCAATGGCACGCCATATTTCTCAGAAGACTTTTCGCGTGACCCCAACGTGTTGCCTGGTGCGCGTCAGCGCATGCCTAAAGGGTGGGGCGGGGGGTGTTTCCCCCTGCGGAACGCGGATGAAGTGATTGGGGTGATGTTTGTCATTGCGCCGGCCGAACATCGCATGACCGAGCCGCAGCGTTACCTGTTGGAGTCGTTGACCGAGATTGGTGGCATCACCTTGCACCGCATTCGGCTGTATGAAGAAACGCAGCAACGGTTGCGGCAACTACAAACGTTGCAAGTCGTAGCCCAGGCCCTGACCAGCAGTTTGGACGCGCATCTGACCCTCAACATTTTGGTGGAGCAAGCGCGTGCGCAATTCCACGTCGACGCGGCCGCGGTGCTCCTGTTGGATCAGCATTCGCCGAACTTGTCGTTCATCGCGGGGTCGGGCTTCCGAGAAACCACCTACAAACATCGGCGGGTGTTGGTGGGTGAGCCGTTGGCCGGCGAGGTGGCTAAATTGCAGCGGCCTGTTGTGGTGACAGACCTTCGCCAGGCGACACTGCCGCTGCCGTGTGAGAGTTTCGTGCGGCGAGAAGGGTTCCGATCTTACGTGGGGGTGCCTTTGATAGCCCAAGGCCGTTTGAAAGGGGTGATGGAACTCTTCCATCGGTCGCCGTTTGTGTTGGACGCCAATGGGATGGAATTCCTGGAAGCGCTGGCGCAATATGCGGCCATCGCCTTAGACAACGCCCAAATGTTCTCTCAACTTCAGCAATACACGTACGAATTGAGCGTGGCCTATGAAGCCACCATTGAAGGTTGGGCTCGGGCATTGGAGTTGCGCGACCGAGAAACCGAAGGCCATACCCAACGGGTTGCCGAACTCACCGTGGCCCTGGCCCGAGCCTTGGGGGTTTCAGAGCAGGAAATTCCGCATTTTCGGCGGGGCGCCCTTTTGCACGACATCGGCAAGTTGGGGGTGCCTGATGAGATTTTGCACAAAAACGGCGCGCTTTCCGATGAAGAGTGGGCGATTATGCGCCAGCACCCAATGATGGCCTACGAAATGCTTCAAGACATTGAGTATCTCCAACCCGCGTTGGCAATTCCCCTTTTCCATCATGAGCGTTGGAATGGCTCAGGCTACCCCTACGGCCTGAAGGGGGTGGCCATTCCCTGGCCAGCGCGCATTTTTGCCGTTGTGGATGTGTATGATGCGCTCACCAGTGAGCGTTCCTATCGCAAGCCGTGGCCGCGCGAAAAAGCGTTGGCCTATTTGCGGGAAAACAGCGGGGTGTTGTTTGACCCAAAGGTCGTTGAGGCCTTTTTGCACCTCATGACCGCCTAAGACCATACCGCGGGCCCGGGTCCAAGGATGAGGGGCTGCGAAGCTCGCTCACCTTGAGGCGCTGCCACTTCAGCGCGAAAGTGGCACTTTTGGGCCCGATGGTAGTACAATGAAGGGTGAACGCGAGGCAAGAAGCGCGCGTGTGCACCCTCGGTTGGGCGGTAGCCTTGGTGCCGAGGCGTGTGCTCGCGCTTTGAATTTGTTGATGGACGCATGGAGGTGACATCGTGGCCGTTTCGGTCTCACGGAAACTTTCAAATGCCTTGGAAGGCGCCTTGGCAGGTGGTGGGGATCCCGCGACCTCACCCCTTTACGTGTTTGGGCCTTTTTTGAAACTGATTGTTGTCGCGGGGGTGGCCGAGGTGACGTTTGGCGCCAGCGTGTGGCTGGTGGTGTTTACCATTGCAATGGTCTCGGCCATGTATCGTTTGGTGATGCGCTGGGTCACCGACGGCAGCGGGGGCAGCGGCCTGACCGAAGAAGAGTTTGGCGGCTGGGCTGTCAAAATCAACGCGGGCATCACCTTTGTCGAATACACCCTTACTTTTTTGGTGAGCATGGCGGCCTTGGTAACTTTTATTGCCGACCGGGTGCCAGTGCTTAACGAGAAGTTCCTCTTTTTGCAATATCGGGCCATTGTGGCCGTGCTGTTGAGTTTGCTGACAGGGTGGCTGGTCAACCGTGGGCCCAAAACCGCGGCGGCCATCTTTGGGCCGGCCACCGCGGCGGTGTTGTTGTTGCTCTGGGCCATGAACATCGCGACTGTGGTCAAACTGGGCCTGCACCTGCCAAACTTTTCCCTGGAGGCTTTTCGCGGGGAATATTTGCATTACACCCTGGCGGGCTATGCGCGAATTTTAGCCGTGATGACGGGCATCGAAGTGTTTGCCAATTTGGTTGCGGCCTACGAAGGCACCCCCGAAGAGAAAAGCCGCAAAGCCTTTGGCAGCTTGCTCATCATCATGGGCACCGCCGCGGCCACCATGTTGATTACAGGCCCGGCCATCTATCGCCTTTCGGACCCAACCAACCCAGAGGTTTCGGTCTTTACGCAGACCATGGATAAGCTCCTGCCCGCGCCGTTGGCCTACGCCGGCACCTTGATTGGGGTGGCGGTGCTGCTGTCGGCCAGCGCGGCCAGCGCCCAGGGGCTGCAAAACTTGGCTTTGGGCCTGAAACGGCGGCATTATGTGCCCGAAATCATCGGCCGCCGCAACAAATACGACGTCGCCGACGTGCCGGTGTGGATCGAAGTGGGCATTGCTTCTTTGTGCTTCCTCTTCATTGGCACCAGCGAAGAAACTTACCTCTCGGTCTATGCGGCTGGGGTGTTCATCTTGCTCAGCATGACGGGTTGGGCCGCAGCAAAACGCCTGGTGCGTGAGCTCAAGGCCGATTTCAGCCTTTCCCATGCCGCGACGTTGGTGGGAACGGTCATCGCGGCCTTCCTGACCACCGGCGCGACGCTCATCATCTTTGCCGAGCGTTTCAAAGAAGGCGCGTGGACTTATTTCATCTTCATCCCAGTGTTGTATGCTATTTTCACCTACTACCGCAAAAAACTGGGGCCGCCTTCGCCTCTGGCCGAAGAACTGGGACGGTTGGAAGAGGCCATGTGGGGTGTGGCCTCGCCGGGCGAAGTGCCGCTTTCGGTGTCGTTGCCTGCGCAGGTTGAGGAAGCCACTTGGCAGGCCTCCCCCGAACGGCTGGCCCGCTGGCAGGAGCCTGCCCAACCGCCGCGGCATATCCTGGTGCCCCTTGGTGGCTCGGTTTACGCCGAGCAGGCCCTTGAAGCCGCTGTGTTGCTCGCCCGCGCCAGCGGGGGGGAAATCACCTTGGTGACCGTCATCCGCACGCGAGACCCCAACCCCTCAGATGAGCAGACGCGCCAGATGCTTCAGACCATGAAAGCGCAAAAAGAAGTGTATCTGCAAGGCGTGGCCGCGCGCGTGCGGAAACAAGGGGTGCGGGTCAACTATCAGGTGGGCATTGGCCCCATTGCCGACGTCCTCAATCAAATTGCCCACGAGCGCCACGTAGACCTCCTGGTGATGACCACCCACAGCAAATCGGCCTTCCAGCGGTGGTTGATGGGCAGCAAAGCCAGCAAGATTTTGCAGTTGGTCAACGTGCCGGTGTTGGTGTTTCGCCCGCACCGCGAAGTGGAGCCGCGCCAAATCAAATTTGAGCGCATTTTGGTGCCGCTGGATGGCTCGGAATATGCTGAGCGGGTGTTGCCTTATGCGCGGGCTTTGGCGAAGGTCTTCCAGAGCCAGTTGATTTTGTTGAACATTCCCGAAGTGCCCGAGCCGGGTTTGTATGGCACAATGGCCGACGTGGTGGCGCAACTGCGGGCCAAAGCCGAGGCCAAAAGCCGGGCCTATCTCTCGGCTGTGGCGCAGGCGCTGCGCGAAGAGGGGCACGCGGTGGAAATCGTCATCGCTGGCACCGACCCCGCACGGACGATTTTGGAAATCGGCGAGCAGCGCGACGTGGACTTGATCATGCTTTCGACCCATGGCCACGGCGCTTTGGATCGGGTTTTCTTGGGCTCCACCGCAGAACGGGTGGTGCATCACACCCAGCGCCCGGTGTTCATGCTTCCTATTCCTGAGCATCGCCCTGAAAAATAACCCATCGGCCCGCCTCGTGCTGCGAGGCGGGCTTTTTTGTCGCAGTTGACCAGCGAGGGGTTTAACAAAATTCTAATGCTTCGCCAACGAAAATCTTGCGTTTGTTGGGCACAATGGAAATGTTGACAGGCGCCATCGGCCTGTCGCATGACGTGACGGCATCCCCCAAGACCTTTCCGCCAGGATGGGTTGTCATTTGAGATTGTTGTT
>CAYLRJ010000104.1:0-9024 GCA_964386185.1 uncultured Anaerolineaceae bacterium
GAAGTAAGAGCGCACCCGCCGCCGCAGGTTGACGGCCTTGCCGACGTAAATGATTTCGCCCGCGGCGTCTTTCATCAGGTAGCAGCCGGGTTTTTCGGGCAGGGTGTCCAGCGTGGGGCGCAGATGCTCAGGAATGGGCATGGAGCGGATGGGATACGCGGTGGTGGGTTGTGGAGGGAAGGTGTGCCCTCACTGGGATGGCAAGGGCTCGTTTTAGAATTGTAACATGTTGCACCCCGGCGTGCGGTGAGAATGCGCGAGCGTGGGCGCCTGCGGGCATCGAGACGCGCTCGCAGGGTGAGGGTGACAAGCCGCTGAGGTGTGACGATGGCGCGCGCAGGCTGATGATGCACAGGCAGGGCTCGCAAACCCAAAAGGGCATGGACACGATGGTATAATTTTTTGCGCAATTTTTTACTTTAATCCCCCAGGGAGCGTTATGGCCTACGATCGTTTCGGACGACATTTGCATTATCTGCGAATTAGCCTAACCGACCGTTGCAACCTGCGTTGCGTGTATTGCATGCCCGAAGACATTGAGTTTATGCCCCACGCGGCGCTGATGCAGGATGATGAAATTTTGCGTTTGGTGCGCATTTTTGCCCGTTTGGGGGTGGATAAGATTCGTTTGACCGGTGGTGAGCCCACAGTGCGGCCGGGGGTGGTGGCGTTGGTGCGCGAGTTGCGCGCCATCCAGGGCATTCGCGAAATTACCATGACGACCAACGGCATTTTGTTGAGTCGGTTGGCGAAGCCATTGGCCGAAGCCGGGCTGGATCGGGTCAACGTCAGCCTGGATACGCTGCACGCGGCTAAGTTCCGCCGTTTGACCCGTTGGGGCGACATTGAAGATGTGTTGGACGGCATCCAGGCTGCGGAGGAGGCCGGCCTTCAGCCGGTGAAGCTCAATGCAGTGGTGGTGCGGGGCTACAATGAGGCCGACGTGGTGGATATGGCCCGTTTGACGCTGACGCATCCCTGGCAGGTGCGCTTCATTGAGATGATGCCCTTTGCCGGCGCGACGGAGTTCCAGCGCTTGATGTTGGTCACAGCCGAGCAAATGAAGGCTCGCATTGAAGAGGCTTTGGGCCCGTTAGAGCCGGTTGATGGCGGTCGTTTGGATGGCGAAGCCCGTCTGTATCGTTTGCCGGGCGCACGAGGGCAAATCGGTTTCATTGCCTCGGTTTCGCAGCCGTTTTGCGCAGCTTGCACCCGCTTGCGCCTGACCGCAGACGGGCATTTGCGGCTTTGCCTGCTGCGAGAAGACGAGGTGGACCTGCTCACTCCGCTGCGGCAAGGTGCTTCCGATGAAGACCTGCGCCGGTTGATTCAACAAGCGGTGTGGCATAAACCCTGGGGGCATGGGCTTGCGCAAGGCGAAGCCCCACAAGACCGCACGATGAGCCAAATCGGCGGTTGACGGCTTTTTGTTGTTTTCCTGCCTGAGAGTTTGCTTTGGAGGTTCCCTTTGCCTGTTCGCGCCATTATCTTTGACCTGGACGGCACGTTGCGGGTTTCCCGCCCCAGTTGGGATGAGATTTTCATCCGTGAAGCCCAAGCCTTGGGGGTGCCGGTGACCCCTGAAAGCCATCGGCGTCTCAACCGCTGGATCCATTATTTCTGGGCGAGTTCGGAGCAATTGCGCCACTGGCTGCGGAAATATGGCGAAAGCGCCGATTTTTGGATTGCCTTCAACGCAGAGCGGCTCCGTCGTTTGGGGTGCGACGAAGCATGCGTGAGGGCCTTGGCGCCCAAATTGTATGAGCGCCTCAACAGTTTGGAAGACACAGTGGAAGACGTGGTGCCCGAAGATGTCGTGCCCACCCTGCAGGCGCTCAAAGCCCGAGGGTATCGTTTGGGCTTGCTGACCAACCGCCGTGACCCGCTCCAGGGTTATCTCGATGAGATTGGGTTGGGTCAGTGGCTGGATTTTGCCCTGGTGGCAGGCCAAATTGGGGCGTGGAAGCCTTCGCCAGAGGCCTTTCTCAAGGCTGCTGAGGCCGCGGAGGTGGCGCCGGCCGAAGCGGCCTACGTGGGCGACAACTATTATGCGGATATCTTGGGGGCCAAACAAGCAGGGCTGCAGCCCGTGTTGTTGGATCCGCAGGGCTTGTTCCCCGAGGCCGATAGCCCGGTCATCCGCCGCATTGGCGAGCTTCCGCAGGTGGTGGAGCAGATTCGCTCATGACCACGGAACGGCTTTCGCGGGCTTTCTTTGCGCGCCCTACGCTGACGGTGGCGCGGGAGCTCTTGGGCGCGCGCTTGGTGCGCATTGAGCCTGACGGCCAACGGGTGGCCGGCATCATCGTGGAGACCGAAGCCTATATCGGCGAAACGGACCAAGGTTGCCATGCGCGCGCCGGCCGCACCCCGCGCACCGAGGTCATGTATGGACCGCCGGGGCATGCCTATGTGTATTTCACCTATGGGATGCACTGGCTTTTCAACGTCGTTACCGAGCAAGAGGGGTTCCCAGCGGCCGTGTTGGTGCGGGCGTTGGTGCCCACCGAGGGCTTGGAGCGCATCGCAGCTCGGCGAGCCCACCGCCCCCGCAAAACGTGGACCGACGGCCCCGCAAAACTTTGCCAGGCCTTGGCCATTGATGGCCGCTTCCACGGCGCAGATTTGTGCGCCCCCGACGCAGTGCTCTTTTTGGAGCCCGCGGTGGTCTTCCCCGACAAAAGCGTGACTACTGGCCCTCGTGTGGGTTTAAACAATGTGCCAGAGCCGTGGAAGCATATGCCCTGGCGTTTTCTGGTGCGCAATCCTCATCCTTTTCTGACTTAGGAGGCCAGCATGGGTTTATTGGAAGGCAAAAACGCCCTGATTTTTGGTGTGGCAAACAACCGGTCTATTGCGTGGGGCATTACCCAGGCGTTTCAGCGGGAAGGCGCGAACATTGGCTTGAGTTATGCCGGCCCTGCGTTGGAGCGCCGCGTCCGTCGGTTGGCCGACGAAATTGGCTGCACGTTTGTGGAACCGTGCGACGTCACGCAGGATGACCAAATCGAAGCCTTGGTGACCAAAGCCAAGGAACACTTTGGGCACATTGACATCCTCATCCACGCGGTGGCGTATGCCGAGCGTGAAGATTTGGCCCGCCCTTATTATCAGACCAGCCGCCAAGGCTTTCACACCGCGATGGATGTCAGCGTTTATTCGTTCACCGCGCTGGCGCGCGCGTTTCAGCCTTTGATGCCCAAGGGTGGTTCGTTGTTGACCATGACCTATTACGGCGGGGTCAAGGTGGTGCCACACTACAATGTGATGGGGGTTGCCAAAGCCGCGCTGGAAGCCAGTGTGCGTTATTTGGCTTATGATTTGGGCAAAATGGGTTTGCGGGTCAACGCCATTTCGGCTGGGCCGATTCGCACCCTCTCGGCTGCGGGCATCGCGGGTTTCCGCACCCTTTACAAAACCATTTTAGACCTCTCGCCCCTCAAAGAAGACATCACCATTGACGACATTGGCAACGCGGCGGTCTTCTTGTGTTCTGACATGGCTCGGCGGGTGACGGGCGAGGTGTTGTATGTGGATGCAGGGTATAATGTGATGGGCTTCCCCGATCCCGAAGCCCTGGAAAACCTCATTGAGAAGGTGGCGAAGCCGTGAGCATGTTTCGGCGTGGAAGTCGGCGGGAACCCAACGAAGCGCCTTTACCGGCGCCACCCCCGGCCGTCGCGGCCGCACCGATTGGCCGTGTGACTTCGGTGTTGGGGCCTGAAATCCAGTGGCAGGGGCGTCTCACAGGCCGCGGTGGCGTGCGCATCGAAGGCGCTTTTGAGGGCACCATCGCCCTGGATGGCCTTTTGGTCATTGCCGAGAGTGGCCGGGTGACGTGTGAGCACGTGCGGGCCAAGTCGGTGGTTGTGGCTGGCGTGCTCAAGGGGAACATCACGGCCGCGCGCGTTGAAATTCGGAAAACCGGCCGTGTCTGGGGCGATGTGGTGACGACTTCCTTCGCGACGGAAGAAGGCGCGTTTTTGCGCGGGCAGATTCGGATGGAAGAGCGCCTTCCGGATTTTGCCCCCCCGTTGCCTGGCGCTGCCGAGCCCGCGGCCGAAAGCAGCCGCGAGGCCGAAGCCTCGGCCCCCGCGCGGGCCGACGAAGCCCCTTCGCCGCCCCCCGAAGAGACCCCCTGACCGCCAGGCAGGGGCCTGAGCGCACGCAACAGCATCTGAGGTCGCCTCTAAAAAAGGCGGCCTCGTTTTTTGCGCCCCCCACCCCGACAAGCGGCGCCCACCCGCGGGGGAATGGCGATTTCCGAGCGTGAGGTTGGGGTGTCGGTGGTACAATCTTCCCCATGAAACGATGGCATTTCGTCCTTGGTTTGGTGATTAGCGCGGGTTTCCTCTACTTGGCGCTCAAAGGCATGCAGCTGGCGGCCTTTTGGGAAGCCCTCAAGCACGCCAACTACTGGTGGCTGTTGCCGGGGATTGCGGTGTATTTTGTGGCGGTGTGGGTGCGGGCTTGGCGTTGGCACTATCTCATTCGCCCCCTCAAACCCGTGCCGACCCGCACCATGTTTCGCCTGGTGTCCATTGGCTATATGGGGAACAACATCTACCCGGCGCGGGCGGGGGAAGTGCTGCGGGCGGTGTTGCTCAAGCGCCACGAGGGCGTTTCGGTGTCTGCAGCGCTGAGCACAATTTTGGTCGAGCGGGTGTACGACGGCGTGATTATGCTCTCGTTTGTCTTCCTCAATTTGCCCGAATTGGCGCGCCTCAAGGCCGATTCAGGGCTGGTGGGGAGCATTCAAACGCTGGCCATTGGTGGTGCTGTGGCCTTTTTGGGGGCTTTGGCCGCATTTTTGCTGGCCGCGATGTTCCCCGAAAAGGCCGAGGGCGTGTTGGTGTGGAGCGTCCGTTGGGTGCCCAAGCGCTTTCGTGAGCCGCTGCTCTCGGTGGGGCGCAAATTCCTTTCGGGCTTGGAGGCTTTGCGTTCTCCCAAAGAGGCCTTGATGGTTTTTTTGACCTCGTTGGTGATTTGGCTGTTGGAAACCAGCAAATATTGGTTTGTGATGCACGCCTTCCCCTTTGAGGTGAGCTTTTTCACTTTGATGTTGATGAATGGCGTGGTCAACTTGGCCACGACATTGCCTTCGGCCCCGGGCTATGTGGGCACTTTTGACACGCCCGGCATCGCGGTTTTGACGGCCTATGGGGTCGAAAAGAGCCTGGCCGCGGGCTATACTTTGGTGTTGCACGTGGCTTTGTGGCTTCCTATTACCCTGGTTGGGGCTTATTTCTTGGCGCAGGAAGGCGTCAAACCAGCGGAATTGGAAGCCCAAATGGAAACCGAAGAGAAGCCCGCGCTTTGAGCCTGGGTCGGAAGCCGCGGCCAGGCGGGTTGTGGCCCAAAGCCGCCCGGCCCAGGCGTGGCCTTTGAGTGTGTGTCACTTCCAACGCGGAGATGGAACCTTGTTTGAGCTGACATTTTTGGGAACTTCGGCTTCAGCGCCTTCGGTGCATCGGGGCCTTTCTGCCCATGTCATCCAGCATAATGAGCATCGTTTTTTGCTGGATTGCGGCGAAGGCACCCAGCGCCAGATTTTGCGGGCGGGCGTGGGTTTCAAGCGCCTGAACCGCATTTTGATTACCCACGGCCACTTGGACCACATTTTGGGGCTGGCTGGGTTGCTCTCGACGTTTATGCGCTGGGAGGCCATCGAGCGCCTGGAGATTTACGCGGGCGCATGGGCTTTGGAGCGCATTCGCACTTTGTTGTTTGACGTGGTGTTGGGCGACCACCGCCCCCCGCTGGAATTGCTCTTGCATCGGGTGACGCCGGGGTTGGTGTTTGAGGCCGCGGATTTCACGGTGAGCGCTTTCCCGGTTTGGCATCGTGGCCCCGATTGTTACGGCTACGTGTTTGAAGAGAAAGCGCGGCGCCCCTTTTTGCCCGAGAAGGCCGAGGCTTTGGGCATCCCCCCGGGGCCGTGGCGGCGGGAATTGGTCGAAGGGCATGCGGTGACCTTGCCGGATGGCCGCGTGGTCCAGCCCGATGAAGTTTTGGGCCCGCCGCGTCGCGGGGTGCGTTACGTTCACATTGGCGATGTGGGGCGCATTGAGGAATTGGTGGAAGTGTGTCGCGGGGCTGATGCGCTGGTGGTGGAAGCCACCTATCTGGAAGAAGAGGCCGATTTGGCACGGCGTTTCGCTCACCTCACGGCGCGGCAGGCCGCGACTTTGGCCGCGCGAGCCAATGTGGGGCAGCTGATTTTGACCCATCTTTCGCGGCGTTATCGGGAGCAAGATGTGCTTCGCGAGGCGCGAGAGGTTTTCCCCCAGACGGTGGTTGCGCGCGATTTTGATTATTTTCAAATTCGTCGGGGCGAAGTGGTGTTAGAGCGTCCGCAAAAGCGCCGCGGGGGCTGAGGGCCGCGGCGCGCAGGCCAGGCAAAGGAGTTGGGTATGGTTGGGCTTGTGACTTTGCTGAACGCGTGGGCGGCCCCGCCGCCGCCGACAGCGACGGCCGTGGTGGCAGATGCCACGGCCCAAACAGCCTTGCCCTTGGCCGTGTGGGGTGCTTTGGTGTTGTTGGGGTTGATTTTCGCGGGCGCGTGGTGGGGCGGGCGGTCAGCGAGACGGAAGTAAACGGCCGCCTCGCCAAACCAGCCGTTCGACGGTCACCGGATGCCCCAAAAGGTTGGCCATGATGGTGGCTGTGGGTTGGGGGTTAGAGGCGGTGGTGTAGTAGCGTGTGGTGCCTGGCGTGGCTTCCTGGCGAAGCGCATCGCGGGCTTTGAGCACCCGCTCGGTTTGCCGAGCAACGGCTGGCGCGGGGTCAATGACCCGCACGTTGGGCCCAACGATCTCTTGAATGAGGGGGATGACGAAGGGGTAATGGGTGCAGCCCAAGACGACAGTATCCATCCCTTCGGCCAGCATGGGCCGGAGCGCGCGTTCCAGAATGCGCCGTGTGGCCGGATGTCGAAGATGGCCGGCTTCGATGTGTTGCACCAGACCTTCGCAGGTGTCTTCCAAAAGGCGGGTCCCCTGCGCAAAGCGTTCGACCACCGAGGCGTAAAGCGCCCCTTGGAAGGTGGCCGGTGTGGCCAAGACGCCCACCACGCCGCTGCGGGTGTGCTCGGCCGCGGGTTTGACCGCGGGTTCCATGCCAATGAAGGGGACGTGCGGCAAAATGCGGCGCAGGTAATGCAGCGCGGCGGCCGAGGCTGTGTTGCAAGCCACGACGATGGCTTTGGCCTGTTGGGAAAGTAGATAGCGGGTGATGCCTTCGGCAAAGGCGCGCACTTCGGTAAGGGGGCGAGGGCCATAGGGTACGTGGGCCTGATCGGCGACGTAGAGGAAGTTTTCAGCAGGAAGGCGGGCTTGCAAAGCCCGCAACACCGATAGGCCGCCAACCCCAGAGTCGAAAACCCCAATTGGGCGCGGGTCGTTGTTCATGGTTAGCCCCTCTGCGCGGCCTGCACCAACGCGCGGAAAAGCCTTGCCTGGGCTGGGTGTTGGTCGTAGAGCCATTCGGGGTGCCATTGCACTGCCAAGCCAAAGGGGTGATGGGGCACTTCCACGGCTTCAACCAGCCCATCGGGCGCCCAGGCCACCGCGGTCAGGCCTGGGGCAACTTCGCGCACCCCTTGATGGTGCAGGCTGTTGACCATGATCTGCTCGGCTTCTACGATGTGGCGCAGGCGGCTGTGCGCCGCGATCCGAATTTCATGGGCCAGGAGCGAGCGTTCGGTTTTGGGGTCGCGCCGATGGGGCAAGGCTTGAGGATATTGGCTGGGCAAATCTTCGTATAGCGTGCCCCCTAAAGCCACATTGACCACTTGAATGCCACGGCAGATGCCCAGGAAGGGGACGCCCTCTTGGACGGCTTCCTGGACCAGGGAGATTTCCAGCGCGTCGCGCGCATGGTTGATGTCGTACACTTTGGGATGCGCGGTGCCCCGATAGCAGGCGGGGTCAATGTCACCCCCGCCCGAGAGCACCAAAGCGTCGAACGTGGCCAGCAGGTCGGGAATTTGCGTGGGCGGGGTGTCCGAGGGGATGATGACGGGCAGGCCCCCCGCGTCGCGCACGGCTTCGATGTAGCGCCGCGCCAGGGCGCTCATGGGGATTTCCAACGGGTGCTGGCAAAACGAAGAAGTAATGCCGATACGCGGAATGGCGTTCATCGGATGGAGACTCCTCATCGAAAGGTTGGTGTAATTGTACCCCTTGGGGGGCGAGGGCGGAATGGCCGTGCGGCCACGGGTGGCGTCGCACTGAAAGCAAAAAGGTGCAGCCTCACGCGCTGCACCTTTTGAGTGACTGTGTTTCGAGGGTTATTTGCCCTCGCGGCGGGTGAATTTTTGCTTGAGGCGGGCCTTTTTGCCCCGGCGCTCACGCAGGAAGTAGAGCCGAGCGCGGCGTACATGCGAATGACGATGCACGGTGACTTTTTCGATTCGCGGCGAGCGCACCAGGAAAGTGCGTTCGACGCCCACGCCGTGGCTGGCGATGCGGCGCACGGTAAAGGTGGCATCGTTGCCACCCCCGCGGACGCGGATGACCGTGCCTTTGAATTCTTGGACGCGTTCGCGATTGCCTTCTTTAATCCGCAGGAACACGCTCACAATATCCCCAGGGCGCAGTTCGGGGACATTGGGGTTGGGGGGGGCTTCCACTGCTTTCAACAGTTCGGCGTTCATGGCGTTACCTTCCGTATTTTGAGGGTTGGCCGCACGAAGCGGTGCCGTGCTGCGTTGCCAGGCACATTCGTCGGCTCACAAAAGCATGCCGCCTGAGCAGGCGGCCGCCCAATTATACCACGCCCATGAAGGCGCGCAAAGGAAATTTTGGGCAGTGTGAAGAGGCGGCTCGGAGGCTGTGATGCTTTGCGGCTCAGTCCAAGGGGGCACAGGATGGAGGGATAAAAAAGCCCCCGCTTCTCGGGATGAGGAGCGGGGGGAAAGGGGCGTTGGGTGGTTTTAGGGCAAGGCGAGTTGGATGAGGGAGAGGCTGGCGTTGATGGTGTTGACGCTGGCGATGATGGTGTCGTTTTCAGAGGCGATGAGGT
>CAYLRJ010000105.1:0-6699 GCA_964386185.1 uncultured Anaerolineaceae bacterium
CCTTTCGTTGGAACTCCCTCCGCCTGAGGCCGAAAAGCAGGGCAAAATCCTCATCAACTGGGGGCGCTACGCCGAGATTTTGGCCTATGATAACGAAGAGCGCGTCATCACCCTCGAGCCAGATGCGTTGCGCCCGACAGCACGAGACTGGTCGGAGAACCGGTGATCGTCGCCGTGGTTGTGGGATGCAGAGGGTAGCCGAAGCGTGGCGTCGAAGACTTGCTGCGTGGCCTGGTGGTAGAAGGTTTCATCTTATGCAGGTGCTTTCGTCGTTCGTCAGATGATAGAACGCGAGGTGACGAATTTGAAAAATTGGGCTATGATAGAGTGAGGGAGTGATGGCCTCAGGTGTGGTTGGTGGTTTGTGGCCGTCGCTCACCCTGCGCGGTTTTGAATTTTTCAAAAAGAGGAGTGCACGAGATGGATACTGAGAAAGTGAAGCACTTGGCGGAAATGTGGCAGCGCTGCGGTGTCGAACCAGGAGATTTGCTCTTGGTTCACAGCAGCCTCTCCCGAACGCTCAAAACCTATCAAGTCACCCCGGAGGAGGTGTTGGAATCTTTCCTCTGGGCAGTGGGCCCCAAAGGCACCCTGTTGTTGCCCCTCTTCAACTTTGACTTTACCAAAGGGGTGCCTTTCGACATCCGTACCACCCCTTCTCAAATGGGGGCTCTGACCGAGGCCGGCCGCAAACATCCGGAAGCCATCCGGAGTGGCCACCCGATTTATTCTTTTGCGGCGATAGGCCCCTTGGCCCATAAATTTGAGGTGGACAACTTTAGCGGGTATGGGCCGGATTCCCCCTTTGCCATCCTGCGCGAACTGGGCGGCAAAATCGGCGTCCTCGACTTGCTTGACCAAGACAGCATGACCTTTTACCACCATGTCGAAGAAATGCTGGAAGTCCCCTACCGATATCACAAGAAATTTACCGGCTTGTACACCGATTGGGAAGGCCGCACCACCGAGCGCACCTATGGCCTGTTTGTCCGTGACCTGGAGAAAGGCGTCAAAACATACGTGCACCCCATGGGTGAAATCTTGTGGGAAGAGGGCTTCTATCGCGGGGATCGCCCGTGGGTGAAGAGCGGTTTCCGAGTGATTTCAGCCCCGGCCCTCTTTGAGCGGGTGTCTGAGGTGATTCGCTCAGGCCAAGCAAAGGGCATGCTCTATCGTATTCGCCGAAGTTAAAATTTCCGCGTTCCTTTGGAGGCGCGCATGGAATTTCAAGTGGGGTTTGAAATGTATCGGCTGGTTGAGCGCCTATTTCCCATCCCTCGCAGCATTACGGGCAACGGGGTGCGGCAGACTTTGCGCGTTCTCCAAGAATATCTCCCCCAACTTCAGATTCACGAAGTCCCCTCGGGCACAAAAGCCTTTGATTGGACGGTGCCCAAGGAGTGGAACATCTGGGATGCTTACATCCTGACCCCAGACGGGGAGAAAATCTGCGATTTTCGGGAAAACAACCTCCATGTGGTCGGCTACTCGGTTCCGGTGGACAAAGAAGTGACATTGGAGGAACTTCAAGCGCATCTTCACTCCCTCCCCGAGCAGCCGGACGCCATCCCCTACATCACCTCCTACTACAAGGAACGTTGGGGGTTCTGCATCACCCACCGCCAGCGGGAGCAACTCAAGCCCGGCACCTATCGGGTGGTCATCCGCAGCGAGCTCAAAGACGGTTCCCTCACCTATGGCGAACTCATCCTGCCTGGCCAACGGCGAGAGGAAATTTTCCTCTCCACTTACATCTGCCATCCTTCGATGGCCAACAACGAACTCTCTGGCCCTGCCGTCACCACCTTTTTAGCCCGTTGGCTCCAAGAGCAGGAGCGCCGCTACACCTATCGGATTGTCTTCATCCCTGAGACCATTGGCTCCTTGGTGTACCTCAGCCGCCACTTGGATGAGATGAAGCGCCACATCATCGCGGGTTTCAACATCACCACCGTCGGAGACGACCGGGCGTATTCCTTTTTGCCTTCTCGCCTGGGAAACACTTTGGCGGATCGGGTCGCGTTGCACGTCTTGCACCACAAGCACCCCGATTTCATCCGCTACACTTTTCTCGACCGTGGAAGCGACGAGCGCCAATACTGCGCCCCCGGCATTGACCTGCCTGTGGTCTCGATCATGCGCTCCAAGTATGGCACGTATCCTGAATACCACACTTCCTTAGACAATTTGGGGCTGGTCAGCCCCTCGGGGCTTTTCGGGGCCTATGATGTGCTCAAGACCGCCATTGTGTGCTTGGAGGCCAACGAAGTGCTCCAAGTGACCGTGTTGGGCGAGCCTCAACTGGGCCGCCGGGGGCTGTATCCCACCTTGAGCACCAAGGAAACCGCTCGGCAGGTAGCCCGGATGATGAACCTGCTGGCCTACGCGGATGGGCAGCATGACCTTTTGGGCATCGCCGAGCGCATTGGGGAGCCGATGTGGGAACTGCTGCCCATTGTGGAACGTTTGAAGCAAGAAGGCCTTTTACGCGTGGTGGAGGAAACCCATGAGTGAACCTCGCTTTACCCCTGGCCAACGGGCGACGCTCACCAGAACAATCACCGAAGACCTGGTGGAACACTTTGCGACCCTGACAGGCGATACCAACCCTGTGCATTTAGACGAAGCCTTTGCCCGCCAGACCCGCTTTGGCCGCCGCATTGCCCACGGGGTTCTGGGTCTGGCGCTGATTTCCGCGGTGCTGGGCACCCAGCTGCCTGGGCCGGGCGCCATTTACTTGGAGCAGCATATCCGCTTTTTGCGGCCGGTGTATCTGGGCGACCAAGTCACAGCGGAAGTGGAAGTGCTCGCTTGGGACCCTGAGCGGCGGCGCCTTCGGCTGCAAACCCGTTGCCTCAACGCTCAAGGCCAAGAGGTGATGAGCGGCGAGGCCCTGTTGTTGGTGGAGGGTTGAAGGCGGAAGGCGATTGGGGCCGCGCTGGCGGTGGGAAGGGGCAGCAAAGCAGGCTGCTCTGGCGCAAAGCGCGGCGCAAAAATGTGGTAAACTTGACGCGAACGACATTCTAAGCAAAGGAGGCGCGCGATGGTCTTCAAACGACAACAGCCTTTTGTCTTGCGTTCTGAGCGCGCGCCTGGCGGTGGATGGCTGGGACCTTAGTGAGATGTTCGTTGCCTGCTTTTTGAGCCACAGCGTGCTGCGTTGTGGCTTTTTGTTTGCCCTGCGCGGGCATTCGTATAGCCATTGAGAGGCGCCTGTCAACGGGCAAGGCGCGCTTGCTAACAACAAAGCACGGGGTCAAGCCCACACCCCTCGCAAGGGCTATGGATTGGCGACGACGAAAACGCCCAAAACCCATCGGCTCGGCAGGGCGCAAGCCGGCAGGCTGAAGTCAAGGTGGAAGACCGTCTCAACCTACACCGCCGAGTGAGGGCAGACGCGGGAACGAGGGCATTGACGAATTGCTCTCGGCCTCCGCCCACACCGCGTGGGCGGCCAACGTCGACACCGCAGGTTGTTTGCAACCGTATTGAGGTCTTTTGAGATGCACGCTTCGCGACATCCCGTAGATTTACACCGTTTGGCCCATTTTGGCCGCTGGAAAGGCCTGTGGCATCTCATGGTGGGTTACCGAGGTGCTTATCTGGCGGCTATGGTGGCTTTGGCCCTCTCCGCGTTGGCCAAAACCGCCACCTATTTGCTGCTCCGCTACTTTGCCGATTTGGTGGCCGGCGAAGCCACACCCCTTTTGGGGCGCACCCTGCCCCAGGCCTTTGCTTGGGTGGCCGCGGGGTTTGTGTTGTTGGCTTTCTTTCGGGGTGGTTTTTCCTTCCTCTCGGGCCGCTTGGCCGCCTATACGGCCGAAGGCGTGGCTCGGCGCTTGCGAGATTACCTGTTTGACCATGTGCAGCGTTTGAGCGTGGCTTACCACAGTCATACCTCGACCGGCGATTTGGTCGAGCGCCTCACGTCGGACGTCGACGCGGTGCGGCGCTTCTTCGCCGACCAGGCCATCGGCGTGGGGCGGGTGGTGCTGATTTTCATCATCAACTTCCTCGCCATTTACCACCTAAACGCCAAACTGGCCTGGGTGTCGGTGCTGGTGGTGCCGTTTGTGTTGGCCCTTTCCTTGACCTTTTTCCAACGGGTTTCGCGCGCTTACGAGGCCTACCAGCGGCAAGAATCTCGCCTGATTACCACCTTACAGGAAAACCTCAGCGGCGTGCGGGTGGTCAAAGCCTTTGCCCGCCAGGATTATGAAAAGCAAAAGTTTGAGCGCGAAAACTGGCGAAAATACATGCTGGGGAAGCGGCTGACGTTCATGCACAACCTCTTTTGGCCAATTTCTGACCTGTTGCTTGGCGCGCAGATTTTGGGCGGATTCATTTACGCCGCGCTGCTCGCCATTCATGGGCAGATCACCGTGGGCACATATTTGGCCTACGCCGGCTTGCTCGGCTGGTTGGTGATGCCCATTCGGGGCCTGGGGCGGATGATTGTGCAAGGTTCCACCGGCCTGGTTTCCTATGAGCGTTTGGTGGATATTTTGAAGGAAGCCCCCGAACCGCTGGAAGACGGCGATTTCGTGCCTGCCACGCCCTTGCGCGGCGAGGTGGCGTTCGAGCACGTCGGCTTCACCTATGAAGACGACACCGTGCCCGCGCTGGAAGACATCACCTTTCGCTGCGAGCCGGGCCAAGTGGTGGCTTTGCTGGGCTCGACGGGTTCGGGGAAGACCACCCTGGTCAACCTGCTGCCGCGCTTTCACGAATACACCGAAGGCCGCATCTTGCTCGATGGTGTGGAACTCAAGCGCTACCCGCGCGCCTGGCTGCGCCGTCAGATCGGCATTGTGGAGCAAGAGCCGTTTCTCTTCAGCCGCACCATTTGGGAAAACATTGCCTATGGAGCAGGGCGTGAGGTCACGCGTGCGGAAATCGAAGCCGCGGCCCGCGCCGCAGCCATTCACGACGACATCATGGCTTTCCCAGAAGGCTACGACACCTTGGTGGGCGAGCGCGGGGTCACCCTTTCGGGCGGCCAAAAGCAGCGTGTTGCCATCGCGCGCGCTGTGCTCAAAAGCCCCCGCATCCTGATTCTCGACGAGGCTACTGCCAGTGTCGATACCGAAACCGAGGCCGCCATTCGCGACGCCCTGGCGCGCCTGATGCAAGGCCGCACGACTTTCATCATCGCCCACCGTGTCCAATCGGTCATGCACGCCGACCTGATTCTCGTGATGGATAAGGGCCGCATTGTTCAGCAAGGCACCCATGAGGCGCTCATGCAGCAGGAAGGCATGTACCGGCGGATCTTCGAAATCCAGACGCGCATCGACGAGGAATTGCAGCAGGAACTCGCCAGCGCGTGACCGGTGCGCGGCGGTCGGCGGGCCTGGAAGCCGCGCGGCCGCGGGCTTTCCTTGATTGTCATGCTTTCCAGCGGAACATCTGCCACCGAAATACGGAGATTCCCATGCCAGACACCCCTTTCGAGGAAGAAGAATACACTTCGCAAATTACCATGCCCGTGGTGCGGCGCATTTTGGGGCTGTTGCGCCCTTATTGGCCGCAGACGCTGGCCTTTTTGGTGGCCATTGGGCTGACATCGTGGATGGATTCCTACTTCACTTACATCAACAAAGGCATCATCGACCAGGGCATCGTGCGCCACGACGTCCACGCCCTCTATCGGCTGGCGGTGCGCTACGGCATTGTGCAGGTGGCGCAGGCCGCAATGGTGTTCGCTTTCATTTACCTCGCGGGCTTGCTCGCCGAGCGAATCGAGTATGACCTGCGCCGGCAAACTTTCGAGCACCTGCAAGATTTGTCGTTGGCTTATTACGTCCGCCAGTCCGTCGGCAGGCTCATTGCGCGCGTCACCTCGGACTCCCAAAAAGTCGCCGACCTGGTCACCTGGGGGTTCGTGGATACCGTCTGGGCAATTCTCAACATCATCACGGCCACGGTTTACATGCTCATCATCAACTGGAAGCTGGCGCTCATCGTGTTTGCGATGGTGCCGGTGCTGGTGTATGTCGCCATCGAATTCCGCAAGCGCATTTTGGCGGAATTCCGCCGAGCGCGGCGCATGAATGCCAAAATCACCGGCGCTTACAACGAAACCATCACTGGCGTGCACGTCGTCAAGGCGCTCAATCGCGAAGAGAAGAATTTGGACGAATTTCAGGTGCTCACCCGAGGCATGTACGAGGCTTCGTATCGGGCTGCGTGGCTTTCCGCCTTGTTTCTGCCGGCAGTGCAGTTCGTGGCGGCGCTGGTGTTGGCCATCATCGTGTGGTATGGCGGTTTGCAGGCGCTGCATGGCTCGCTGACGGTGGGGGGCATTCAGGCTTTCGTGGCCTATGTCACGATGATGCTTTGGCCGGTGCAAGATTTGGCGCGGGTGTTCTCCGAACTTCAGCGCGCCATTGCCGGCGGCGAGCGCATTTTCACCTTGCTGGATACCGAGCCAGAAGTGCAAGACCGCCCCGGCGCTGTGCCCGCGGAAACCCTGTTGGGGCAGATCGAGTTCGACCATGTTTCCTTTTGGTATGAGCCGCGCAAGCCGGTCGTTCGCGATTTTTCGCTGACGGTGGCGCCGGGCGAGACCATCGCCATTGTGGGCCCCACCGGCGGCGGCAAGACCACCCTGGTCAACCTGCTCTGCCGCTTCTACGAGCCGCGGGAAGGCGTCATCCGCATCAACGGCCGCGATTATCGGGAATACACCCTGGAAAG
>CAYLRJ010000106.1:0-25126 GCA_964386185.1 uncultured Anaerolineaceae bacterium
TTCGGCCCAGCGCTCAGGGCGGAAGGCCGCGGCGTAGGGCGGCAGCGTTTCCCCCGTGAGGTGCGCGGCCAGCAGGTCGGCTACGCCTTGGGAACTCATCACCCCGAACCCCGAAAGCGCGCCTACCACGTACGCGCCTTCCACGGCCAGCGGCCCCACCACGGGGCGGTTGTCGGGCATTTTGACGTAATAGCCGCCATCCACCACCGGCGGGGGCAGGCGGGTGAGGTAGGGCTTGAGCGCGGGCAGCATGGTGCTCAAGCCGCGCAGCACCACCTCGGGGTAGAGCGGGTCTTCGGGCACGGGGAAGCGGGCGCGAGGCAGGGGGTGGGCGTTGTATTCCCACAGACCAATCACCATGCGGCTGCCGTGTTCGCCTTCGGGGCGGGTGTGCACCCCGCCGGGGAATTCTCCCAGCAGGTCCGCGGCTTCGGGGTCGTCGGCCAGGGCGGCGCGCTCGTCGTCGCTCCAGGGCAGGTGTTGGGGGTCGCTCCAAATCAGCAGAGGCGCGTCGCGGGGCACGGCTTCCAGCCGGTCGTCGAAGGCCATCTTGAGGTGAGGTTCGTAGTGGATGGGCAAATCCACGCCCAAGGCTGCGGCGTGTTCCCGCAGGAAGGGCCCCACGGCCAGCACCAGCGCGGCGGTGGGCACCCGTTCGCCATTGCTCAGGCGCACGGCTTGTACCCGCCCGTGGGCGACTTCCGCGGCGGTGAATTCGGCTTGCACCAGCCGCACGCCGTGTCGGCGGGCTTCTTCCAGCAGCAGCATGCCGTAGCCGTATGCGCTCATCCACCCCGCCCGGCGGACGTGCAGCGCGGCGAGGGCGGTGTCGGCCAGGTAGGGGAAGTGGTGATGGACGACGTCGCTGCCGAGCAGCAGGTCGGCGCCATCGGTGGGGGGCGAGCGGAAGCCGTGGCGGGCAGCAGGGCGGTAGGTTTCGGGCGTGGTGTGCTCCCGCCACGCGCCCGCGCCCCACGCGGCCACTTGAGCGCCGGTCGCTCGCCAGGTTTCGACCCGCGCTGCATCTGCGGTGACAAAGAGGTAGCCGCGGCGGTTGAGCCGAAAGCGGTTGCCGTGCGCGTCGGCCAGGGCTTCCAAGAGGTCAATGCTGCGGTTCATCAGCCGCACCATGGCATCGTCGGGGCCGGGCCACCAGTTGCGGTAGGCTTCGGTGGATTTGTCGCTGGTCAGCGAGAGGGGCGCGCGGGCTTCCACCAGCAGGATGTCGCGCACGCCCCGCCGCACGGCCAGGTGATAGGCTGTGGCCACGCCGGCGATGCCCGCGCCAATGATGACGACGTTGGGGGAGGTGGTGGTTGTCATGGGGAAGTCAGGGGAAGCGTGGCCCGCGCCGGAAGGGGGCGTTTGGGGCCGGGCGTCTTCCGCCGCGCGTGAGGGCGCGCGGCGGAAGAGATGTTGGCTGTTCGCGGGGGCTGGGCTTACGATGCCAAGATGGCTTTGAGCGCAGCCAGCAGCAGGGTGACGTTTTCGCGGCGGCTGCTGAAGCCCATCAGGCCGATGCGCCAGATTTTGCCCTTCAGCGGCCCAAAGCCGCCCGCGATTTCGATGTTGTATTCGGTGAGCAGGCGGCGACGCACCGCGGCTTCGTCCACGCCCGCGGGCACCAGGGGCGTGGTGAGGGTGGGCAGGCGGTGTTCCGCAGGCACCAGGAGCTCGATGCCCAGGTCTTGCAGGCCTTCCCACAGCAGGAGCGCGTTTTCGCGGTGGCGGCGGAAGCGGGCTTCCAGGCCTTCTTCGGCCACCAGCCGCAGGCCTTCGCGCAGCGCGTAGTTCATGCTGACCGGCGCGGTGTGGTGGTAGGTGCGCTCGGCACCCCAGTATTTTTCCACCAGCGAGAGGTCCAGATACCAGTTGGCCACCGGCGTGCTGCGAGAGCGCAGCACCGCCCGCGCCCGCTCGGAAACCGTGAGCGGGGCCAGCCCCGGCGGCACCGAGAGGCATTTTTGGCTTCCGCTGTAGGCCACATCCACGCCCCACGCGTCGATCTCGACGGGCACGCCGCCCAAAGACGAAACCGTATCCAACACCAGCAGCGCACCGTGCCGATGGGCGGCGTCGGCAATGGCTTGGATGTGGGGCTGCAGCGCGCCGGTGGACGTTTCGGCATGCACCAGCGCCAGCAGTTTGTATTTCCGCCGCTTGAGCGCCATTTCGATTTCGTCGGGGTCAAACACCTCGCCCCAGGGCCGTTCCAGGGTGTCAACCTCTGCGCCGTAGCGGGAGGCCATGTCGGCCAGGCGGATGCCAAAATAGCCGTTGATGGCCACCAGCACCGCGTCGCCGGGCTCGATGAAGTTGCAGAGCGAGGCTTCCATGCCGGCACTGCCCGTGCCCGAGACCGGAATGGTCAGCTGGTTTTGGGTTTGGAAAACATAGCGCAGAAGTTCCTGGACATCGTTCATCACGGCCAGGAAGTCGGGGTCAAGGTGCCCTACCAAGGGCATGCTCAGCGCGCGCAGCACGCGCGGATGCACCATGCTGGGGCCAGGGCCCAGCAGGATGCGAGGGGAGGGGTTGAGGTCGGTGTAAGTTTGAGTGGACATGGGAAGTTAGGGGGGAGTGGGATTGGGAATGGGTTATTTCAGCGCGGCGATGGCTTCCACGGCTTCGGGGTTGACCAGCGCGCTGGTGTCGCCGACGGGCTCGCCGATGTAGGCCGCGCGGATGATGCGGCGCATCACTTTGGCGTTGCGGGTCTTGGGCAGGTCGGGCACGAATTCGATGGCCTTGGGTGCAAGGGCTTTGCCCAGAGCCTGGATGAGCCGCGCCCGCAGGGCTTCGCGGAGGGCTTCGGTGGGTTCCACGCCAGCCCGCAACACGCAGAAGACCACCAGCGCTTGGCCCTTGACCGGGTCGGGCACGCCCACGGCCGCGGCTTCCACCACGTCGGGGTGCGCCACGACCGCGCTTTCGGCTTCTGCCGGCCCCAAACGCTTGCCCGCGACTTTGATGGTGTCGTCTGAACGCCCTAAAATATACCACATGCCGTCTTCGTCAATGGCAGCAAAATCGCCGTGCACCCAGACGTTGGGCCAGCGCGACCAATAGGTGCGGATGTAGCGCTCGGGGTCTTTCCAGAAGCCGCGGGTCATGCCCACCCACGGCGCCTTGATGACCAGTTCGCCGACCTGGTTGCGGACGGGGCGGCCGTTTTCGTCGAAAACGTCGGCAGCCATGCCCGGGCAAGGTGCGGAGAATGCGCACGGCTTCAGGGGCAACACGGGGTTGCCCATCACGATGCCGCCGGAAATCTCGGTGCCGCCGGAGTAGTTGATGATGGGGCGCTGGCTTTTGCCGACGTCACGGAAAAGCCACATCCACGGGTCGGGGTTCCACGGCTCGCCGGTCGAGCCGAAAAAGCGCAGGCTGGAGAGGTCGTGCTTTTCGACGGGTTCCAGGCCTTCGGGCATGATGGCGCGCACATAGGTGGGGGAAAGCCCCAGGTGGGTGATGCCGTGGCGTTCCACCAGCGCCCACACCCGATCCACTTCAGGGTAGTTGGGCGCGCCGTCGTACATGAAAAAGGCCGCGCCCAGCGCCAGCGCGCCATACACCAGCCACGGCCCCATCATCCAGCCCATGTCGGTCATCCACCAAATCAGGTCCCCGGGGTGAACATCCATCCCAAAGGCCATGTCTTGTGCGCCTTTGATGGGGAAGCCGCAATGGGTGTGGACAGCGCCCTTGGGGCGGCCGGTGGTGCCCGAGGTGTAGATAATCATCAGGATGTCTTCGGCCTCGGTGACCTCGGTTTC
Organism: uncultured Anaerolineaceae bacterium; assembly: GCA_964386185.1. Classification (GTDB taxonomy): domain Bacteria; phylum Chloroflexota; class Anaerolineae; order Anaerolineales; family DRMV01; genus DRMV01. Next base: position 3,777 of record CAYLRJ010000106.1, read on the forward strand.
GGCCTCGGTGGGCTGGTTGGGGATGAGTTCGTGCCACCAGTGGTCGCGGCCGGCTTGCATGGTGATGTCGTTGCCCACGCGGCGCAGCACAATCATGTGTTGCAAAGTGGGCACGCGCGCTGCGGCTTGGTCGGCCACGGCTTTCATCGCCACCACTTTGCCGCGGCGGTAGAAGCCGTCGGCGGTGAAGAGGGCCTTGGCGTCTGCGTCTTTGAGGCGGGTGACCACCGCGTCGACACCGTAGCCGCTGAAAAGGGGCAAGAAAATGCCGCCAATTTTGGCGATGGCAAGCATGGCCACCACGATTTCCGGCGTCATGGGCATGTAAACGCCAATGGCGTCGCCCTTGCCCAGCCCTAAACTGCGCAGGGCGTTGGCCGCTTGGTTGACCATGTGGTAGAGTTCGGCGTAGGAAACCGCCCGCGTCGCGCCTTCTTCGCCTTCCCACACAAAGGCGGTTTGGTCGCGGGTGGGGGTGGACATCCATTTGTCCACACAGTTGTGGACGATGTTCATCTTGCCGCCCACACACCATTGGGGCCATTGGATGCCGCGGGAAAGGTCCACCACCTGGCGGTAAGGCTGGTAGAACTGAATGCCGAGGTAATCGAGCACGGCTTCGGTGAACCAGGCAACGTCTTCGGTGGAGCGGCGCATGAGCTCGTCGTAATTGGCGATGCCGTGCTTGCGCATGAAGTGCGTCAGGTGGGCGCGTTCCAGATACTCGGGTGTGGGGCGCCAAACGATCTCGCCGCCAAATTCAAATTCGGGCATGGAGCACCTCCCCAGGGAAGGGCAAATGGAAATCGCGAACGAAGGATGGGGGCGCGTCGGGGAAGACGGGCAGGTGAGGAAAGGGAGGAGGTGAGGGGGCTTCGGGGCCTCCTCACCTCATTTTTGCGCTTTAGTCTTCGGCCGGCACGAAGTAGACGTCGGTGGGGCTAAACTTGCTCAAGCGGCGGAATTTGGCCTTGACCTTGCGGCCAATCCAATCCAGGCTGGCGTCGTTGGGGTCCACGCCGATCATCCGGCCCAGGAAGAGGGTATCTGCGCCCTCGAATTCCACCAGCACCAGGACGAAGGGGGTTTCGGGCAAGAAAGCTTCTGAGCCAAAGTGGCACACGGTGAACGCGTGGATGGTGCCTTCTTGGGGGAGTTCGACCCAGTCGTTTTCCTTGCCGGTGTACATATCGTGGCCGCGCGGGGTGGCGTAGGTGTAGCCGGTTTCCGGCTGGCGGGAACCCAGCAGCACTTTGTTGGCGACGCCCGCGAACCACGGTGAATCTTGCCCGTAGGAGTGGATGTAGGTGATGCTGTAGGGGCTTTTGACAATGATGGGCGCCATCTTTTTGAGGGCTTGGAGCGCCTCGGGGGTCAATTCGCTGGGAAACGGAACGTTGTAGAGGGTGGTTCCGTCTTCGGTTTCTTCCATTTTGTAGCGGATGGGTTTGTCGCTCATGGTTTCCTCCCGTTACTCTGCGCGTTCCAGGATGCTGACGGTGACATAGGTGCCGGTGCCGGCGTGGGAATGGATGGCGCCGCGTTTGGCGTTGGGCACCTGCAGGGTGTCGTTGCCGAAGTGCTCTTTGATGCGATGCTGCAATTGCCAAATGGCAAACACCGCCTGCATCAGGCCGGTCGCGCCCACGGGGTGGCCGCAGGCGATGAGGCCGCCCGAGGGGTTGACGGGGATTTCCGGTTCTTCCGGCAGGTCGAGGCCGTAGTCAATGTTGGGCATGAAGGTTTTGCCCGAGGCGGCAAAGGGGCCGCCTTCGCCGTAGCGGCAGAGGCCCATGTCTTCGTAGGTTTGGATTTCGGAGCTGGTGTAGGCGTCGTGGAGTTCGATGAAGTCCAATTCTTTGCGGGGGTCGGTGATGCCCGCCCGTTCGTAGGCCAGTTTGGAAGCCATGCGGCCAGCGCGGAAGGAATGCACACCCGGGTAGCGGAAGCCGCGGTCCCACAGTTCCTTGTAATAAGCCCGCGAGTCGTCGTCCATTTCGTTGGGCAGCGCGTTGTAGCGGTAGAATTCCTCGTAAGATTGATGCGGACGGTCGGCCATGCGCATGGCGTCGGTGCCGCGGCCAATGGCTGCGACTTTGACTTTGGGCAAGCTGCGGCCGGCGGCCTTTTCCAACTTGGCCAGCCCCTCTTCGCTGGCCAAAAGCACCGCGGCTGCACCGTCGCTCATCACGCAGATGTCTAAGCGGGTGAGGGGCCAGGCCACCATCGGCGCCTTGCGGACGTCTTCGATGGTCAAGCGGCGGCGTTTTTGCGCATAGGGGTTGTAGTAGGCGTTCATGTGGTTCTTGACCGAGACATGCGCCAGCTGTTCCACCGTGGTGCCGAATTCTTTCATGTGGCGGGTTACCATCATGGCGTAGTAGCCCGAGTAGAAGCCGCCGACGGGGTAGTCGAAGTTGGTGTCGGATGCCAGCGCGATGAATTCGTTGCCCTTCCAGGTGTTGACGTGCGACATGGTCTCGAAGCCCAGCGCAAGGGCGACATCCATATCGCCCGAAGCCACGGCTTTGTAGGCTTCCTGGAAGCACAACCCACCGGTCGCGCCGCCGCCTTCCACCCGGTGCGAGGGCTTGGGCACCAACCCGAGGTAATCTTGCACCATGATGCCGGCCATCAACTGCCGGGTGAAGTGGTCGGAAAAATAGGAGACAACCGAGCCATCAACAATCTCGAAGAATTTGGGGTGCTCGATGCCAATGTCATTGAGCATGTAGTCGTAGGCTTCTTTCACCAAGGCGGGGAAAGTCTTGTCAGGCCGCGCTTTGGTAAACTTGCTCACCCCCCCAGCCACTGCGTAAACTGTTCTCATGTGTGAACCTCCTTCCGTCAAGGTGTGCGGGTAACGGCCACGCCAGGTCGGGTATGCCCTGGGTGGATTGCTTCCATTGTACAACATCCCTGGGCAAAGTACCCACAGGAACCCCTGCTTTTTTGGAAGATTGGCGCGAATGTGGTATGATGCCGTTATGTTGCGCACGGGTGTGGACTTAATCGAAATAGCCCGCTTTGAGCGGGCTCTTCAGCGGCACGGAGAGCGGCTGTTGGGGCGTTTGTTTACCGCGCGGGAGCGCGCCCAATGCGGGGGCAAGGTGGCTTCTTTGGCCGCGCGGTTTGCTGCCAAAGAGGCTGCGGCCAAGGCCCTGGGTACCGGTATTGGGGCGGTGCGTTGGGTTGATTTGGAAGTGTTGACCGACGCGCGGGGCGCGCCCGCGTTGCGTTTGCATGGTCAGGCCGCTCGCGAGGCGGCATCTTTGGGGCTTACCACCTGGGCTGTGAGCCTCAGCCACACGGCCACATGCGCGGTGGCCGTCGTGGTGGCGCAGGGGGAAGGGTAAAACGCGCGGCGCCGGCTGCCGCGACGCACGTTCACGCCGCGTATTTCGCCGAAGCCAGGCTCCAAAAACGCTCGCCGTAGCGCTCCAAAACTTGTACTTGGCCGCTGGCTTCCAGGGTGGCCAAGGTTTGGTGGACCGTGTCTTCCCCCCAACGGGAGAGCGCGGCCAAAATTTCCCGTTCGCGCAGTGGGTGCCGCGCCAATACGGCCAAGATTGCTTCCTGGGGGTTTTCGTAGCCTGAGAGGTCAAAGGTGCCCTGGGCTGGATGCACCACCTCCGCGACCTTCCCCAAGATGGCCAATGCCCGCATGATGCCCTCCGCGGTCGGCGGTTGCACCCACGGCTCCGCGGGCGGGCGCTCTGGCAGGGTGAGATGCACTTTGTCGGGGCGGATGCGGGCGATTTGCTCTGCCAGAGCTTCGAGGGCTTCGGGGGTGTCGTTGAGCCCCCGCACCAGCATGACCTCCAGCCAATAATGGCCTTGATATTGCGCGCGGAAATCAATCAGCCCCTGCACATAGACCTCAAACGGCGGTTCGGGCCACGGGCGGTTGATTTTGCGGTAGAGCGCAGCCGAGCCGGCATCCAAAGTGGGGAGCACGGCATCCGCAGCCTGCAATTCCTCTCGCACCTCGGGGAGATAAAGCAAAGAGCCATTGGTGATGACCGCCACAGGCACCGTGGTGAGGGCTTTGACTTGGCGAATCATCCACCCCAAACGGCGGTGAAGGGTGGGTTCCCCGCTCCCGACAAAGGTCACCCAATCAATGCGGCCTTCGTAGTGCTGAAGCCGCTGCGCTACTTCGGCAACGATGGCCTCTGCAGGCACATATTCGCGGCGTTCGGCCACCAGAGGCGTGCTGCGCCCCAATTGACAATAGACGCAATTCCAATTGCAGGTTTTGGGCTGAACCGGATCGACCCCCAGCGATTGCCCTAAACGGCGGGAGGGCACAGGCCCGAAAACGCTTTGCATTGTCGCCTCCATTGGAATGGGCAGACGGAAGAGGCGCTTCCCCCGCATTCAGACGGGGGCAAGCGGCAGGAAGCAGGCGTCAGCCGCGCGCGGCTTTCGGCTCAATTATAGCGCCATCCCCAAGGCCAGCAAGACCCCAAACCGCAACACGAGCAGGCCGGTTTGGGCCAGGGCTTGATTGAGCCTGCGCCCGGTTTGGGTTTGTACGATGCGTCGGGCTTGCCAGGCCCAAGGCAGAGAGAGCCAGGCGAGCATGGCCCCAGGCGGGAAGACCCCCAGCAAGACGGCCAGCGCTACGACGCCGTAGGCCCCTCCGAGGCAAAGGTCATATTCCAGCCGCGCACCACGAGCCCCAAAACGCACAGCCAGCGTTTGTTTGCCGGCTTTGCGGTCGGTGGGGATGTCGCGCAGGTTGTTGACCACCAGGATGGCCACGGTCAGGAGCCCCATCGGAATGGCCGCCCACCAGGCCACGGGGCTGGTGGCGCGGGCCTGGACAAAATAAGTGCCCACCACAGCCGCCAGCCCAAAGTAAACGAAGACGAACAAGTCGCCCAGCCCATAATAGCCATACGGCAGTGGGCCGCCGGTGTAGCCGATGGCCGCCAAAATGGCCGTGAGCCCAATGAGCACAACCGGCCAGCCGGCCACGGCAATGAGGTAAACCCCAATCAGCGCAGCCAGGCCAAAGGAAAGCCACATCCCGCGGGTGACTTCCTGGGGCGAAAGCAGGCCGGCTTGCGTGACCCGCACCGGCCCCAAGCGCTCGGCAGTGTCGGCCCCGCGGTGGAAGTCGGCGACATCGTTGGCTAAGTTGGCACCGATTTGCAGCAACAGCCCCCCTGCCAGCGCAGCCAGCGCCGGCCCCAAGCGGAAGACATGGTCATGCCAGGCGACTCCCCAGCCAACCAAGACCGGCCCCACCACCGCAGGAAGCGTTTTCGGGCGGATGGCCAACATCCAAGTGTGCCAGCGGTTTTGTGCCATGATGATGCTCCCAAACACAAGGGTGTGTTGCCAGGCTTGCCTACGGAACCTTGGCAGTTTGTTGTGACGCGTGGTATGCTATAGGCAAAGACCGACTGGTCGGTCGGATGCGATTTTACCATATCCTTATCCTCGTGTTGGCCCTTGGGGAGGCCGCGAGCCGGCACACCGGGCGCGGCGGGGGCGGGCTCGCCCGCTTGGCCCAAAACCTTTTGCTTCCCCAGAGGCGTTGTTGAGGCCCGAAATGACCGATCCCGATCTCACCCGCAAGCGCATTCTCGACGCGGCGATCCGAGTTTTTGCCCGCAAAGGCTATCACGATGCTCGGATGGACGATATTGTCGCTGAAGCCCATGTTTCCAAGGGCGGCGTGTACTTCCATTTCCCTGGCAAAGACCGCCTCTTTTTGGCCATCATTGATTATTTTGCCGAGCTGTTGGAAGACCGCCTCACCAAAGCCATTGCCTCGCAACAGGGAGGTGTGCAGCGCGTCACCGCCGCGTTGGAAGCGGGCATTGACACCTTTGCCGAGTATCGGCCGCTGGCCAAAATCTTCCTCATCCAGGCCGTCGGGCTGGGTGAGCGTTTTGAGCGCAAGCGTTTGGAGATCAACGACCGCTTTGCTGCCCTCATTCGCACATATCTGGAGCAGGCTGTGGCCGAAGGTGACATCCCGCCTCTGGATGCCGAGATGACCGCCTACGCCTGGGTGGGGGCAATCTACGAGCTGGTCACCCGTTGGCTGTTGACCGGGAAGCCGGCGCGAGAGCGTTGGTTGCCGGCCTTGCGGACCACGCTGTTGCGCTCGATTGGGTTGGAAATTCCTGCCACGGGAGAAAAAGGCCATGTTGTTTGAAGCCTTATCTCAGGCTGAGGGGCAACCCCGCTGGGCATGGCTACACGGCCGCAGCGGCTGGGTAGGATGGGGCATTGGGGAAATGGCTGTTGGCGAAGGCCCGAGCCGATTTGCCGATTTGGCCCGCGCCTTGCCTCACGGGGGCCCTCGTTTTGTGGGGCTGAGTTTTGCGCCGCACGAGCACCATGTTGCCCCCTGGTGGGAAGCCTTCCCTGCGGGGATGGCGGTAGCACCCACCACGCTGCGAGGCCCCTTGGCCATGCCGATGCACGCGCGCTGGGCACCTTCGGCAGAGGCAACGCCAGCAGCCGACCTGCCGGTTGTGGGCGGCACTTCGCGGCCCGCGTGGGAAGCCGCCGTCAACCAAGCCCTGGCGACCATTGCCGCGGGCGCGTTGCAAAAGGTGGTGTTGGCGCGAGCAGAAGTGGTGCGTTTGCCCGCGCCCATCTCGCCGGTGGATGTTTTAGCCGCGTTATATCACCAACACCCGCGCGCCTATTGTTTCTTGATGGAACCGGAACCCGGGGTGGCCTTTGTCGGCGCCACGCCCGAATTATTGGCGCGGGTGCGCGGCCCGGCCGTTGAAACCGTTGCCCTGGCCGGAAGCGCGCCGCGCGGCACCGATGAGCATACCGACGCCTTGCTGGGGCGGCAGCTGCTCGCCAGCCCCAAAGATCGCCGCGAGCACGCCCTGGTGGTCGAACACATTCGCACCTCCCTCACCCCCCTGACGACCACCCTTTTGGTGCCGCCCGAGCCGCGCCTGCGGCGTTTGCCTCACATCCAACATTTGGAAACCCCCATTCGGGGCTTGTTGCAGCCCGGCGTGGGTGTGTTGGACATCGCGGCGGCTTTGCACCCCACGCCCGCATTGGGAGGCGCTCCGCGCGATGCCGCCATGACCTTCATCGCCGAGCATGAGCCCTTCCCGCGCGGATGGTATGCCGCACCCGTGGGGCTGGCCTTCCCCGATGGCAGTGGGGAATTGGGCGTGGCCATTCGTTCGGCGCTGCTGTTGAAAGACGTCGCCGTGCTCTACGCTGGGGCTGGCATTGTGGCAGGGTCGGACCCTGCCAAAGAATGGGAAGAAACCGGCCTGAAATTGACCACCATGCGGCAGGCTTTGGCGGAAGCCTGCGCTGTGCCAATGCAAGTGGGATGATGAACCGCAGTTTTGTTTCTGAAACCATGTTTTCACCCGCGGTTTCGGCCGAGGTGCCCTTGGCAAAGGGGGTGGCGGTGGGCGGTCAACAGCCCATCGTGGTGATGGCCGGGCCGTGCGCGGTGGAGAGTTACGAGCAGACCCGAGCCGTTGCCGAGGTTATGGCGGCTTTGGGGCTCAAAGTGTTGCGCGGGGGCGCTTTCAAACCGCGCACCTCGCCTGATAGTTTCCAAGGTTTGGGGGAAGAAGGCCTGCGCATTTTGCGCGCCGTAGCCGATGAATTGGGCTTGTTGGTGGTCACTGAGGCCTTAGGGGTGGAGCATGTGCCTTTGGTGGCCGCGTACGCTGACATCATTCAAATTGGCAGCCGCAACATGCAACATTATCCCTTGCTGTGGGCTGTGGGCGAGTTAGACAAACCCATCTTGCTCAAGCGGGGTTTTATGAGCACCGTGCGCGAATGGTTTTTGGCTGCAGAGCACATTGCTCGCCGCGGCAACGAGCGCATTTTGCTTTGTGAGCGGGGCATCCGCACTTTTGAAACCGCCACCCGCAACACCCTTGACACCAACGCCATTGCTTTGGCCAAGCGTGAAGTGCCGTGGCCGGTGCTGGGAGACCCCAGCCACGCCACCGGGCGGGCCGACTTGGTGCTCCCCGCGGCTCGGGCCGCAGTGGCTGCAGGGGCCGATGGCCTTTTGGTAGAAGTTCACCCGCGCCCCGCAGAGGCCCTTTCGGATGGCGCGCAGTCGTTGGCGGTGGAAGATTTTCCCACGTTTGTGCAAGAAATCGCGCGCATTGCCGCGGCTTTGGGGCGGGAGGTGACGTGACAACCCAGCCGCCCTTGATGCTGTTGCACGGTTTCTTGGGCCGCGGCGATGATTGGGCCCCCGTTTGCGCCCACCTATCCCACGCTTGTGCTTGCCTAACCCCCGATCTCCCCGGCCACGGCCGCACCGCCCTTCGCCCTGGCCCCCAGTCGTACACCACTTGGGCCGCGGCTTTGGCTGCCATGTTAGACGCCCAGCGCCTCCCTCAAGTGGTGTTGGTGGGCTATTCTCTGGGAGGGCGGGTGGCGTTGGCCTTCGCGGCGCGTTATCCTCAGCGGGTGAAGGCGCTGCTTTTGGTTTCGGCTCACCCCGGCCTGCGGGAAGCGGAAGCCCGCCGCGCCCGGCGGCAAGCCGATGCCCGCCGCGCCCAAGCCTTGCGCACAGACGGTTTGCCGACCTTCCTGGATGCTTGGTATCGCCTGCCGGTGTTTGGGTTGGAAACGCCCCCTGCATCGCTCCTCGCCCGTCGGCGGGAAAACCGCGCCGAGGACATCGCACGGGTGATTGCCGAAATGAGCCCCGGCGTGCAGCCGCCCTTGTGGGATGCGCTGGCCCGTTTACCCCTGCCGGTGGGCTATGTGGCCGGCGCGCGCGATGCAAAATACGCGGCCTTGGCCCGACAAATCCAGCACGTGCGGCCCGACGCGCAGGTGTGGATTTTCCCCAACACAGGGCACATGGTGCATTTGGAAGCCCCCCACGCTTTGGCTGAGGTGATTGCGACGGTGTGCGCGTGGTAAAGCAGAGGCTACCCCTCGCCAAACAATTTCAGCCATTCTTCGATTTCATGCTCGGAGGGGGAAGCGGGCTTTTCTGCGGCGGGGAGGTGAGCGCTAAGCAGCGCGTGGAGCTCGCGCGCAAAGTCTTCGGATGAGCGCACCTTGGCGCGGGCCCAACGCGCGGCCCGCTGCACTTCGTGGTCTGAGGAGACCACCGTCCAATTGGCGGCTTGCCGCCCCAGGGCGCGCAAGCGGGCGGCCAAGGCTTGATCGGCAGTGCGGCCGGCATGGACGAACACCGCAGTGACCGCGCCAAACCCGCGGCGCCCTGCTTGGCCGGGCGCGGCGCGGTCAAAATAGACCTCGGCTCGGGTGTGGTGATGCGCACAATAGCGCTGCAAAAGTTGAATGAGCCGCATTTCGTCGTCTGGCGCATGCAGGCTGAGGCCAGATACCTTGGGGATGAGATTGTGGCCGTCAATGAGAAGGGGCATGGCTAAGTCTCGAACAAAAGGAAGGAAAGCAGCGCTTGGTTGAAGGCCGCGGGATGGTCGGCGATGACCGCATGGCCTGCCTGGGGAATGACCACCTGCCGCGCGTGGGGGATGTTTTGTGCCAAAACGCGCTGGGTCTTTGGCGGAATGGTGGTGTCTTCTTCGCCGGTGATTACCAACGTGGGTTGTTGGATTTCGCCAAGTCGGTTGGTGACGTTGAAGCGCGCCAAGGCCCGCATGGCGGCGCGGTAGGCACGCGGGTCGGCCTGGAGGATTTCGGTGAGCAACTCTTGGCGGAGGTTTTCCTGCTCGGGTTTGGGGAAGATGTGCGCCACCACGTGGCGGGCTTGGGCTTCGAGACCCAGGGTGTGTATCAAGAGCATCCGCCATGCCAGGTAGGCCCAGCCGCGGAGCCCGTCAGGGCGCAGGGCGGCAAAGGTATTGACCAAAGTCAGGGAACGCACCTGTGAGGGCGCGGTCAGCGCGCTGGCCAGGGCGACGGTGCCGCCCATCGAAATGCCTACCACATGGGCTGGCAGCGCATGGAGCTTTTCCAGCAGGGCGAGGGCTTCTTCTGCCACGGCCCAAGGGGACCAGTGCCCGCGGTAGGGCGTCTTCCCAAAGCCGGGCATATCCACCGCGATGGGGCGGAAGCCGGCCTTGACCAGCGCGGGGATTTGGGCCTGCCATGAGGCTGCGCTGGCGCCCAGGCCGTGGAGCAACAAAACGGCTTGAGGCCGCTCGGGGGCCGGGTCGAGATAGTGCATCATGACTTTATCCGGGGGGAACTGTGCCGTAGAGGTTGCGGTAGATGACGAAGGTTTCGTAAATGCGGCGGATGTATTCGCGGGTTTGGTCGTAGCGGATGATTTCCAAAAAGAGGTCGGGGTCGTTGGAGGCGAGGTTTTCCCAGACCGACGCATTGCCTGGGCCCGCGTTGTAAGCAGCCAGCGCGGCGTAGAGGTCGCCGTGGAAGTAGTCGCGTTGGCGTGCCAAGTAGTGGGCGCCATATGTGAGGCTGACACGCGGGCGGTCGAGGTCGGCTACGGTGAAGTCGGGCGGCCAGCCGGTTTGTTGGTAGATTTCTTGGGCTGTGGCTGGCATGAGTTGCATGAGCCCACGCGCGCCGGCTGAGGAATGCACAAATCCTTCAAAGAGCGATTCTTGGCGCAAAACCGCGTAAAGGAAGAGGGGGTGGAAGTCGTAGGCTTGGGCGATGGGGACCACCAATTCGCGGTAATAAGGCCCAAACCGGAGGTGGGTGAAATAAGGCGGGGCGGTGAAGGTGCCGGCGTCGTCCATGCCGGCCAGGTCGAGGACGTGTCGGGCGGCGAAGATGGCGCTGCGGTAGAGGCCGATTTGGCGGTAATATTCGGCCAGGCGGAAGGTGTTGGCTGGGTCTGCGGCGACGGCTTCGCGGAGGTTTTCGAATTCGGCTTTGGCTTCAGGATACATTCCCAGGCGCCAGAGTTCGGTGCCGCGGATGAAGCGGGCGTCGCTGGCCAGGGCTCCGGGGTTCAGGAGGTCGTCGGCGGTGGTTTGCAGTTGGAAAGTGTCTTTGACCCATGCCGCGGCCTGGCGGCGTTCGGCTTCCCAGTTGACGGCAAATTGGAAGGCCGGGGGCGGGTCGAAGGGGGGGCGCCCGGCCAGGAGGTCGCGGGCGCGTTCGCTGTAATAGCCCGTGGGGTCAGCCGCGGCGGCTTGTTCCCAGGCTTGGCGGGCCGCGGTGGCTTGCCCATCCGCTTGGGCCAGCTTCCCCAACCAGAGATACACCGCGGCTACGTCGGCGGGGCTGCTGGTGTGTTCCAAGGCTTGTTGGAGCAGGCTGTTGGCCGTGGGGTCTTCCCCCAGCCGATGATGGGTGAGGGCCGCCAGATAGAGGGAGCGGAAAGCGTAGCCCGAGCCCGGATATTGTTGCGCGACCCGTTCCCAGAGGGCTGCGGCGCGGGCCAAGTGGTTGGCGCGTTCCTGCACGCGAGCGGCGTCGAAGAGGAATTCTGCTGCGCGGGGGTGGGTCGGCGCTTGTTGCACAAAGGCCAAGAGGGTCTCGGTGGCTTGGTCGTACAGGTCCAGGTAAGCCCATTCGGTGTAGGCTTTTTGTTCCCAGGCTTTATCCCAAAAGCGGCTTTGGGGGTAGTTGTCAATGAGGGTTTGCCAGGCTGCGGTGGCTTGGGTGTGGTTGCCCATCGCGCGGAGGGAGAGCCCTTTGTAATAGAGGGCTGTGTCTTTGCCTTCGCCTGGGGAGTTGAGGTAGCGGTCAAAGGCTTGGATGGCCACGCCATATTGGCCAGCGAAGTAGTCGGTCAGGCCGCGGTTGAGGTCGTTGACGGGCACGCCGGCTTCGACCAGGGCGACCAGGGCCTGGTAGGAAGGGTAGGCGGCGGGGTAATTGTTGACGGCATCGAGGTAGGCTTGGTAGGCGTGTTCCCGATCGCCCAGGGCCAGGTAGGCTTGGCCGATGTACCAATCCAGGGCGGCGCGGCGGTAGCCGTTGGGCTCGGCTTGGTAGAGGGCCTGGTATTCGGCGATGGCTTGGGTGTAGTTGCCCAGCATGTGATGGCTGCGGGCGATGCCCAGTTGGATGCCGTAGCGGCGGCTTTCGGGTGGGGCGGCCTGGAGGGCGGCCTGGTAGGCCGAGGCCGCGCCGTGATAGTCGCCGGCGTTGAAGCGGTTGTCGCCCATCCATTCGTAGAGGTAGGCGTCAATGTAGCCCGGTCGGTGTTGGAGAAAGGCCTGATAGGCTTTGGCGGCTTCGTCGTAGCGCTCCAGGGCTTGGTAGGTTTGCGCGAGGTAAAAGTAGGCGTCAATCGCGGCTTGGGTTTGGGGGTACGTGGTGATGAGCCCACGCAGGGTTTCCAGGGCTTGGCCGTAGTGTCGGGCGTAGAGGTGCACGCGCCCTAACCCCAATTGGGCTGCGGCGATGATGGCGGGGTCTGAGGTTTGGGAAGCCGCGTTTTGGAAGGCGGTGAGGGCGGTATCCCAATCGCCATCAAAGAGGGCCTGTTGGCCGGCTGTGAGCCAGCCCGCGGGTTGGGGTGTGGGGGTGGGCGTAGGTGTGGGGGTGATGGTCGGGGTGGGGGTGAGCGAAGGGGTGGCTGTGGGTTTGGGCGTGTTGGTAACCCATAACCCGCCGGGCGCGGGGGCATTGCAGGCCCAGGAGAGCAAGGCCAGAAGGGGAAGCAAGAGGAGGAAGGCTAATCGGGAACGGAACATCGTGGGTATTGGTATTGGCAGAGGGGAGGGGGCGAAGCGGGGTGGGGCGTCGCGGGTTAGGCGCGCAGGTGTTCCAACACGCGTTGGAGGTCTTCGGGAAGGGGGGCAGTGAAGGTGCGCGGTTCGGTTTCGCCGGGCAGGGTGATGGTGAGGCTGTAGGCGTGGAGGAAGTGGCGGTCGAGGGGGAGCGAGGTGGCCTTTTTGCGCCCGTAGAGGGCGTCGCCTACCACAGGGCAGCCCAAAAACGCTAAGTGGACGCGAATTTGGTGCGTGCGGCCGGTGAGGGGGCGGGCTTCTAAAAAGGTGTAGCGCGAGAAGGCCTCTAACGTCCGATATTCTGTCACGGCAGGCCGCCCTTTGCCAGGGGGCACCACTTTCATGCGCTTGCGGTGATGGTGGTCGCGGTCAATGGGGGCTTCGATGCGGCCGATGGGCGTGGGGGGCGCACCGTGGACCAGGGTCAGGTAAATTTTGTGGGTGGTGCGTGCTTTGAATTGCGCTTGCAGGAATTGATGGGCTGCGTCGTTTTTGGCTAAGATGATGACGCCTGAGGTGTCTTTGTCCAACCGATGCACCACGCCTGGGCGGTGTTTGCCGCCCACGCCACGGATGTCGGGGGCATGGGCCAGAGCCGCGTGGACCAGGGTGCCGTGGGGGTGCCCCGGCGCAGGGTGTACCACCATGCCCGCTGGTTTGTTGACCACCAAAACATCGTGGTTTTCGAAGAGCACCTCCAGGGGAATATCCTCGGGCTCAAGGTGGGATGGCAGCAGCGGAGGCACATGCACCACCACGGTCGCGGGGCGTTCTAACAGGAAGCCGGTTTTAGTCACCGGGCGCCCTTCTACTTCTACACGGCCTTCTTTGATCCACGCTTGCACTCGGCTGCGGGAATACGTGCCCAACGAGGCTGTGACGAATTTGTCCAGCCTTTGGGGAGGTTGGCCGGGAAACGTGAGGGTGATGATGCGTTCGGTTTCAAGGGTCATGATGAACGGCCTCGGAAGCGGGTTCCGAAAGGTCATCCGAAGGCGTGGGGGCTTGCGAGGGTGGGGAGAGGAATTCCCCAAGTAGAAGGAAGAGGAGGCTAATGCTGATGGCTGCATCGGCCAGGTTGAAGACGGGGAAGTGCCCCACCGCGATGAAATCTACCACAGAGCCGCGTTGTAGGCGATCCAACAAATTACCCAGCGCCCCGCCCCATTGGATGGCCAGCCCCCAGCGCAGCCACCAACCGTTGCGGGCAATGGCCGGAAAGGCAAGAAAGAGCGCCACCGCATAGACCACGCCCAAAATCAGCAAAAGGGTGCCCCACGCTTGCCCCAAGCCGAAGGCCATCCCACTGTTGTGCCAATAGGTAATGCGGAACCACGGCAGGGAGGGAATGGGGGTCCAGACGTCGCCAAAGGGGAGGTGGGTTTGCACCCAGGCTTTGAGGGCTTGGTCTGCGGCCAACACAGCGCCGCCCACGAGCACGAGAAAGCCATAGGCTTTGAGGGTTTTCAGCATAGTGGCTCCAGAGAAAGGTTTGGCAAGCAGTCGGCCTTCATTGTACCGCGAGTTGCTTCGGGAAGCGCGCTGCGGAGGTCTTCCCATTGCAGGAAGCCGACTAAATGGGCTGGGCAACGATGGCGGCAGTCGGAAGCGCCGAAGCCCGGCAGGGGCCAATAGGCGGCCGGATGGGCGGCCAAAGCCTGGGCCCAGCGGCATTCCCAGGGGAGGGTGGGTGCGGGCGCGGTGGTCCATCCCCAGGCGACGGGCTGGGCGACCGTGCGGAGGTAGTCAATATGCCAGCGATGGCGAGGGCTTCCGCGAAGATGGCGCCCCAGGCGGCTGCGGATGCCCCCTGGGCCGTGGGCGCTGCCGGTATAAACATACCACCCTGCCGGAAAGCGGGCCTGGCCCTTGCGCCCGACGACCAGCGTAAGGGCCCGCGGGAGATACAACACCAGCCAGTATGCCCCAGGCTGCGATGGAAGAGAAGGTCGCGTATTCACAAGCTCAAGTATAGCCCAAAGCCGCTGGACGTGCAGCCGCGCGGCCGAAGCGCGCGGGCGCGGCACGCGACAAACCATAGCCGCGCGGTTGGAATGATAAAAGAGTGACGTTTGTCACTAATCCCCCTTTGGGAAAGCGAGTATGCTTAAAAGTGCATGAGTAGGGTTATGCGCATACGTGTATACGTTGATGGAAGCAGAAAGAACAAAGGAAAGGAAGCGCAGCGATGTCCCGGTTTGATGAGCACGAAAGCATGGCGCCCTACCAGGCCGAAATGTGTGCCGCGCTGGCAAATCCACAGCGAATTTTGATGCTATGTGCCCTGGCCGAGCGTCCATACCACGTCAGCGAACTGGCAGAGCAATTAGGGATTAGTCAGCCGGTGGCATCGCGGCACCTGAAGGTGCTTCGCGAACAAGGTTTGGTAACGGCCGAGCGCAAAGGGGCGATGGTGGAATATCGGCTGAGCGATGGCCGATTGATAGAAGCCTTGAGCCTCTTGCGTGAGGTATTGCGTGACCGCTTTGCCCGTCGCGCCAGCCTGTTGGATGCGGGCGGCACGCCGGCTGCAGCACGCCAACCTTAAACCTACCAAGGAGAAGGTTATGAAGCAAAAACCAACTTGGCTGCTGGGCCTCGTGGGCATTCTCCTGGTGGTCATAGTGCCCTTGTGGGTATTGTGGCCAAAGCCCAACGCCCCCAAGGACGACCCTTGGGCCCACCTTCCGGAACATGCCCCTCACGTCGATCACTCGGCAATCATCCAGGGGCCTTTCGAGACTGGGCAAGACGTCACCAAAACTTGCCTCTCGTGCCATCCCGACGTCGCCGATGACTACATGCATACCTCGCACTGGACGTGGGATAGCGAAAAGGCCTTCAACATCCCGGGGCATGATGAGCCGGTGCATCTGGGGAAGATGCATTCCTTCAACAACTTCTGCATCGGCACCCAGGGCAACCAGCGGGTCTGCATGACCTGCCACACCGGCTACGGTTGGACCGAAGAAGCCCCGGCAGACCTCCACAACCCGGATAATATTGACTGCCTGGTTTGCCATGCCGACCCGGCGATTTATGGTCGGGGGGCCTATGGCGACCCTGCTGAGGGGGTTGATTTGGTCGCGGCGGCAAAGAGCGTCCGCAATCCTACCCGTGACAACTGCTTGAAATGCCACGCGTATGGCGGTGGCGGTGACAACGTCAAACACGGTGACATCAGCAGCGCCCTCTATCACCCCAGCCCAGATTTGGACGTCCACATGGGGCGCTACGACTTCCAATGCACCGACTGCCACCGCACCGAAGACCATCACATCAAGGGCAAACTCATCAACCTGAACTACACGGTTGAACCGGATGAGCAAGTCCAATGCACCGACTGCCACAGCAATGCCCCGCACCAGGATGAACGGCTCAACGCCCATGTCCAATCGGTGGCTTGCCAGGCCTGCCATGTGCCTGAGGTGGCGGAAGTGGTCCCGACCAAGATTTATTGGGATTGGTCCACGGCTGGCCAAGACCGGCCCGAGAACCACTTCCACTACCTGAAAATCAAAGGCAGTTTCGTGTATGAGAAGAATTTGATCCCCACGTACGCGTGGTTCAACGGCAACGAAGCCGAACGGTACGTGGAAGGCGACCCCATCAACCGTAACGGCGTGACCTACATCAACAAGCCTGCGGGGAGCATTGACGACCCCACCGCGAAGATCTTCCCCTTCAAGATCCATCGCACGATGCAGCCTTACGACGAGGTCTATGGCTACTTGCTGGCGCCGCTTACCGCGGGCAAAGACGGCTTCTGGACCAACTTTGATTGGGATCAAGCCTTCCGCCTGGCCGAACCGCACACCCATTTGAAATACAGTGGCAAGTACGGCTTCACGCAAACCTGGATGTACTGGCCGCTGACGCACATGGTCAAGCCGAAAGAACAGGCTTTGCAGTGTGCGGACTGCCACGGCCCCGATGGCCGCCTGGACTGGCAAGCCTTGGGCTACCCGGGCGACCCGATGGAATGGGGCGGCCGCTTTGACAACAACCAATAACGGGAGTGTAGCCATGCAACGGAAATTGGTCTCCTTGCTGATTTTCACGGCCCTGCTCGCGGTCATGGCGGCCGGCGTCACCTTGGGCGTGCATCAGGTGTTGGCCGAAGAAGGCCCAACCCCTGAAGTGACGCCTTCCCCCATGCACCCGTCGTATGCCCTGCTGGACGCGGACGGCATCCCCGTGATTCGCAGTGGGAAGCCGGCCGACATGTTGAAAACTTGTGGGCAATGCCACGATGCCGAGTTCATCGCCACCCACGCTACCCACACCAAAGCCGAAGGCATTGCCCGCTTCGAAGGCATGACCGAAGCCTGCTTCCTGTGCCATAGCACCCAACCCAACGGCATCGCCCGCCAGTTGGCGTTGGCCGATGGTGAAAAAGACTGGGCCAACACCGCGGTGTTGCTCGGCACAGGCGTTGTGGCCAAAACAGACGACGGCTGGGTGTGGAACCCCGACGCATTCTGGCCCGACGGAAAACTCAAGCCCGCTTACGTCAACATCACCCAGCCCACCAACGCCAACTGCGCTCAGTGTCATGGCGTGGTGCATACGGACTTGAAGACCCCCTTGGTCATTGTGGACCCGTTGGACCCGGACAATTGGGAAACCCTGACCACCGGCCAGGTGTTTTCGCCGCAGCGGATTTCCGCTTCGGCCATGAACATCGAGGGTAAGGCTGCGTTGCAATACGCGTGGGATGTCCACGCCGAGCGGGGCCTGCAATGTGTGGACTGCCACAGCAGCAGCAACAGCCCCGCGGCGCGGCGGTATGCCGAACTCCCCGATTACCTCACCTACGACCCTCGGCACCCGTCGGTGGGTGAATACCTGGAACAACCCAGCCACATCCTGACCCAAGAAAATTGCCAGGCTTGTCACGATCCTGAGGCCAGCCACAAAGATTGGTTGCCCTATTTGGATCTGCACATGTCAAAAGTGGCTTGCGAAACCTGCCACGTGCCCAAACTCTATGCTCCGCCTGTGGAAACCTACGACCGCACCGTGGTCATGCCCGATGGCGTGGTCAACAAGGTGGTCTTGCGTGGTATGGCGCCGGTGGAAAAGACCCCGCCCGACGCGCCCGAGGTGGAGCCCATCACGGTTTCGCAACTCATCACAGGCTACCAGCCGGTATTGCTGAAGAACGACGAAGGCAAAATTGCCCCCTACAACATGGTCACCACGTATGAATGGGTGTATGAGAAAGACGGCAAAACCGTGCTGGTCAGCGATGCAGATTTGGAAAAAGCCTGGATGCCAGACGGCAAAACCTACGCCTCTGACATCGTGGCCGCCTTTGACGCCGATGGCGATGGCAAACTCAGCGTCAAGGAACTCACCCTGGATACGCAAGCCAAAGTGGACCTCATCGCCAAGCGGCTGAGCGATTTGGGCCTGAAGAACCCCCACATCGTGGGGAACGTGGTGCCCTACGCCATCCATCATAGCGTGGTCCAAAGCGACTACGCCATCCAAGACTGCCGAGCCTGCCACGGGTCCGACTCGCGAATTGGCAAAGCCATCGAACTTTCGCCCTTTGCCCCGGCAGGCGTGACGCCCAAAGTGGATACTTCCGACATCGCCGATCGAGGGCAAGTGGTCAACGAGAGCGGCATGCTCTACTATCAACCTGAGCAAAACGAAGCCCTTTACGTCGCAGGCCACAGCAGCGTGCGCTGGATTGACCTGCTCGGTATCTTGGCCTTCGTCGGAACGCTGCTGGGCGTGTTGGCTCACGGTGCCGCTCGGGTTTACTTCGCCAAGAAATTGGGCTACAAGCACCATCATGGCCCCACCAAGCGCGAATACCTCTACACCGCCGCCGAGCGCTTCTGGCACTGGCTGCAAATGGTGGCCATCTTGGGGCTGCTGTTTACCGGGCTCATCATCCACAACCCCGAGTGGTTTGGCGGGTTCTCCTTCCGTGGGCTGGTGTTTACCCACACCGTGTTGGGTTGGATTTTGGTCATCAACTTCATCTTCGCCGCCTACTATCACCTCTCCACGGGCTACATCAAGCAATACCTGCCCAAACCGCAGGGGCTGTTTAGCCGCATGATTTTGCAAGCCAAGTTCTACGCCCAAGGCATCTTCAAAGGCGAACCCCATCCCTTCAAGAAGACATTTTGGGATAAACTCAACCCCATGCAACGCATGGCCTACTTTGGCTTGCTGTTTGGGATGTTGCCCATCCAGCTGATCACAGGCGTGTGGATTTGGGCGGCTCGCATTTGGCCGCAGGCAGCGACCCTCTTTGGTGACGCCACCATGACCTGGGTTGCCGCGATTCACACCCTGGATGCCTGGATGATTGGCACCTTTGTTGTGGCCCATGTCTATCTGACCACGACCGGTGACACCCCGTTTGCCTACATCGAAGCCATGATCACCGGCTGGGAAGATGTGGAAGTGGACGAAGAGGGCGAAGCCGCCCAAGCGGCCTGAGCACCCCAAAGGAGCGTTTACGATGGCTGAGAAAAAGTCGTGGTATCAGAAGATAATCGAGCGCCCTCAAAAACCCTACGCCAACCCCTACGCGGGGGGTGTGCTGCTGGGCGTGGCGCTGTTCCTCTCCTTGCTGCTGACGGGGAACGGCCTGGGCGCTTCGGCCATGTTTGCCCGTTTGAACGGCTTCTTGGTCGATTTGGTTGCCCCTTCACACGTGGATCGGGTGCCCCAACTGTTGAAAATCGCAGGTGGCAACCGCAACCCGCTGGATAACTGGGTAACCTTTGAAATCATCGGGGTGATCTTGGGCGCCTTCACCGCAGGCGTGCTTCGCGGCCACGTGCGCCCTGAGACCACCAAAGGCCCCAAAGTGTCTGAGCGCACCCGCTGGGTGATGGCGTTCTTTGGCGGGATGATCTTCGTCTATGGCGCTCGGATGGCCCGTGGGTGTACATCTGGGCAGGTCTTGTCCGGCGGTGCGACCCTTTCCGCAGGGAGTTGGGTCATCGCAATGGTGATGTTCGTCGTCGCTTACGTGGTGGCCTTCCTGCTGCGGAAGATGTGGAACTGAGGAGGACGCGACATGTTTCCCCTTGCTTCAATCGACGTCCTGGGCAAAGCCGGCGTCTATGTGGTCGAAATCTTCATCGGGTTCCTCTTTGGCTACGCGTTGGAGATTTCGGGGTTCAACAACGCCTATTTGCTGACCGGGCAGTTTTACTTCCGAAATGGCCGGGTGATTAAAACCCTCTTCACGGCCATTATCGTGGGGATGGTGTTGATCTTTGGCGCCGTTGCCCTGGGAATTTTGGATTACGACCTCATCTGGGTGGACCCGACCCATCTGTGGCCTGGCGTCGTGGGCGCTGCCATCATGGGTGTGGGTTTCGTGATTGGCGGCTACTGCCCGGGCACCTCGGTCGTTTCATCGGTGACTTTGAAGAAAGACGGGATGTTCTACGTCCTGGGCGGGCTGGTTGGTGCCTTCCTCTTTAGCGAAACCGAGCCCCTCTTCCACTACTTCTACAACAACAGCACCAACTATGGCCGCGTGACCTTGATGGATGTCTTCCACACCAACGCAGGCGTGGTCGTCGTGGCCATTGTGATCATGGCCCTCTTGCTCTTCTGGCTGAACGAAGCGCTGGTCAAACGCTTTGGCCGCGAAGACAGCGCACCGCACCCCTTGCCCAAACAATGGCCAATCGGGGCGGCAGCGATTTTGGCCTTGGCCTTTGGCGTGTGGGCTATTCAGCCTTCTTTGAGCCAAATGTGGGCCCGAGTGGCACCCGAAAAAGCGCCCTTGTTGGAGCAGTATCAGGTGCAAATCCATCCGGGTGAGTTGGTCAAGACCATGAACGACCACACCATCAACACCGTGATCCTTGACGTGCGGGATGACTACAGCTACAACCTCTTCCACCTGAAGTGGGCGCGCCATATTCCGCTGAGCCAGTTCCCGGCTGCCTTGCCATCCTTGAAGAAAGAGGCCAAAGACGTGCCGCTGACGGTGTTTGTGGTGCTCAGCGATGATGAAGGCGAAGCCACCCAGGCTTGGAAGATGATGGCCGCGACCAAGATTCCCAACATCTACATCTTGAGCGGCGGCATGAATGAGTGGATCACGATTTTTGGCGAAGAGGATATGGCCGAAGGGCTGATTTTCGAAGGTGCCACTTCGCTGGATACGGTCGAAGCCCTCAACTTCTACTTCGCTGGCGCGTTGGGTGATCGCTATCGTGCCTCAGATTTGAACAGTGACGAATTTACCGAGGAATGGCTGGAGACCCTCAAATTCTCGCCCAAGATCAAACTCCAGCGCCAGCAAGGGCCTGTGGGCGGCGGTTGTGGCTAAACCACAGCCAGCCTTTCCCGGCCCCCAATGGATCAATGCCAAAGCCCCGCCGAGTGCGGGGCTTTGTGTTGTCGTGGGTGCTGCGCCCGCCCTGACCTCACGGCGCCGCTGAGGCGCAGCCGCCCGCCGCGTTGGTCGCCCGTTGAAACGCCGCCCACTGCACCCGCGCCCTCGGCGCCCCCTGGGCCTTCCGACACAACAGGCTTGCTCCCCGTTTCGCCTTGTGGTACACTTGCGCAGACAATTGACGGGATGAACCTCATCCAGAGAGGTGGAGGGACCGGCCCTGTGAAGCCTCGGCAACCAGGCGTTGCGCCTTGTGCAGCGCGCCCAGGTGCCAATTCCGGCAGGCCAATTGGCCTGGAAGATGAGGGTTGAAATGCCTTTCAGCCTTCCGC
>CAYLRJ010000107.1:0-3870 GCA_964386185.1 uncultured Anaerolineaceae bacterium
CCAGGGCGGTGATGGCGTCTTCCAGGGCGGCGATGCGGCGCTCGATTTTGCGGCGTTGGTTTTTGGAGAGGCCTGGCCGGGGCGGGGAGGAGCGCGCGTGCGGCCGCGAGCCCGCCCGGCCGTTCGCGGAGCGTTTTTCCCATTCAACGGGCGGCTCACGGCCGCGCCGCGGGGCAGGTGAGTTCGTAAAGACTAACCCAATCGTCTTGATAGACTTCGCGGGTGCAGCAAGGCTGGAATGTCTCGACAAAAAAAGTGTAGGCTCGCGCATGTCGACCGGTCAGGTCCAAGCGCATCTGGAAGGCCAAATCGACTCGGTTCAACAGCAGGTGGGTGATCTTTTGAGCACGGAGCCGGTCACACACTGCGATGGAATTTGTGCCTGAGTCCACGATGCGATTCCAACGTGAGTGTTCAGCGTCGGGAAGACAGCGCGCGTCGCAGTAGAAACTTTGACCATCCCACATTTGGAGCACGCGCGCCTCTGGGGGGAAGTGCTGAACGATGTATTGCTGGGCGGCGTATGAAGTGACCAGGCGGGTGAGCCAGGCGTGGCGTGACTCCCAACCCCCAAGGACGCGCCAGGGCTGCACTTGGAGTTGGAAAAGGATCGCGTACGCAAAGGTGGCCGCGACCATCCCCCCTACCAGGCCGTGTTGCAACACACGGCGCAAGCGACGTTGGCGCACGAGGTTCTGCAAAACATATGCGGTCCACACGCTGAGCAAAGGCAACACCGGGAGTAGGAAGCGCACTTGCTGAGAGCCCCAGAACCAAAAGAGCCCTCGGGCCGCTATGATCAACCCCAGGCGGTTCATCCAGGGGGATTTCGGCGTCCATATGTACAGCGCGATCAGGGGGAAAAGCAGGCTGGGGATCTCAACGGTCCCCAAGAAAGTGCCAAAGCGCTCGTGATGGGCGTAGATGTGCCAGGGCAAAAGGAGTAGGTCTTTGAGCCCTGTGCCCATGCCAAAGCTGTGAAGGTACGTGTTCAACGCGTGCAAGCGCTCTGGTGGCCAAGCCACGCCGCCCCACAGCAAAGGATAGAAGGGGTTGCCGCCCCAAACAGCGTTTTTCAAATACCACGGCAGGGCCAGGGCCAAGGCGGTGCCGCCGAAGGACAACGCGTTGCGCAGCAAACCTCGCCGGCCCTCATGACGGCTGGACCAAAGCACCCATGCGCCCAAAACGGCTCCGCCCGCCAGGGCTAAGTATTTGGTCCCCAGGGCCAGGCCCATCATGATGCCGCCTAATACGAGCCACCGTGCGTGCGCTTCGTCGTGCCAGCGAAACACGGCGTAAAGGGCCAAGAGTTCGTACAGGGCCCAAGCGAGGTCGACCTGGGCCAACGCCGCCCATAGGGGGAAGACGGGCATGCCCACTAAAATCCCGGCCGCGAGCGCCCCCACGGTGGGGCCACCCCCATACCGACGGCCCAAAATGAAGGTCGCGAGCAGAAGCAGTAAGGCGTAAAGGAAATGCACCAGTTTGGCAAAGATGCTCAGCCCCAGACTCAAACCCAAAGCGAAAAGCATTTGCACGGTGAAGGGCCCGTTGGCTTGCCAGATATCGGGCAGCAACACCAGACGCCTTTGCTCCAAAAAGCGCCATGGCCCCTCGAGATGGTACATTAGCGCGTCGTAACCCCAAGGCGGCGTTAAGGCTTGTAAGAAGGTGAAAGTTCCGAGGCCTGTCAACAGCACGATGTAAAGCAGCACCACGCGACGGGGGCGGAGATAGCGCCAGCCGTTGCGCATGGCGGGAAGGATTTTTTCCAGGCCGCCCCAGCCCATGCCGCGCGTCCACAAGAGCACACCTACCAACCATAAGAGGAAGGCTTCTCGGCAGAACCAACCAAGCAGACCCAGGCCCAAAATACCATACGCCAACACGCCCATGCCCAGCGGAATGGTCCATAGGGCTTCTTCTGGCTCGTCCGGCGGCCACAGATGCAAATGCAGGCCGACCCAGCGGCCCAAGCGCGCGCTGAGGAGGAGGAGGACACCGAGTAAGCCAACAGAAAGGGCGGCCTCCAAACTGACGGAAAAGGGTAGCACGGGGAGGGTCATGGTGCTTCTGCCGGATGGGAGGAAGGCAGGGCGGTAGTTTCGCGACGCACAAACACTTGTAGCGCTGTGCTGCCGAAGATGGTGGTTGGTTCTTCCATGACCAAAGTATATTCCTCTTGGAACCAGGGTTGCTCGAATAGGGAACGACGCCAAAAAACATCCAGCCCCACTAAGTACTGAGGGCGTGCATCACGAATCAAGTCAGGCGGCACGGCATAGATAGTGACATACAGATCAGGCGGGAGAGGATAGTAGCGTAAGGCCTGGGGCGAAACCAAACCCACGGTATCGAGCACGCGGCACGACAAGCAAAAGTACCCTATGGTGCCAATCTCGGGTGCTGCCACGGTTTCGCCGGGCTGAAGATTTTGCCGAAGATGGCTCGCGATTTGGCGATACATTGTTTCTCGTTCCACCCAAATGCTGCGGGGGAACCAAAATGGGCGCTCCGCATGACGGCCCCAGTTGAGGCCGGCGACTTGAGCAAGGAGCAAAGCGCTCCCGCCGAAGACGAGAAGCCACCGCCGGGCCGCGGTGGGGGCGCGTGTTTTTGCATAAACGACCCAGCCAAACCATAGCCCCAAGGCCAAAAAGGGCGCGAGGGGCACAAAGTACCACTCGGCCGCTAAGTTCCCGCGCAGGCCCAGCAGGACATATGTCCCGAGGAAAAGCCAGGGGAAACCTAACACAACACTCCAGCGCCCATCTTGACGCCGTGCGTGCTGAAATCCTAAAAACCATAGGGCGACCAAACCCAATGCCATGGGGATCAAGGGCAAGCGCATTATTAGGGGTTGGAAGATGTAAAAGCCATGGGCTGTCCAGCCCAACGGCCCACTGAGGAGTAGGCCGTTGAAGAGGTAGAGGCCTTGCCAGAAGTTTTCGCCGGGCGACGCGCGGTAAATGGGAGCGCTTTTGGCCACGAGGGATTGGGGAAGCCACTGACCGTAATAATGCCAAGAGAACCACCACCACGGCAGCAAGACTGCGCCAAGTACAAGGCCTTTTGTCCAGGCGCGCCGGGGGGTGGACCGAAGCATGGCGAAGAACATGGGTCCGACCGCGGCCAAAGCATCGGGGCGGGCAAGGAGTGCGCCGCCCGCCATGAACGCGGCCCAGTGTTCTTGACGCCTCAAATAGAGGTTAAACATGGCCAGAAGTAAGAGCGTCGCCAGGGCGGTCTCCATCCCCCCGGCAGCGTACTTTAAGCTAAGGGGATAAAAAGCCCAAAACAACGCGGGAACCGAGGCCGCCCAAGGAGAGAGGCGAAATCGCCTCGCCAACGCGTAAAGCAAAAGGACACTTACGCCGTCCAGCACCGCGTTGACGCGCGCGGCCAGCAAGGGGATGTCGCACACCACGTGCTTGCACAGCCCAGTGAGCACAAGCATCCATAAGGGCGTCGAGACCCCCAGGATCCGTTCACCAGGGTTGTAAACGAGACCGTGACCTTGTACGCCATGCGCTACATAACGGAAGGTGATGTAGGCATCATCAATGGGCCAGGGGCCAACGTGCCATCGTAAAAAAACCGCCACGCTCGCCCAGAGTAGAGGAAGGGCAAACGACCAACGCCGAAATATTGGGCGTAGAAGGGCTTTGGGGGACAAAGGACTCCTCCTCACACTTTACACTTTAGCCCTGCTCGAGTTGGAGATGCAGGGCTTCCCATTCGGCGAGGTGGGCGTCGAGGGCGGCCTGGGTGTCGGCGTAGGTGGTGCTCAGGCGCCGGAGGGCGGCGGGGTCGCGGGGCGGCTGGCGGAGTTGGGCCTCCAGGTGGGCCAGTTGGTGTTCCAGGGCG
>CAYLRJ010000108.1:0-2687 GCA_964386185.1 uncultured Anaerolineaceae bacterium
TGTGCGCCCATCACCCCGGTTGGCCAATGATGTTGCGCAGGGTACCAACATCTTCTATGGTCAGCACAATCTCATCCCCGGGGGAAAGCCATTGGCCGGTTTCCATGCCGCTGCATCCCGGCAAAGTGCCGGTCGCCATCACCTCGCCAGGAAGCACCTTCTCGCCCAACGACGCATAGGCCACCATCTCACCCAGGCTGTGTTGCGGGCCGGCGGTGGTGCCTTCGCCCCACACTTGGCCGTTGACCGTGACCTTCCCGCGCAGATTTTCAACTTTGGGCAAAATCTCGTCCGCGGTCACCACGGTCATGCTCATACCGTTGGCAAAGTTCTTGGCCTTGACCGGCCCAAAGCCGCTGGTCATTTCCGGATATTGCACATCGCGCGCGCTAAAGTCATTGATGACCACAAACCCCCCGATGGCTTCCAGGGCTTCTTGAGGCGTCGCGTTGTAAATTGGCCGGGCAATGACCACCCCGAGTTCCAACTCATAGTCCAGCGCCCGGGTGTAACTCGGCCAGGGGACCGTATCGCCCTCGGTGTAGAAATTGATATGGCTGCCCATGTAATAGATGGGCTTCTCATACCAAATCGGCTTCGGCCGCAGTTTAGGATGGGGCTTGCCGGTCACGCGCTCATAAAGCGCCAAAGGCTTCCACATTTTGGGCAGGAAACGCCGCACCAAGCCTTTGCCAGCGTTGATGACGTGCTGTTCATACAACATGAAATCACGGAAAGAAAGGGGCTGGAAAGGCAAAATGGGGGCCGGGTCGTAAGTTTCAGCAAAAGTCAAGCCTTCAGCAGCCACCTTTTCGGCCAGGCGCGCGGCTTCCGCGCGGGCGGGCTCCCCAGCTTGCAGGAATGCCACCACGTTGTCGGCTACACGCGCCAGCTCGGGGAACGCCTCTTCACCCCCCAGCCGCTCCAGGGCTGGGCGCAGCGGAATCCAGTAACCACGATGCTCAAACGCTACGGAATACGCGGGTTCTGGATTGGTCAAACGTACAAGTCGCACTTTCATGGCACTACTCCAAAATAGCAACAACTCGGGCAGGGCCTGCGCTGCCGCCTTGAATTTTCAGAGGGAAGCAGGCCACTTTGAAACCAAACGGCGGCAATTGGTCTAAATTGACCAACCGCTCAATTTGAGCATAGGGTAAATCCACTTGATGGGCAGCCCAAAAGATACCAGGCTGACCGGCTTTGAGCGCCTTTTGCGCTTGAAGGTCGAGGGGCTCATCCCACCCCCAGGCGTCAATGCCCATCACCCGCACACCCTGGTCATACAGCCAAATCGTGGCTTCTGGTGTGACCCCAGGACCCCGAAACAGGTAGTCGGGCGCGTTGTAGAACTTATCTTGCCCTGTGCGCACCAACACAATGTCCAACGGCTTGAGGGTGTAACCAATACGCGCCAGCTCTTTTTGGATGTCTTCCACGGTTACCGGATTGCCCTTTTCCTTGTGGGTCATATCCAGCACCACGCCATCGCTGAAAAACCACTCCAGGGGGAGCTGGTCAATGGTTTGCGCGGGCTTGCCCTGGATGACGCTGTTGTAATGGTAGGGGGCATCCACGTGGGTGCTATCGTGGGTTCCCAAACGGGTGATGGTTTCTGTAGCCCAGCCTTCGCCGTTGCGGAAGAGGTGCGGCGGCACCTTGAGCAAGGCTTGCGCTTGGGCCGCGCCGTCTTTGTGGTCGTGATATTCAATAGCGACCTTCAGAAACGGCGGTGTGTCTTCAGGGCTGGGAGCAATGGTGGCCGAAAGATCAACAAAGCGGGGCATGTTTTCCTCCTTCTATGCGGTTAGAAACGAGACGAATAAACAGACAACAGCCAAAAACCCAACAACGTCAATGCAAAAACACCCAACCAACGGGCGACGCGACCACTCACGCCCAACACGCTCTGGACGCGAAAATGCAAGGGGTAACTGCCCAGGGCTATGCGGCTTCCGTCGGGGAGAATCTCATAAACCCACAACGCGCCCACAAACACACCCGTTGCATCGCCCTTCAAGCGCCACGTGAGCGTCGCGGGTTGGTCGGATGCCAAGGTCACACTCACCGCGCCTTCGGGGTCCACCACCAAGCCGTTGGCCACCAATTGGGCTTCGAAGCGCACCAACGGCGTGCCCTCATGCGGGGCAAACTGAACCGTCGCCGTGGCCACGTCACCCAAGCGCATGGTCTGAGGCACGCGTAACGTCACATCGGCAGCGGCGAAAGTACTGTGCCATGTCCGCTTAGGGAGAGGCCAGAACCCCCACAACACACCAGCCACGCCTATCAGTGCCAGTGCGCAGGCCGCGACCTTGGTGGCATTCCTCATAAAAGTATTTTACCGCGTTGCCGAAAAGTTTGGTGGCTTTTTCCTTTTTGCCTTTGTCGCCCCAACCTCTTCAGCCAGCCCGCTTGCACAAACTTGCAGAATAGGGCAAAATAGAGGGGCAAGTCTTTGCGCTTTCCCATCCCCTGCTTTGGAGAAACTTCATGCCCCAGCATCCCCCCGAACCCTTCCGCATCAAAATGGTGGAGCCCATCCGCCTGCCCAGCCGCGCCGAGCGGGAAGCCGCGCTCAAGCGTGCGGGCTACAACGTCTTTGGCTTGCGTTCCGACGAGGTCTTCATTGACCTGCTGACCGACTCGGGCACCGGCGCCATGAGCCAACATCAATGGGCGGCCAT
>CAYLRJ010000109.1:0-2739 GCA_964386185.1 uncultured Anaerolineaceae bacterium
TGCGTGGCAAATACTATCGGATGTACACCCAGCAATTCAAAGCCGAGCGTGCGCGGGCCTATGGCGACCTGGGCGCGCTGGCGGCGGAGCTGTAGCCCGTGGCGGCAATGCCTCGCGCTGGGTTTTCAAGGTTTCGGAAGATATGCTTCGTATAGCCAAAAAGGGAGGGAGGAGCCTGCAAAGGAACCCCACCAGGTTGAACTTCGAGCAACGGCCCTGCCGCGCGGGGGAAAGCGCGGCGCCCGCGCGCGGCGGGCAGCGCGCCCCTCAATCGGCGATGATTTCCCACCGCCGTTGCTCGGCCACCGACCGCAGCGCCTTATCGGGAAACACGGCCACCGGGTGGGCGGCGGCTTCCAGCAGGGCCAGCCTTCGCGGCTTTGCCGTTGTGGTGGGGAGGGCCGACGATGGTTGAACGATCAAACTCGTTACGGCGGCGGGCCGTTGTAGTATGAAATCGGTACCCATAGGCGCAGCGGGCCTTGGAGGTGGAAGCCGGGAGCCATCTCCAGTTCCACGATGCAGTCGATGGTCTTCTTTCCGTGCCAAAGCGCCCCGCCGCGCAAAGGCGTTTCGTGGGGAAAGGTGAGGGTGATGTTTTCCACGGTGACGAAAACGTGAGGCACTGGCGTGCGATACGAGCGGGGGCCGTTGTTGTTAGAAAAAATGGAAATCGTCTTACGTATCTCGGGCGTGATCAACGGTTCTTTGTCAGGGGGAAGGTAAATTTGCCGTAGCCCTCGGATGAAGTGAAGCGTGGAACCCGGCATCCCGTCAGAGGAAGGGGCTGGCGGAAAGGGTGTGGCAATTTGAGAAGGCGTAATGCCAAAGACTTGAAAAGCGAAGGCGATGCTAAGAGAGTAATTGTGGGGGTAGTCCCAATACTCATTGAAGGCCTCGACAAAAATCAGGATGTTAGGCGCTTGAGGGAGGCGATAATACCCTGCCCAATTCCCCCACAAATTGATGTTCTTCATGGGAAGGTACATGTAAGCGCCATCTTTGAAAGGGCTAAAAGGCAGGGGCGGCGGGGTGGGAAGGTGCACTGTGGGGGAAGCCGCAGCCTGCGGCGAAGCCGTGCCGGTAGGGAAGGGCGCGGTGGCCGGAGAGGCTGAGACCTCCGGCGCGATGGTACGGACGGGTGTCAGCCAGGAAGGTTGGGGGCGACGCTGGCAGCCAGCCAGCACGAAGCCAAACAAGAAAAGAAGGGCCGACCAGGTGGACGGCTTCATGGGGAATCCTCCGAAAACGCTCCCCTGACTGCCTGCCAGGGCAGGGCCAGGGGAGCGCGAGAGGGCTGCGGTGGGTTTACGGCAGGGTCAGGGTGATGGTGGGGCCGGCCGTCCAAGGCGCGAGTGCTTGGCGTACATTGGCAGGCAAGCCGCCCTGGGGCACGCACCACTGCACTTCGCCGTCGGGCAGGGTGGTCTTTTGGAAAGCCGGGCTTTTGCTCAGGTTGGCTTTTGCCAATAACGGCGCAATATCTTTTTGGAAGACGGCGTCTTCGATGCATTCTGGGAGGTTACGCTGCCAGGTTATCTGCATTTGGGCGGGTGTTGCTTTGATGCCTGGCGCGTGATCGGGATTGGGGATGAATTGCATCAGGAAGCAGCGCTGCGCCGAGGTCAGCACATCGGGGGCGGTGTAGTGCGGGACCGCCCAAACGTTTAGCACCCAGCCGACTGTGCCGTCTGCGAGGCGCAGGCTTCCGGAAGGCGCCCAATCGCCGGCATCAGGCAGTTTCTGGCAGGCGTGCAGGTAGAAGGTTTGCTCTGTTTGGAGCGCATCTTTGATTTGCAGCCCCGCCTTTTGCAGCGCGCGCCATTTGGCGAGCGTGGCGCGTTGTGGCGTGCGAGCGCTGAGATAGACGTCTCGGATGGCGTCGGGCCGTTGGGCTTCTGCGACGGACACTTGCACTTTCGTGGGAGGATGGTGGGCGAAGTCGCCGACCAGCATGGTTTGGTAGTGCACGGTGGTGGGCTGGTCTTCCCAGGGGGCGCATTGGGTGAAGGCCGTACCTTTTTGTCGTGAAGAAGCCAGCGCCTTGCCCTCGGTATCCAGCAGCGTGACGTCGGTGGGCGCGCAACCGGGGTTGTGGGCGCTGCGGGCGTAGTCCACATCGAAGACGACGACGGCGAAGGTATCGCTGTAGGCCAGCGTCTGGAAACGCAGTCGCGGCCCCCTGGCTTCAGCCACCGAAGCCGAGCGGCCAAAGTGCCACCAACCTGCCGCGGCCAGCGCGACGATGGCCAGCAACAAGGTGAAGAGGCGAGAACCGGATTTGCGGAACATCTGAACCCTCCTTGAGAGCGCGGGCAACCGACGCGCTCACCCCTCGTAGCAACTCCAGGGAGAATACCAGCCGCCGTAAGCGCTGTTTTTCATGCCGCCGCAAGATTGAACGACGTCGTAGCCGTCGACCATTCGCGTGTGGAGAGCGGCGCCTACGCCAAGGTATGGGCTGTAACTGCCACCCTTTCACACGGCCTAACGATCTTGCCCGCGTTGTTTTCAGTATAGCAAAAAGAAAAGCGATGTCAAACCAGGCGAGCGGTACTTTTGATGTACGTCTTTTGGAGGACGTTTTTATTGGCTTCCCTTTTTGCGTGACTGTGAAGAGAGTTGGCTATGAGGGGGGCAGACGTAGGGGGGCAAGACTATGCAAGCGGCCATATCGTGAGGGATGGAGCAGGCAAAAAAATGCTTGCGAAGCGCCGCTTTCTGGGCTAAACTGAAGAT
>CAYLRJ010000110.1:0-44254 GCA_964386185.1 uncultured Anaerolineaceae bacterium
CCCCAGCAGCGCCCCGCCTTTGGGGTTGACCAGATAGACCGTGCCGGGGAAGCCGCCTTCCAGCAGGTTGCGGGCGACGCCGTAGCCCAGTTTGGTCGGGTCGCTGGACGCGCCGACGACGACCACGCTGCGGGGTGTGAAAAACTTTTCCAGAGAGGTGGATGTGCTCATGAGGTTTGCCCCTTTGAGGGAGGAAGTGGCAAGAGGGCTTTTTCGGCAGGGGTGTGGCCGGCGAGGTGGCGCAGGAAGACCGCGGGCAAGGTGAGTTTGCCGCCGGCCGGAATTTGCAGCCCCTGCGGCAAGAGGCGTAAGGTGAGGCCGGGCGCTAAGGGGTCGGGGTTGCATTGGGCTTCGAAGGTCGCGGGGAAGGGGAATGCGCCGACCCCCAACAGAAGCCCCAGCCCGCGCGTGCGGTTGCCGATGACGAATGAGTGTGCGAGGGTGAAAGAGGCCAGCGAGGGAGGGATGAGCCGCTGGGCGGCTGCTCGCGGAGGCTCGGCCGCGGCCAGGGGGAAGGTGTCTAAAGCGTGGAGGCGGAGGCTGCCGAAGCGTTCGGTGAGGTTGTAATAGGCGCTTTGGGTGGTGGGTGGGCGGCGGAGTTTGAACAGCCGAAAGCGGGTGGGGATGAAGTCGCTGCGCCCGCGCTTGCTGACTTTGCGTTGTGGCCCTACTCGCAATAGGGTGATGCTGTCAACCTTGAGGGGGTAGGGGCTGGCGTTGAGGATGCCCAATTGCCAGAGCAAAAACGGCGTTTCGCGGTGTTGGGCAAAGTGGAAGCGGAGGCTCAAGTTGCCGCTGCGAGCGCTGTGGCTGCGCATGCCCCACAATGAGGCGGGCAGGCGGATGAAGCCGTGTTCCCAAGCCGAGCGGCTGCGGCGGCGCAGGGCTGTGGCCGGAAGGGCCTCGCGGTGGGGGACAACACGCATGCGCTCGTTGGTCGCCACCCGGCGCGCGGCTTTGGGGCCGCGAGAAGTGAATTGTACGGTGACGAACGTGCGGGCGTGTTCCAGGAGGGGGGCTTCCATTTGGCGCGGTAAGAGCGAAAAGCCCAAGGCGGCGGTGTCGTTGAGGTCTTCGTCGCCCCAGTCAATCAGAAAGACGAAATCCCAAAACGCGGTTGAAATGGGGGGAAAGCGGTGTTTGCGGCTCATGATGGCTCCAGGGGGCAGGGTGAGTCCATTATAACGTTGTGGAGGGAGCAGACCATGAGGTAATGATGAAGGGGGAGGGGGCGAGAGGGTTTGGGAGGTGTTTTTTTGTTTTCGTCTCGGTTGTGATGGGCAAGGTGCCTTGCGTTTTGAGGGGTTTTGTGCTACAGTAGAGGCAGACGTCAGACGATTGCCCACTTGAGCCCCCCGCTTGTGTAGATTGGCGGTCAGAACCGTGCGTATTCAATCCAATTCCCTTGCAGAGCAGGTTGAGCGCATCCTGCGTCAGCGTTTGTACAACGGTGACTACGCTGCGGGCAGCCGCATGCCTTCCGAGAGCGAATTGGCCACAGAGTTTGGGGTGAGCCGAGCCACGGTGCGGACGGTGTTGGCCAAGCTGGCGGCCCAGGGGCTGATTTTGCGGCGTCAGGGGGATGGTACTTACGTCAACGAGAGGGTTCAGCAGGCTAAGGCTCATTTGCAAAATATTTGGGATTTCGCCTGCCTTATTGAGCACAATGGCTTTTCCCCGTCCATTCGCGTGATTTCGAAAGAGGTCCGCGAAGCGACCGAAAGCGAGAGCCGCGCCTTGGCAATTGAACCGGGCGGGGCTTTGCTTTCTATGACACGTTTGTTTTGCGCGAATGGCAAACCGGTGATTTTGGCGCAGAATGTCTTTCCGTTGTCGTTGTTTCAGGTGCCGGTGGAGGAAGTGGACGGCAGCCGTCGTATTCGGGACATCGTGCGCCAATATTGTCAGCATGAAATCGCCTTTGCGATTACCGAAATTCATGCCAAGTTGCCCTCCGAAGAAGTCGCGCGTTTGTTGGAACGCTCGGCCGATGACCCCTTGTTGTTTTTGAACATTGCCTTTTATAGCAAAGAGAATATTCCTTTAGCGTTGGGTGAAAGCTATTTTGACGATGCGACGTTGCAGTTGAACTTGGTGCAGGTTTGGAGTTGAAAAGGCCTGCTGGGCTCGTTTGGTTCTTGTGAATTGCGCATCACCCTCAAGGAGGAAAGGCCTTGCGCTCATGGTTAAATTCGCTGGTTGATGCTTTGCTCCCTCTGGCGGCGACGCTGCTGGCGCTGTTGGTGGGGGCGGTGATGTTGTTGTTCCTCAAAGTCAACCCGGTGGTGGCTTACAAGGCTCTGCTGGTTGGCGCCTTTGGGAGTACAAACGCTCTGGCTGAGACCTTGGTCAAGGCCACCCCGCTCTTGCTGGTAGGGCTGGGGATTTGTATTGCCTTTCAGGGGAACGTCATCAACATCGGTGGTGAAGGGCAGATGATTGTGGGGGCTATTTTGGGGACCCTGGTTGGGTTGACCCTGACCGATTGGCCCGGTTGGTTGGTGATTTCGTTGGCGATGGTGGCCGGTTTTGTGGGCGGCGCGATTTGGGGGGGCATCCCGGGGGTGCTGAAGGCTTATTTTGGCGTCAATGAAATCCTCAGCACCGTGATGATGAATGCCATTGCCGTGCAGTTGATGAATTATTTGCTCCGTGGGCCAATGATTGACCCTGCCCAGGCTGCGATGGCTTCGAAAATTCCACAAACGGCGCGGTTGCCGATGGATTTTCGGTTGCCGCGGTTGGTGCCCACGCGTTTGCACCTGGGGGCTTTGTTGGCCTTGATTTTGGCTTTTGTGGTCTACATTTTCCTGTGGCACACCGTTTGGGGGTATCGCATCCGTGCGGTGGGGAAGAACCCCGACGCCTCCCGCTATGCTGGCATCAACGTCAAGCGCTATGTGGTGTTGGCCTTGTTGTTGAGTGGGGCTTTTGCCGGTTTGGCCGGGGTGATTCAGGTCTATGGTGTGAACTACCGGATGATCACCGATGGTTCCTCGACGGGGTTCACCGGCGGCGCGGGCTTCAACGGCATTGTGGCAGCTTTGTTTGGTAACCTGCACCCTATTGGGACGATTCCGGCTTCTGTCTTGTTTGGGGCCTTGTTGGTCGGAGCCAACAAGATGCAGCGCATGGTGCAGGTGCCCTCGGCATTGATTACGGCGTTGAACGGTTTGGTGGTGGTTTTTGTGGTGAGCAGTGAGATTTGGCGCAAAAAGCGCCAGCGCCGTCGGCTTTCGGTCGAGCAGGCCGACGTGGAAGGCGATAAAGGGAACCCACCAGCGCCGGAGACGCAGTCCGCGGATTCTCAACCCGAGGTGCAAGGATGATAACCAAACTCTTTTCGACTACGGTCATCTTGGGTATTTTGGCTTCAGGCATTCGGTTGGCGACACCGTATTTGTACGCGGCCATTGGTGAAACGTTTGGCCAGCGCAGTGGTGTGCTCAACTTGGGGGTCGAGGGGCAGATGTTGCTCGGCGCTTTCGCGGCGTTTTACGTCTCGTGGCGCACAGGCAACCTGTGGCTGGGGCTTTTGGCCGCCGTGATTGTGGGCGCGCTCATGGGGTTGGCGATGGCATTTGTCACGGTCAACCTCCACGCCGAACAAGGCATTAGCGGCATTGGTTTTTACCTTTTTGGCCTGGGGATGAGTGATTTGCTTTTCCAAAAGTGGGTGGGCACGGTCAAGACCATCGAGGGTTTCCCCGCGCTGCACATCCCGGTGTTGAGCGACCTTCCGGTGGTGGGGCAAGTGTTTTTTAGCCATAACATTTTGGTGTATGGTGCCTATGCGCTGGTGCCCATTGCGTGGTTCATTTTGAACAAGACCACGTTGGGCCTCAAGATTCGCTCCATTGGGGAAAACCCCCAAGCCGCGGATTCCTTGGGCATTAGCGTGGCTGCTGTGCGCTATTACACCATCATCCAAGGCGGCATCCTTTCGGGCATTGCCGGGGCTTCGTTGTCGATTGGTTTGCTCAACGTCTTTCAACAGAACATGACCAGCGGTTTAGGCTTCATTGCCGTTGCCTTGGTGTATTTTGGTGCATGGCGTCCCATTGGAGTTTTGGGTGGGGCGCTGTTGTTTAGCATGGTGAACGCGCTTCAATTGTGGTTGCAGGTTTTGAACGTCCCCATTCCATCGGACCTGGCTGTGATGTTGCCTTATGTTTTGACCATTTTGGTGTTGGTGATGGCTGCTTCTAAAGTGCGGGCACCTTCGGCGTTGGCTAAGCCCTTTGAGCGGGAGGCCTAAGCCGAAGTCCCGTTGGAGGCACGGCATTGTGGCTCCAAACCTTAGCGTGACTCTGTGAAAGGAGGTGGTTGCGCTCGCGATGCTGGAAGTTCGTTTGGAAGTTCGCATTGGCACATCATTCGATGGTTCCCCTTTCACCCTATGGAGGAAAGAAAGATGAAACGTTTGCCCTTGATTTTGTCGTTGCTCGTTGTTTTGGCCTTGGTCATGACCGGGTGTGGCAGCGCGACCTCAACACCGACCCAAGCGCCAAAGCCCGAAGTGACCCAGGCCCCACAAAAGCCGTTCCGCATTGCAGTGGTGCTGCCCAGTTCCATCAACGATTTGGCCTTCAGCCAAAGCATGTACGATGCGTTGGTTGCCGTTCAAAAGGCGATGGGTGGCCCTGATGCGATGGAATTCGTCTATTCCGATGGCATGTACGTGGTGGATGATGCGGCGGCGGCCATCCGCGATTACGCCTCCCAGGGTTACGACCTCATCATTGCCCATGGCTCCCAATACGGTTCTTCGTTGCAGGAAATCGCGCCCGACTTCCCCAACACCAGTTTTGCCTGGGGCACCACCGTAGAGACGTTTGGCCTGCCCAACGTCTTTGCCTATGAAGCGGCCTCCGAGGAAGGCGGCTACGTCAACGGCGTGATGGCTGCCAAACTGTCCAAGAGCGATGTGCTGGGCGTGATTGGCCCCATCGAAACCGGCGACGCGCAGCGCTATGTTGAAGGCTTCATCGCTGGCGCGAAGGCCACCAACCCCGATGTCAAAGTCAACGTCACCTGGACGGGGTCCTTCTCTGATGTTTCGGCCGCGGCCGAGGCGGCAAACACCCACATTGCTGCGGGCGCCGACGTCTTGACGGGCACAGCCCAAATGGTGGTGGGCGCCATCGGCGTCGCCGAGAAGAAGCACGTCCTCTGGTTTGGCACCCAGGCCGACCAAAGCTCCCTCGCCCCCGACATCGTGGTCGCCAACCAGGTGTATCACTGGGAAGTGGTCCTGACCCAGATGATTGACCTCATCCAACACGGCACCTTGGGCGGCCAGTCCTTCACCATCAACCTCTCCAACGGTGGCGAAGTGATTGAATACAACCCGCAATTTGACCTGCCGGCCGATGTCAAAGAGGCTGCCGAACAGGCCATCAAAGGCATCGAAGATGGCAGCATCAAAATCGAAGTGACGAAATAACCTTTTTGAGGGGTCTGGCAGGCCGCCGCGCCTGCCAGACCCCATGCCGAGCCAGGATGATGCCATGAGTCACAAACACGATGCCCTCCCCTCAGCCCAGGCGCACATTGACACCCTGGAAATGCGCGGCATCACCAAGCGTTTTCCGGGCGTGTTGGCCAATGACCATGTGGATTTCGACGTCCACGCGGGTGAAGTCCATGCCCTGTTGGGTGAAAACGGCGCAGGCAAAAGTACCCTGATGAAAATCCTCTACGGGCTCTACCAGCCCGACGAGGGCGAAATTTACATCAACGGCCAGCGCGTGACCATCCATTCGCCCAGTGATGCCATCCGCTTGGGCATTGGCATGATCCATCAACACTTCATGTTGGTGGAAACCATGACCGTGGCTGAAAACGTGGCCTTGGGGCTGCCCTCTTCGCGGGGGTTGTTGACCGATTTGGACGTGGTCTCGCAACGCATTCTGGAACTGGCTGACATCTACGGCCTGAGAATTGACCCCCACGCCTACATCTGGCAGCTTTCGGTGGGGCAGCAGCAGCGGGTCGAAATCATCAAAGCCCTCTACCGCGGGGCTTCGTTGCTGATTTTGGATGAGCCCACCGCGGTGCTGACCCCCCAAGAAGTAGAAGAACTGTTTGCCATCATGCGCCAGATGACCCAAGACGGCCACGCGCTGATTTTCATCTCCCACAAATTGCACGAAGTCATTGAAATTAGCGATCGGGTGACCGTCTTGCGGGATGGGCGGAAGATTGGCACGCGCCCGACCTCGGAAACCACCAAAGCCGCCCTGGCCAACTGGATGGTTGGGCGGGAAGTGTCGCTCACCTTAGACCGCGGCGAAGCGCAAATTGGCGACGTGCGGCTGGCGTTGGAGCGGGTGTCGTGCGAGAGCGACCGCGGCACCGCCGGCCTGCGGGAAGTGAGCCTGGAAGTGCGCGGAGGTGAAATTTTGGGCATCGCAGGGGTGTCGGGCAATGGCCAACGAGAATTGGCCGAAGTCATCACCGGCCTGCGAGAGGTGACCGCGGGCAAAATCTTCCTGGAAGAGGAAGAAATCACCCATCTTTCCCCTGGCGAGCGCACCGACCGCGGCCTTTCCTACATCCCTGAAGAGCGCATGCGTGACGGCATTATCCAAGATTTTACTGTGGCCGAGAACCTCATCTTGCGTGAGCACCACAAGCCGCCCTTTTCCCATCGGGGCTTTCTCGACCAACGTTTCATTGCCCAACACTGCGCCCAACTCATCCGCGCCTTCCGAATCAAAACACCCTCGCAAAAGACCTTGGCGAAAAACCTCTCGGGGGGGAACATCCAAAAAATTGTCTTGGCTCGTGAACTGGCCCGCCACCCGCGGGTGATCATCGCCGCGCAACCCACCCGTGGCCTGGATATTGGGGCGACGGAATACGTCAGAGAGCAACTGTTAGAGCAGCGTCGCCAAGGCGTGGCGGTGATGTTGATTTCGGAAGATTTGGATGAGATCCTGGCGCTTTCGGACCGCATTGCTGTGCTCTACGAGGGGCAAATCATGGACATTTTGCCCAACGAAAACGTCAGCATTGAACGCTTGGGGCTGCTCATGGCCGGTGTCAAAGAGGAAGCCCAAGCGCCGGCCGCCTGAGGGAACAGGGGACGTGGGTTCCCAGGCCATCGTGCTCGCGAGTGTTGCCTTACCGCTTTCCTCCCCTTTTACACCATGACTCTCTGGAAGCGTTACCTTCAACCTCAAACCCTTGACGATGCGCTGCGCGCCTTGGCCGAGGCCCAAGGGTCGGCGGCGCTGCTCGCCGGTGGCACTGACCTGATGCTGGACCTCCAGCAAGGGCGACATCCGCCGGTAGAAACCCTGATAGACATCACCGCGATCCCGGCCTTGCGCGGCATTGAAGTGCGCGCGGGCAGGCTTTTCATTGGCGCCGCGGAGCCGTTGAGCCGCATCGCTGCTTCGCCGCTGGTGCAAAAGCACGCCCAGGCTTTGGCCGAGGCCACGGGCCTGATGGCCGGCCCCCAGGTGCGCAACGTGGCCACCTTGGGCGGCAACGTCGCCCACGCCTTGCCCGCAGCCGATGGCGCAATGGCCCTCTTGGCTTTGGACGCCCAAGCCGAGATCGCCTCACCCCAAGGGCTGCGGCGGGAGCCTGTGGTGGCATTGTATCGTGGCCCCGGACAATCGGCCCTGGCCTCAGGGGAGATTTTGGTGGGCTTTTACCTGCCCCTGGCCGACCCGGGCCAGGCTTCGGCTTTTCGGCGGGTGATGCGCCCGCAAGGGGTCGCGTTGCCTGTGCTCAACATCGCCGTTTGGCTGGCGCGCACCGCCGACCGTGTGGCCGACGTCCGCATTGCCGTGGGCCCCTTTGGCCCGGTGCCGCGCCGCGCCCGCGCGGCTGAGAGCGCCTTGTGTGGCCACCCCCTGACGGACGAAACCCTCGAAAACGCCCTCGAAGCCTTGCTCCAAGAAGCCCGCTTCCGAACCAGCCGCTACCGTGCCACCTTGGCATACCGCCGCCACTTGGCGGGCATCCTGTTGCGCGACGCCCTTTCCGTCGCATGGCAACGAGCCGAACCCCCTGCTTAGCGACCACCCCCGTGATGTTTTGCCACCCTTTTCTATAGCGTGAGCCATGACTTCATCTGATGCCATCCCGATTACTCTGACTGTCAACGGGCGGACCTACCGCCTGGAAATTGCCCCCGACGAAACCTTGGCCGAGGTCCTGCGG
The DNA here is from genome assembly GCA_964386185.1 of uncultured Anaerolineaceae bacterium. Taxonomy (GTDB): domain Bacteria; phylum Chloroflexota; class Anaerolineae; order Anaerolineales; family DRMV01; genus DRMV01. Next base: position 8,179 of record CAYLRJ010000110.1, read on the forward strand.
GAACGTTTGCATCTCACCGGCACCAAAATTGGTTGCGAAGAGGCCGAATGCGGTGCCTGCACCGTGGAAGTGGACGGCGAGCCGGTGCTCTCGTGCATTTACCCCGCGGCGCGGGCTTCGGGGAAGCATATCTTGACCATCGAAGGGTTGGCGCAGCCCCAAAAAGAAGAACAGACCTTTGTGCTCCACCCCTTGCAGGAAGCCTTCGTGGAATACGGCGCGGTGCAGTGCGGCTTTTGCACCCCGGGCCAGATTATGACCGCCCACGCCTTGTTGGAGCGCAACCCCAACCCCAGCCGTGAAGACATCCACCAGGCGCTCAAAGACAACCTCTGCCGCTGTGGGGCTTACCCGGCCATTGAAGAGGCGGTGTTGGCTGCAGCCCACACGTTGCGCACAGGCGAGCCTTTGCCCGCGCCCACGTTGCCCGAATCGGCCTACGCGGGGCGCCTGGTGGGGCGGCCGCAAATTCGCCCTGACGCCATAGACAAAGTGACCGGGCGAGCCATCTACACCGACGACCTCCACTTCGAGGGAATGTTGTTTGCCCGGGTGCGTCGGGCAGGGGTGCCCCACGGAATCTTGCGGCGTTTGGATGTGGAAAAAGCCCGGGCGATGCCCGGCGTGCGGGCTGTGCTCACCGCTGAAGATTTGCCCGGCGCCAAACGGCATGGCATCTTGGTGGACGATTGGCCGATTTTGGTGGGAATCGGCGAGCGGGTGCGCTACGTGGGCGACGCTTTGGCCATCGTCGCCGCAGATACCGAAGAAATTGCAGCCCAAGCCGTTGCAGCCATCGAGGCCGATATTGAGCCTTTGCCGGTCTTGTCTGACCCTGTCCAGGCCCTTCAGCCCGAGGCCCCGCAGTTGCACCCCACGGGCAATTTGCTCAAACACATCAAGGTTCGCAAAGGCGATGTGGCCCAGGGCTTTGCCGAGGCCGATGTGGTGCTGGAACACACTTTCTTCACCCCGCATTACGACCATGCCTTTTTGGAGCCCGAATCGAGCGTGGCCGTGCCCACCGAAGACGGCCGCATGGCGGTGTATGTGGGTTCCCAGATTCCCTACGACGACCGCCGTCAAGTCGCGGCCGCGTTGGGGTGGCCCGAAAGTCGGGTGCATATCGTCGGCCAGACCATGGGCGGCGGTTTTGGTGGCAAAGAAGACATTGCCGGCCAGATTCACGCGGCTTTGTTGGCCCAGGCGACGGGCAAGCCTGTGAAGCTGACCTTTGACCGCCAAGAAAGCCTCATGGTGCACCCCAAACGCCACGCGACGCAAATCAGGGTGCGCGTGGGCGCCACACGCGATGGCCGCTTGACCGCCATCCAGACCGAACTTTACGGCGATACGGGCGCGTATGCTTCCCTGGGCGAAAAAGTCATGACCCGCGCCACCACCCATTCGGCAGGGCCGTATGAAGTGCCCCACGTGAAATCAGACTGCTATGCGGTTTACACCAACAACCCACCTGCCGGCGCCTTCCGGGGGTTTGGGGTGACCCAGTCGGCCTTTGCCATTGAAAGCATGATGGATATGTTGGCCGAGCGCCTGGGCTTGGACCCGGTAGACCTGCGGCGGAAGAATGCCTTGCGGGTGGGGTCGGTGACCAGCACAGGCCAAGTGTTGAGAGAAAGCGTGGGTTTGTTGGAGTGCATTGACCGCGTCGAAGCCGAAGTCAAGCGTTTGAGCGGCGAAGAAGCGCCTTTTACCCCCCATCGGGTGCCGGGTGCGGCGCCCAAAGTGCGCACGTGGGGCTTTGCCATCGCATTCAAAAACACTGGCTTGGGCGGCGGCGCGCCCGACGAGGCCACGGCCGAGGTGGCTTTGCTGCCCGAAGGCAAGTTTGAGGTCCGCATTTCATCGGCCGAATTGGGGCAAGGGCTGGTGTCGGTGTTGCAGATTGTGGCCGCAGAGGAACTGGGCGTGGGCCTGGAAGAGATGCAAGTGTTGGTGATGGATACCGACCGCACCCCCGACGGCGGCCCCACCACGGCCTCGCGGCAGACCTTCGTCAGCGGGAACGCGGCCCGGATGGCAGCCCGAGTGCTGGCCAATGCTTTGCGTTCGGCCCTGGCTGAGCGCTATGATTGCCCCCCCGACCAGATTCGCTTGACCCCCCAAGGCATGGCCCTCTGTGGGCGCCATCTGACCTGGCCCCAGGTGGCCGCTGAGATGCACGCCTTGGGGCGAGAGCCGCGCATCCGTTACACCTATCGGGCGCCTGAAACCCGCCCCTTGGGCGAGGGCGGCGATATGCACTTTGCTTATGCCTTCGCTGCCCAGGCCGCCGAAGTCGAGGTGGACACCCGGACCGGCGAGGTGAACGTCTTGCGGGTGGTCACCGCCACCGACGTGGGCGCCATGATCAACCCCTTGAGCCTCAAAGGGCAGATTGAAGGGGGGGTGATCATGGGGTTGGGCACCGCCCTGACGGAGCACTTCATCGTCGAAGAAGGGCAAGTCGTCACCGATCGCCTGGCGCGCTACCGCATCCCCTCGATGAGCCAAACACCAGAGATCATCCCCATCATCGTGGAGCATCCGGTCAAGGCCGGCCCCTTTGGCGCCAAAGGCGTGGGCGAAATCGTCAGTGTGCCCACGGCTCCTGCCATCACCAATGCCATCTATCGGGCTACGGGTGTGCGCATTGACCACCTGCCGATAGATCAGGAAGCAATAGCCCATCGGAAGGCCTCATAACAACCCCTTCCAACCAAAGGCAAACCAAAAGCAAACGCCGCTGTGACTCACAGCGGCGTTTTTTGATGCTCTAAGGCCCCAAAAGCCCGGCAGGTCTGGCCTGGCGCGCTTTGCAAGGGCGGCCTACGCGATTTTTTCCAGCCGCGCCAAAACTGCATCCAGCCGCTTGAGCCCCACGCTTTCAAACGCGACATCAACCAATTCGGCGCCGTCTTTGATTCGGCTGCCGATGACCAGGCCAGTGCCCCAACGCGGGTGGCGCACTTTGTCGCCGGTGTGGAATTGGGGCTCTCGGTGTGGGGCTTGGGGAGGGGCGGGTTCCCAGCGCGGCGCTTGATAGCCGCCGGTTTCACGGGCGGGATGATCGCCGGTGGTGAGGTCGGGGGGGATTTCTTCCAAAAAGCGAGAGGGCTCGGCCGGTTCGGCGTAGCCATAGAGCATGCGCGTTTCGGGGTAGGTGAGATACAGCTGGTCTTTGGCTCGGGTGAGGCCGACGTAAAACAAGCGGCGCTCTTCGTCCATTTCGTTGAGATTGTCCCAGGCGCGGCTGTGGGGGAGCAGGCCTTCCACCAAACCGACGATGAACACGGAGGGGAATTCCAGCCCTTTGGCCGCGTGTAAGGTGAGGAGGATGGGGGTGTTGTCGGCGTCTTCCAGGGTATCTTGGTCAGAGACCAGGGCGACTTCTTCCAGGAAGGCGCTCAAGCCCTCGTCGTGGTAGCGGCTGGCCAGGCGGTGAAGTTCGCGGACGTTTTCCCACCGTTCTTCGCCTTCTTCGGTGCCGTCGAGGAGGTATTCCTTGTAGCCCACGTCGGTGAGGATGGTGGTCATGAGGTCGGCGGGGGGTGTTGTGAGGGCCAGGGAATACCATTGGGCCAAGGGGCGGGCAAACGAGAGCAGGGCTTTCAGGGCGCGGGGCGAGAAGAGGCGCTGGTAATCTTCGGGCGCCGCGGCCATGTGAAGCAGGAGGGCGCCCGGGGCAAGGCCGGCTCTTTGGGCTACGGTGCGCAGCGCGGCGATGGTTTTGGCGCCGATGCCGCGCGGGGGCACGTTGATGACCCGCATCAGGCTGACTTCGTCGGCCGGGTTGTGCGCCAGGCGGAGGTAGGCTAAGGCGTCTTTGACTTCGCGGCGTCCGTAGAACCGCTGCGCGCCCACCAGCCGATAGGGCAATCCCGCACGCAAGAAGGCCTCTTCCAGCACGCGCGATTGGGCGTTGATGCGATACATGATGGCGAAGTCGCCCGGGCGGGCTTGCCCGCGCGCGACCAATGAGGCGATTGTTTCGACCACAAAGCGGGCTTCTTCGCGGTCGTCGGGCACGCGGCGCACTACAATTTTTTGCCCTGCCCCGCGGTCAGTAAACAGTCGTTTGCGATGTTTGCCTTGGAGGGGCGCGATGACCGCCATCGCGGCATCTAAAATGGTTTGTGTGGAGCGGTAATTTTGCTCCAGAAGGATGACCTTGGCGTCGGGAAAGTCTTGCTCGAAACGTAAAACATTGCGGTAATCTGCCCCGCGCCAACTGTAGATGGATTGGTCGGCGTCGCCCACCACGAAAATGTTGCGATGGTGAGCGCCCAAAAGCCGCACCAGCTCGTATTGCACCAGGTTGGTGTCTTGGAATTCGTCCACCAGGATGTGTTGGAAGCGCCGCGCATAGCGTTGATGGACGGCTGGCACGGTTTGCAGCAAATGCAAAGTCCAGAGCAGGAGGTCGTCGAAATCTACCAGGTTGGAACTCAAAAGGCGGTTTTGGTAGGCTTCGTAAACGCGTTTGAGGATTTTCTCGCCGTAGGATGAAGGCGTGAAGTCTTCGGGGAAGACGCCTTCGTTTTTGAGGCGGGAGATGGCTGCGTGGAGTTTTTGAGGGGAATATTGTTTGGGGTCCAGGTTGAGTTCCTGGAGGACGTCTTTGACCAAACGGCGCTGGTCGTCGGTGTCGGCAATGACGAAGTTGGCGTTGAAGGGGAGGTGGTCGGCCTCGCGGCGCAGGATGCGGGCGCACGTCGCGTGAAAGGTGCTGATGGTGGCCCCGCGGGCTTGCGCGCCAATGGCCGCGACGATGCGGTGTTCCATTTCGCGGGCGGCTTTGTTGGTAAAAGTCACCGCCAAGATGTGGAAGGGGCGGATGCCCAGCGCGCCCACCAGATAGGCCACGCGATAGGTCAACACACGGGTTTTGCCCGACCCCGGCCCGGCCAAAATCAGCACCGGCCCGGGCGGCGCGGTGACGGCTTCCCGTTGTTGTGGATTGAGCCTCTGTAAGTAGTCCATAACGGGGTTATTGTACTCGATTGCCCGGAATGCGGCTATAATGGGGGTGGTGTTCTTGTGACCTTGGCCCTTGCCGGACTCACGACCACGGAGGCGCGCATGCAAAATGTTTTCCCCTCTCGACATCCTTTGGTCGCGCATAAGCTGACCCTCTTGCGCGACAAGCGAACAGACCCTAAGACCTTTCGCGAACTCATCCGTGAAATTGCCACGTTGTTGACCTACGAAGCCACGGCCGATTTGCCCACCCGCCCCAAGCTGGTGGAAACGCCCCTGGCGACCACCCAGGGCATTGAGGTGGATGACAAAATCGGGCTGGTGCCAATTTTGCGGGCCGGCTTGGGTATGGTGGAGGGGGTGTGGACGTTGATGCCCGGCGCTCAGGTATGGCATATTGGGCTGTATCGCGATGAGCGCACTTTGCGGCCGGTGGAATATTACAACAAACTTCCAGTAGAGCCGACGGTTTCGTTGTGTTTGGTGTTGGACCCCATGTTGGCCACCGGCGGCTCGGCTGTGGCCACGGTGGATATTCTCAAAAAATGGGGTGTGCGGCGCATCAAATTCATGGGCATCATTGGCGCGCCTGAGGGCATTGCGCTGATGCAGGCGCATCATCCCGATGTGCCCATTCATTTGGCGGCCATAGACGAGCGGTTGAACGAAAACGGCTACATTTTGCCGGGCCTGGGTGATGCAGGTGACCGCCAGTTTGGCACGGGGTGAGCGCGCGGCGAGGGGCAGAGGTTTGGTCCTCTGAGCCGCCGGTGCGCAGGGCATGGCAGCCCTGGTTGGGCCGCGGGCGCTGTTGGCATTGGCGGCGCCGCGAGCGCACGTGGTGGCATTGATTGCGTCTCCGCACCAACCCCAGATTTTTTCTCCACATTCTGCAAAAAATGCGGTAAAATTGCTTTCCGTGGCTTGCGGGCGGCGACGTGTCCTTCCACGTCATCCCTCTCCCCCCGCGTTGAGGCCGCTTGACTGCAATGTTTGGGGGGCTTTGTGCCCCGATTTCAATCCCAACGCAAGGAGAGACGAACGTCATGGTTCGCATTCGTTTACGCCGTGTAGGTGCTCGCAATCAGCCCAGTTACCGCATTGTGGCTGCCGATAAGGAAGCCAAGCGCGATGGTCGTTTTTTGGAAATCTTGGGTTTCTACAACCCTCGGACTGATCCGCCAACCGTCACGCTGAAAGAAGACCGGGTGTACGATTGGCTGATGAAGGGCGCTCAGCCCAGCGACGCGGTGCAGAAAATCTTCCGCATGGTGGGCTTCTACGACCGCTACGAGCGGTTCAAGAAGGGTGAAGCCATCGAGAAGTTGATGGAAGAATCTGCCGAGGTGTTGGCTCAATTCAACAGCAATCCCAAAACGTCGGAAGCCGCACTCAAGGGCGCTCAGAAGCAGGCTTGATGGACAACCAAGAAAAATGCGGGCAGTCGGCCCGCATTTTTGCCATCTGCTGTTGGCTGGGTACATGCCGTTGGCGAGCATACCCCAACATGGGCAACACTGGTCGGTTGCAGGAGGCTTGTGGTGAAAGAGTTAGTGGAGTATATTGCGCGTTCTTTGGTCAATGATCCGACCCAGGTGCACGTCGCTGAGGTGCGTGGTGGCGCGACGGTGCATTTGGAACTGCAAGTTGCCAAAGAAGACATGGGGCGGGTGATTGGCAAACATGGCCGGGTAGCCAATTCAATTCGGGCTTTGTTGGAAGTCGCTGCTGCTCAGGAAGGCAAACGCTTCACCTTAGACATTGTGGAGCCACAATGAGCAAAAAACCGCGCACTTATCGTTCCTACCGCTTACCCGCGTCCCATCACAGCGGCTCTTCTTCGGATGAGCCGCTGTATTTGGCTGTGGGGCAGTTGCGCCGGCCGCATGGCGTGCGGGGGGAGATTCGGATGGAAGTGTTTACCGACTTCCCCGAGCGCCTGGCTGCAGGGCGCACCGTGTTTGTGGGCCCGCGCAGAATGCCGTTGCAAATTCGCAGCGTGCGTTGGCACAATGGCGCCCTTTTGGTGGCCTTTGAAGGGTATAACGACCGGGAACAGGTGGGGCTGTTGCGCAACATGTTGGTGACCATACCCGCGGAAGAAGCCCCGCCGCTGCCAGAGGGCGAATTTTACTATCACCAGATTTTGGGGCTGCGTGTCGTGACCGATGAAGGTGAAACCCTGGGACGGGTCACCGAAATCATGGAAACGGGCGCTAACGATGTTTTCGTCGTGCGGGCTGACGATGGGCGCTCAGAGATTCTTTTGCCCGACACCGATGAGGTAGTGTTGGACATTGACCTCGCCGCGGGGGTGATGAAGGTGCATCTGCTGCCAGGGCTGCGCGAAGGTTGAACCGCAACCGCGCAAAGCCAGCCTGACGCCCTTCCCCCGCTTGGGGCTGGGCACGGCTGTTTTGCCATGTCCAAGCCGCCCGCGTGCCTCAGGTTGGCGTTGAGCGTGGCTCAATCAATCCAGCCCGCTGAGAGATGTTGCCCTCCATCAATCACCAAGACTTCGCCGGTCATGAAATCCGAAGCCGACGAAGCCAAATAGAGCGCCAAGGGGGCAATCTCAGCCGGGGCTGCCATGCGCTTTTGCGGAATCAAGCGCATGACCTCTTGCGCCAAGGTTGGGTTGCCCCAAATCGGCTGGCTGAAGCGGGTTTTGACAAACCCAGGCGCAATGGCGTTGACTTGGATGTTATCTTCCGCCAGTTCGACGGCCAGGGCCTGCGTCAGCATCAGCACCCCGGCTTTGGCAGTGCTATACACGCCCATCCCTTGCAGAGGCACCAAGCCGGCAATGGAGGCGATGTTGATGATTTTCCCGCCGCCGCGCGCCTGCATGTGGGGCACCGCGGCTTTGGCTGTGCGGAAATAGCCCACCAGGTTGACATCCAGAATTTTTTGCCAGTGGCTCTCTTCCGCACTCAGCAGGGGGCCAAAGTGGGGGTTGGTCGCCGCGTTGTTGACCAAAATATCAACGCCGCCAAAGGTGGTGACGGTGCGATTGATCAAAGCCTCGACGGCCACCGAGTCGCCGGTGTGGGCGGCCACGGCCAGGGCCTGGCCACCGCGGGCGCGGATGGCCGCCGCGACCTCTTCCAGGGCCTCTTGTTTGCGGCTGGAAACCACCACCGCAGCCCCGGCCTCGGCAAAGGCTTCGGCAATCGCACGGCCAATGCCGCGCGAGGCTCCGGTCACGATGGCGACTTTCCCTTGTAAGTCGGGGGCAATCATGTGCGACCTCCAAAAGTGAGATGCCCGAATTTGTGGGGTTGGTTTCATTATATGCGATTTTGGAACGCTGGCCCATCGCGCGGCCTTGCCTGTGTTTGAGAAAATCACGCCGCGCGCCAAGGCGTTTGCTGTTATAATTTGATTCACCCTGTGGGGCTGGATGACGTGTGCTTGCTGCTTGAGCATGAAGTTGGGGAAACATGCTCAAAATGGGCTCGCTCCCGCATCAAGAGGAGATGAAAATGCTGAGATCCGTTTTTCTTACGAATGATTCGCCTCCCCGTTGGCGGTTGGGTTGGCGGCTGCTTTTTCACACTTTGTTGATGCTGGTGTTGAACGTCTTGTTGGATGGCGTTGTGTTGCTCCTGGCCTTGCGGTGGCCTGGGCTTGCCTCGCTGGGAGAGATTGGCGTCGTCGGCGCGGTCGCGATGACTTTGGCCACGGCGTTGGCGTGTCGGTGGTGGTGTCGGCGTTCGTGGGTGACCTTGGGTTTGCAATGGAACAAAACCGCCTGGCGTGACTTCCTGGCAGGGGTTGGGATTGCCGCGGGAGCGCAGACGCTCATTGTGCTTGGCCTCGTCGCGCTGGGAATGGCCAAAGTATCCTTCCCTGTGGGGCTTACCGTGGGGAAGGTGGCGTCAACGCTGGCCTCGACCACGGTCTTGTGGGCGGCGGTCGCGTGGCAAGAGGAACTTTGGATGCGGGGATATTGGTTGCAAAACATCGCGGATACCTATGGGATTGGCTGGGGTTGGGTGCTTTCCAGCATGGTTTTTGCTGTGTTGCACATCTTCAACCCGCATATGTCGTGGATGGCCGTGTTGGGTTTGGTGTTGGCAGGGTTGTTTTTGGGCTATGGTTACGTGCGCACTGGCTACCTCTGGATGCCGTTGGGGCTGCATTTTGGTTGGAACATGTTTGAAGGCACGGTCTATGGTTTTGCGGTGAGTGGGGCGAATGTGTCTCAGATTTTACGCACAACCACGCGAGGGCCGGCGTGGCTCACAGGGGGCGCGTTTGGCCCCGAGGCTGGCTTGATTGTGGTGCCGGCGTTGTTGTTGGGCGCGTGGTTGATTGCAGTGTATGCGGCCCGGGGGAAAGAGGACACCCATGAAGGGGCGGTCTGACGAGATTGTTCGGTTGCCCTACCAGCACCTTTGGAATGAAGCCAGCATTGCGGCTGTGCTTCAGATGGGTCCACAGTGGTTGCCGCGGCTGCGGGGGCGCTGGGATGCGCGCTTGCGCCGATTGGTTGCTGCGCAGGTGGGCGTTTTGGCGGCGGTGCAGTTTCTGGCCGACCGCGGGGATAGGCCCCAAGTTGAAGGGGTAGAATCGGCGTTGCCCACGTTGGTGCGGCTGCAATGGCAAGGGCGCATTGGCTGGCTGGTAACGCAATGGGTGGATGACCCTGAGGCGTGGCAAGCGTTGCAGCGCCATCCTTGGCCGACGCCGCCTTGGGCAATCTTACCTTGGCAGGCGCGAGAGATGCTGCGGGCGCGGGGTGAGGACCGTTTGTTGTTTGTGATGGTGCTGGCCGAAGCCGCGCCGCGGCGTCACATGGCTGCTGCTTTGCACCCCGTGCGGCCGGTGTTTTGGATGCCGAGGCGGTGGCAGCATCCCCCGCAGGGCGGGCTCCAAAGGCTGGTGGTGAAATCCGAACGCGCGTTGAGCCTTCAGATGTATGGCGTAGAGGCCGAAAGCGGGCGCCTTGCACGGCGCACCGTGGCGTTGGCCCCGGGGCGGCAGGTGTCTCTGCAGGGCTTGTGGAAGGCCCTCCACGCGCTGGAAACCTTCGCGTGGCCCGAAGGCCGGTTGGCGCTCAAGCGCGAGGCGCAGCCCCCGCTTGTGGTGTTGCCGCGGCAGTGGGCCAATATCTGGCTCTATGGCCGAGAAGTGTGGTTGCTCGGGGAAATCTCCTGGCGAGCGTTTTGGCGCGCGGCGCGCTATGTGCGCCGCGGGCAGGTGGTTTTCCCCCACGGCGGACGCGCAGGCCCTGGCTATGCCATCCGATGGGAAAGATTGCAGCCATTGCGCGCTGGGTAAGTTATAATGGAGTCAGAACGCGGCCTCGGCTCGGGATGCGTTCGTCAAGTTTTGCTTTCAGGAGTTGCGCATGGCCACGTATCGTCTTGCTTTTTTAGGGTTTGGCAACGTGGGGCAAGCCCTGGCGCGCCTGTTGCTGGCCAAACGGGCTGAGTTGTGCGCCCGCTACGGAATCAACTTTGTGGTGACCGGCATCGCTACAGGACGGCATGGCAGCGCCATCGCCCCCGACGGGATCGACCTGGAAACCGCGCTGGCCTTGGCCGCGCAGGGGCAAGCGCTGGAAGGGCTAAGCACCGAACCCCCGGCTCGCGATGGGTTGGATTTTGTGCAGCGCGTGCCCGCCGACGTGCTTTTTGAAAACACGCCCGTCAATTACGAAACCGGTGAGCCCGCGGTGAGCCATATTCGCACCGCGTTGGCGCGTGGGATGCACGTCGCGACGGCCAATAAGGGCCCTGTGGTCCATGCTTATCAAGATCTGACGACCTTAGCCGCCCGTCAGAAGCGGCGCTTCTTCTTCGAATCGGCCGTGATGGATGGCGCACCCATTTTCTCCCTATTTCGGGAAACCTTGCCCGCCGCTCGCTTGCAGGCCTTTTCGGGCATTTTGAATTCCACCACCAACTTGATTTTGACCCGTATGGAAACCGAAGGGGAAACATTCGAGCAAGCCGTGGCCTACGCCCAGCAAATTGGCATTGCCGAAACCGACCCCAGCGGCGACGTGGACGGCTGGGATGCGGCCATCAAAGTGGCGGCGTTGGTCACCGTGCTCATGGGCGTGCCCTACAAACCGCAAGAAGTAGCCCGTCAAGGCATCCGAGGCATCACCCAAGCCCAGGTTGCAGAGGCTGCAGCCCAAGGCAAACGCTGGAAACTGGTGTGTCGGGCAGAGCGCACCGCGGAGGGCGTGGTCGCCGAAGTGGCGCCGCAACAGGTGGGGCCTGAGTCGCCCTTGTATGGCGTTTTGGGCACCTCATCCATCGTGACCTTTGAAACCGATGTTTTGGGCGCGCTCTCGGTGCGCGAAGATAACCCTGGCCCCCACACTACCGCCTATGGCCTGTTGGCCGATTTTCTCAATGCCGTGCGGGCAGTGTGACGCGCGGCTGTTTTCCCTCACGAATGCCATCTCGCGCGGGGTGTCGTTTGTCAGGTCTTGGGCGTGATCATGAAAACCTGATGAGCGCGCGGGTGTTTTTGTGGTAAAATGCCAACGCTACCCTTTGTGAAAGATGCAACAGAGTTGGCGGTACATCCCTTCCCCTGGCGCGCGGGGGAAGTCACCGAGGAGTGCTCATGAACAGTTGGCTGTATATTGGAATCTTTGTCGCTTTGTCGCTGTTCTTCCCGGCCTTGCTGGCGGTGCTGGGGTGGTTCTTAGGCCCGCGGCGGCCAAACCCCGTCAAGACGGATACTTACGAGTGCGGTTTGGAAACCGTGGGGGAAACATGGGTGCAATTCAAAATCCAGTATTATCTGTTTGCGTTGGTCTTTCTGATTTTTGACGTGGAATTGGTGTTCTTGTATCCGTGGGCGGTGGCCTACCACAGCCTGCCGCTTTATGCTGTGGCGGAAGGCGTCATCTTCATTGTTTTGCTGGCGGCAGCCCTGGTGTACGCTTGGCGCAAGGGCGCGTTGACGTGGTCGTAATCGGCTGATGGACAGAGGTCTGTCGGCCTTTCTTTTTGGCGCGTCGTGAACCTCGTTGATTTGGAGGAGCGAGTCCTATGGGAATTTTGAGCCAACCCATTGGGGTGATTGCGGAATGGTTGCGCAATCTTTTCCTCGGGTGGGGCCTCTCTGAGGGGTTGACCACCGTTTTGTTGTATCTGATTGGGGCCGGTGTGCTGGCTACGCTGGTCCAGGTTTGGGTGATTTTCCTGATTTGGTTTGAGCGTAAAATCATCGGTCGTTTTCAGGATCGTTTAGGGCCGAACCGAGTGGGGCCTTATGGCTTGTTGCAGCCTTTTGCCGACCTGATTAAGATCATCACCAAAGAGGTGATCATCCCGCGGGAAGCCGACAAGGCCGTGTATTTGCTGGGCCCCATCATCATGGATGCGGGCGTGCTGGCCATTTGGGCGGTCATTCCGCTGATGCCGATGGTAGGGATGGACCTCAACGTCGCGGCGCTTTACACCATTGCGGTGGGCGCTTTTGCCACTTTGGGGATCTTGATGTCGGGGTGGGCTTCCAACAACAAGTTTGCCCTGTTGAGCGCCTTCCGCACGGTGGCGCAGATGGTGTCTTACGAAGTGCCGACGGTGTTGGCGCTGCTCATTCCGGTGTTGCTGGCGGGCACCATGAGCCTCCAGGGCATCGTCGAGGCCCAACATGTGTGGTACATCGTTTTTGCGCCTTTGGCCTTTCTGATTTACTTCATTGCCTCGGTGGCCGAGGTAGGGCGTACGCCCTTTGACTTGCTGGAAGCCGAGTCGGAGATTGTTGCCGGGTTCCACATTGAATATTCGGGTATGGTCTTTGCGATTTTCTATGTGGGCGACTTCCTCCACGCCTTCACCATTGGCGCTTTGGGTGCGGTGCTGTTTTTGGGCGGCTGGCGTGGCCCCGGGGCAGAGACTTACCCGCTGTTGGGGCTGCTCTATCTGTGGATTAAGGCCTTTTTGGTGTACTTCCTGGTGGTTTGGGCCCGTGGCACCCTCCCCCGCGTGCGCATTGACCAGATGATGGATTTCAGTTGGAAATTCCTCACGCCTTTGGCGCTGATTTTGCTGGTGGTGGCCGCGGTGCTGGACCATTTTGTGATGGGCTTCGGTGTATGGGGGCGGGCCTTGAGCCATTTTGCCGCCAATGTGGTGATTGCGGTGTTGACCCTGCGGTATCTGGATCATCAAGACAAGGTACGGGAGAGCAAGCGCAAGATGGTGGCGCAGCCGGGGCAATATCCGGTGGCGCGGCCGCCTGTACCTGTGGAAACCTCAACCGAAGCGGCTTCGTAAGAGGAGCAGAAGCATGACGGCGATGCAGATTGTCTTCATCCTGACGGCGGTGGTCACCCTGTTTGCGGCGTTTCGTGTGGTGACTACGCCCAATATGATTCACGCGGCGCTGTGGTTGATTGTGGCGCTGTTTGGTGTCGCGGTGTTCTACATTTTGCTGAGCGCCTCGTTTTTGGCGGTGGCGCAGGTGATCGTGTATATTGGTGCGATTGCCATCCTGATGATGTTTGTCATCATGTTGACCCGCCGCGAGATGCGAGATCGTGGGCCGCAGACCGGCCCGCAGTGGAAGTGGGCGGCCATTCTCTCGGCGCTGCTGTTTGGGGGGCTGGTGTGGATGGTCGAGAGCATGGCGTTGCCCGCGGCGCCGGTAGGCGACGTGCCCGAGAGCAGCATTGCCGATTTGGGCAAAGCGTTGGTCTCGCCCAATGGGTTTGTGATTCCCTTTGAGGTGGCTTCGGTGTTGCTGCTCGCGGCGTTGATTGGCGCGGTGTATGTGGCCTGGACGCGCCGCAATTCGTAGGAGGTTGAGCCATGATTTCCCTTGATTGGTATTTGATTGTGGCCGCGGCGCTGTTTGTCATTGGGCTGTTTGGCGTGCTTTCGCGCAAGAACGCCGTGGCGATTTTGATGGGCGTGGAGCTGATGCTCAATGCCGTCAACATCAACCTGCTGGCCTTTTGGCGCTATCGGGCGCCGACCGAGCCGGTAGGGATGGCTTTTGCCATCATCGTGTTTGCCGTGGCAGCGGCGGAGGTAGCCGTGGGCCTGGCGCTGTTTATTGCCGTGTACCGCCGCTTCAACTCGGTGGTTGCTGACGATATCAATTTGATGAAGTGGTAAGGCCTGACGTCGGGCTGTGTGCCCGGCGGCAGGGCGTATCCCCGAGATGATGTGAGGACGCCATGCCGACGACGACTTTGCTCTGGTTACTTCCCGTTTTCCCTCTGGTGGCCTTCGCGCTGATTGTGTTGTTTACCAATCGCAACAAGGCCCTGAGCCATACCCTGGCCGTGGGAGCGGCTTTCCTCTCTTGGCTGGGGGCAATGGTGATTTTCGTGCGGGCTTTGCAGATTGGCCCTGAGGCGTTGGCCGAGCACCCCATTGATTCGTGGGTCAATTGGTTGCCCACGGGTGATGGCTTTTTGAAGATTGGGGTGATGCTCGACCCGCTGACCGCTGCGGTGCTCTTCTTCGTGGCGTGGACGATTTTGATGATCTTCGTCTATAGCATTGGCTACCATAACTTTGGGCAGCCGGAAGGCGACCACGACAAGAAGGGCCTGCCCCCGCACGGCGCCACCATTGTGGACGAGCACGGCCATAAGCACGTCGTGCCCTCGGTCGAGCCGATGTATTCCCGCTTCTTTGCTTATATCGGCTTGTTTGCCTTTGGGATGTATCTCCTGGCGGTTTCGGACAACCTGCTGACGTTGTTCGTGGGCTGGGAGATTATGGGCCTGTGCTCGTATCTGTTGATTGGCTTTTGGTTTGCCAAACCGTCGGCCCGAGCCGCGGGCATCAAGGCCTTCATGACCACCCGCGTGGGCGATGTGTTCATGCTGTTGGGCATTGCCTATCTCTACAAGGCCACGGGCACCCTCTCTTTCCAGGATATTTTCAAGCCCGAAATGCTCCACGCCCTGGCCAATGTGGATAGCGGCGTGTTGGGGCTTTCGGCCGCGGGTTTGATTGGCCTTTTGCTCTTCATCGGTACGGTGGGTAAATCGGCCCAGTGGCCGCTGCATGTGTGGTTGCCCGACGCGATGGAAGGCCCCACGCCAGTTTCGGCCATGATCCACGCCGCGACCATGGTCTCGGCGGGTGTGTACATGGTCATCCGCATGTTCCCGCTGCTCAAGGCCGGCTCTGCCAACGAGGCGTTTCTCTCGCCGCTGGTGGTGATGGCCTTCATCGGCGCGTTTACGGCCCTGTTTGCCGCGACCATCGCGGTGGCTCAAAACGACATCAAGCGCGTCCTCGCTTATTCGACCATTTCCCAGCTGGGCTACATGATTGCAGCCCTGGGCGCAGGGTCGTACGTGGCGGCCACCTTCCACCTCATTACCCACGCTTTTTTCAAGGCGTTGCTCTTCCTCGGTTCGGGTTCGGTGATCCACGGCATGGAACACGGCGTGTTGCACACCGGCAACCACGACGTGGACCCGCAAGATATGTTCAACATGGGCGGTTTGGCCAAGAAGATGCCCATCACTTTCTGGACTTTCTTGATTGGCGGCTTTGCCCTCTCTGGTTTCCCGGTGTTGACCGCAGGCTTTTGGTCGAAAGATGAGATTCTGAGCAGCGCGTTCTTGGGTGGGCATCCGGTCGTCTTCTGGACGTTGGCCGTGGCTGCCTTCCTGACCGCTTTCTACACCATGCGGCAGATTACTTTGACCTTCTTGGGCGAGCCGCGCACCAAAGAGGCTGAACACGCCCAGGAAACGCCGTGGACCATGACAGTGCCTTTGATGGTGTTGGCCTTCTTCGCGGTAACCGCCGGCTGGGTTGGGATCCCGGAGACCTTCCCCGGCTTGGGTGGTTTGTTGCCCAACTGGTTCCACCACTGGGTGGGTGCAACCTATGAGACGCTGTTGGAAGAAGCCCACCTGGTGGGCGAAATGGCCGAAGGCCATAGCCTGGTGCCGCTGATGACCTCGCTCACGGTGTCGTTGGGCGGGCTGTTCCTCGGTTGGCTGACATACAAAGACGTGAAATCGCCCGACCCGGCCACAGACCCCTTGAAGCGGTGGTTGGGGCCTGTGCATACGGTGTTGCAAAACAAATACTACTTCGACGAGCTCTATCAGGTCATCTTCATCCGCCCGGCGGCGTGGTTTGCTGAGGTCTTCACCTTCCGCTGGGTGGACCGAGGAGCCATTGACGGGACGATTCACGCCATTGCCCGTGCAGTGTTCGATGCCGGCAAGGCGCTGGCCTATGGCTTCGACCTGCCCGTAATCAGTGGCGCAGGTGACCTCATCGGCAATACCGTGCGCTCTTTTGGCCGCGCGTTCCGGGTGGTGCAAACCGGGCGAGTGCAGGATTATATGGTCGCTGCCATGACTTCGGTGGTAGCGTTCGGCGCGTTGGTGTATTACCTGCTGGTCTTTGCGCACTAAGGCTCAGCGGATAAGGAGCGAACTATGGCGTTTCTTCAGAATCATTTGCTCTCGTGGATTTTGTTCACGCCTGCGCTGGCCGCAGTAGTGATGCTTTTCTTCCCCAAAGAGAAAGTCAACTTCCACCGCTGGTTTGCGTTCCTCGCCAGTCTGGTGCCGTTGGCGCTTTCGATTTGGCTGTGGGTGCTGTTTGATGCCAA
Organism: uncultured Anaerolineaceae bacterium; assembly: GCA_964386185.1. Lineage (GTDB taxonomy): Bacteria > Chloroflexota > Anaerolineae > Anaerolineales > DRMV01 > DRMV01. Next base: position 24,733 of record CAYLRJ010000110.1, read on the forward strand.
CGGCCAAGGGTTTCAGTTTGAAGAGCAGGCGGCTTGGTTTACGGGAGTGAATTCGTCCTATCACCTTGGCGTGGACGGTATTTCGTTGACAATGGTGCTGCTGACCACGCTGCTGACCACCGCAGCCCTGCTGGCTTCCTTTAGCGTCAAGGATCGGGTGAAAACCTATATGATCCTCTTCTTGCTGATGGAAACCGGGATGTTGGGCGTGTTTATGGCGCTGGATTTGGTGTTCTTCTATGTGTTCTGGGAAGTGAGCCTGATCCCGATGTTTTTGCTCATCATCCAGTGGGGCAGCGAAAAGGGAACCCGCATTTGGGGCAAAGGGCGCGAAGTCAAAGAGCGGACTTACGCGGCGTTCAAGTTTTTGCTCTACACCATGGCGGGGTCCTTTGGTCTGTTGGCCGCCATCATGCTGTTGGGGATGTTGGCGGGGTCCTTTGACTTGGTCACCATCTACGAGAAGTGGAACGCCCTCAACAGCGGGACGCTGTGGGGCATTCCGGTGAGCACCATCAAAATCATCGCCTTTTGGGCGTTTGTGATTGCCTTTGCCGTCAAGGTGCCGGTTTGGCCGTTTCATACCTGGTTGCCCGACGCCCACACCGCAGCCCCCACGGCAGGTTCCATGATCCTGGCCGGCGTGATGCTGAAGTTGGGCGCGTATGGTTTCTTGCGCTTTGTGCTGCCGTTGTATCCAGAACAGTCTAAGATGTTTGCCGGCGCTTTGGCATTCTTGGCGATGGTTTCGATTGTGTTGGGCGCATTTGCCTCGTATGGGCAGACCGACTTCAAGCGCCTGGTGGCATATTCCTCGGTCAACCACATGGGTTTCGTGGTGTTGGGCATTGCCGCCGCGGCCTACGCTGCAGGCATGGACCCCGAGAGCGCCAACATTGCCCTCAACGGGGCGGTGCTTCAGATGTTCAACCACGGCCTGTCGGCAGCCGGGATGTTCTTCCTGGTGGGCGTCATCTACGAGCGTGCGCACACCCGCGACCTGGAAGCCTTTGGCGGGCTGTGGCCGCTGATGCCCATCTACGGCGGTATTTTGATCTTCACTTCGATGGCGTCCCTGGGCTTGCCGGGCTTGAACGGCTTTGTGTCGGAATTCCTGGTAGTGCGAGGTGCGTGGCCGGTGTTTACCCTGTTGACGGCGTTGAGCATGTTGGGCTTGCTCTTCACCGGCGCGTACATCCTCAAAGGCATCCGCTATGTGCTTCAAGGCCCGTTGAACGAAAAATGGGAAGGGCACTTGACCGACATCTCGGTGCGAGAGATTGCGGTGATTGCGCCTTTGATGGTGTTGATGTTGTGGATCGGCGTCTGGCCGATGTGGATTTTGGATGTAATCAACAAGGCGGCGGCGCATTTGCTGGCCTTGCTCTGATGCCGTGGCGCAAGCCGAACTTGTGTCTTGGAGGTGCCTAAGTGACTGGCATTGACTCTGCAATGATGTTGGCGATTTTGCCGGAGTTGCTGCTTCTGCTCGTGGCCGGCGCGGTGCTGTTTGTGGATTTGATGGAGCGCGGCAAGCACCCCCGCCTGCTGGGTTGGATCACGGTTGGTGGGTTGGCGGTCACGTTGGTGGCCAGCCTGCTCTATGCCCGCCCGCCGGAAGAAGGCGTGTTGGTGTGGGGAGGCATGCTGCGCCATGACTGGCTGGCCTTCGTGTTTCAAATGATGTTCATCGTGGGCGCGGCGGCCACGGCTTTGTTTGCCATGGATGTAGAAGCCTTGGGCGCACGCGGCGAGTTCTACATCCTTTTGCTGGCCTCCACCTTGGGGATGAGCCTCATGGCCGCAGCCGCCGATTTGGTGATGCTCTATTTGGCCATTGAGACCACTTCCATCCCCATGTATATCCTCGCTGGCTTCTTGCATGCCGACCGCAAGTCCAACGAGGCCGGCTTCAAATATTTGCTCTTCGGCGCGATGGCCTCGGCCATCATGCTCTATGGCTTTAGCCTGCTCTATGGCTTTACCAACGAAACCCAGTTGGCCGCCCTCCCCGCGGCGATTCAACAAAGCGGGATGAGCCTGGGCGTGCTGATGGGCATCGTGGTGCTGATTTTGGCCGGCTTTGCTTTCAAAACCTCTATCGTGCCGTTCCATTTCTGGGCGCCGGATGTCTACCAAGGCGCACCCACACCGGTGACGGGCTTCCTCTCGACGGCTTCTAAGGCTGCAGGTTTTGCGGTGTTGGTGCGGGTGTTTATGGGCGCTTTCCCCAGCAGCGCCATGCCCTATTGGGGCGCTATGCTGGCGGCCATCTCGGTGGCCACGATGGTGCTGGGGAACACCCTCGCCATTGCCCAAAAAGACATCAAGCGCATGTTGGCCTACTCTTCCATTGCCCACGCGGGCTACATCCTCATCGGTGTGGTGACCCTGACCCAATTTGGCATCACCGGCGTGGTGTTTTATTTGGGCGTCTATCTGCTCAGCAACCTGACGGCCTTTGCCGTGGTCGCGATGGTCGAAAAGGCCGACGGCTCAACCGCACTGAGCGACTATGCCGGTTTGGGAAAGCGCGCCCCGTGGTTGGCGTTGGCGCTGATGGTGGCTTTGCTTTCCCTCTCGGGAACCCCGCCTTTTGGTGGCTTCGTGGGCAAGGCGTGGCTCTTTGGCGCGGCCGTCAAGGCCGACCTGGTTTGGCTGGCCATCGTGGGCGTGCTCAACTCGGTCATCGCGATGTACTACTACATCGTCGTGCTCAAAGTGGCATACTTTGACCCGCCTCAACGAGAAGGCAAGATCGCCGTGAGCACCTCTTATACCGTGGGCCTGGTGGTGCTGGCCTTGGCTGTCTTGCTGGTGGGGGTGGCTTTCGCCCCCTGGTATGGCTGGGCTCAGCAAGCCGCGGCCGCGCTGTTTTAGCCCCGATTTTGCAAACAGCCAGCGGGTAAACACCGCTGGCTGTTTTTGCAATCTTTCCAGTTAGGCTGCCTTTGGGTTGACGGTTTCTTTAGCCCTATGATACAATGCAGCCGCTATGCAGGAGCAGCAGACGGCCCCATCTCGCCAACAGGCGTTTAGCCGAGTTTTGGCCTCCGTCATCGCCCAGGTGGGCTTCTTGACCCTGGCCATCGTGGTGTTGACTTTGGTCGGGGGAATGTGGTTAGATTCCCACTTCGGCACCAAGCCTTTGTTGACGATTTTCTTGCTTGTGGCCAGTATTCCGTTTACAGCGGTGATGATGTATCTCGTTGTGCGGCGGGCGGCGAAAAAACTGGAACCGCCGACCGAAGACCATTCTCCCCAAGGGTAATACGCGCCCGCTCGCGGGTGGCATAAGTCAATTTGGAGGAAGGACATCTATGGCTGACCCCAAACAGGACGCTGGGAAAAAGAGCAAATTCAAAGAAATCGGGTTGCCTTTGCTGATTGCCGCGGTGTTGGGGGGCATCGGGTGGTATTTCTTCCCGCCCATCATGCCCCATGTGCAACTCCCGGCCGAAAACCTCACCCATCATCCGCTGATCTCCCTGCCCATGCCCATTGGGGATATTTACCTGACCAACACCCTGGTGGCGACTTTCCTGATTGATATTGTCCTCCTCGCGCTGGTGTTTGCCGTGCAAAAGGCGGCCAAGAGCGGCGATTTGATCCCGCGCGGCATTACCGGCGTGTTTGAAGCCACCTTGGAAGCCATCTACAACCTCACGGAAACCACCGCAGGGAAATGGACCAAGGTCATCTTCCCCTATTTCGCAACCTTTTTCTTTGTGGTGCTGATTGCCAACTGGACCGAATTGCTGCCCGGCGTGGATAGCATCGGCTTCCTCCACAAAGTCGAAGAGGGCATGCACGGCTACGCCGCACAGGGGCCCTTCCTCATCAAACAACCGGGCCCCTATCATGTCACCCCCTGGGTGCGGGTGGCCTCCACCGACCTGAACTTCACCATCGCCTTGGCCCTGGTCTCGGTGTTTATGACCCAGGTCATTGGGGTGCGGGCTTTAGGGCTGCCCTACTTCACCAAGTTTTTCAACATCAAAGCCATCTTTACCGTCAAACCTTGGTGGATGGGGCTGATTGATTTCTTTGTCAGCATTCTGGAAATCATCTCCGAAACAGCCAAAATCATCTCGTTCTCCTTCCGGTTGTTTGGGAACCTCTTTGCCGGCTCGGTGATGCTCTTCGTAATTGGCTACCTGGTGCCGGTCTTGTTGCAATCCGCGGTCTTATTGCTGGAGGCCTTCGTGGGCATCGTGCAGGCCCTGGTGTTTGGTATGCTGACCTTGATGTTCATGGCTTTGGCGACCCACCCCCACGGCGGCGAACACGAAGAAGCCCACGCTTAGTTTGTGCGTAAAACGATGGCCTTTGCGAGCCATTGTTTGAAAATCATTCTCACAAAAATCTTTGAAATGGAGGTTGAGGATAACGATGGATGCTCAGAGCATTATCACTGCTGCGAAGTTGATTGGCGCTGGCTTGGCGATGATTGGCGCCCTGGGCGGCGGCATCGGGATCGGCCTTTCGGCCAACGGCGCGGTGCAAGGGATTGCCCGCAACCCTGATGTGGCAGGCCCCATTCAGACCAACATGATTCTCGGTATCGCCTTTGCCGAAGCGGTGGCTATTTACTGCTTGGTGGTGGCACTGTTGATCCTCTTTGTGGTGAAATAAACCAACTCCCTTGGCCTAAAGGAGGTCTGCGTTGGAAGCCTTACAGAACTTGGGCATATCATTAGGCTATTTGATCGTCCAGATCATCAACTTCGCGGTGATGTTCTGGGTGCTCAAGAAATGGGCCTACCCGCCCATTATGGACATGTTGGAGAAGCGCCGCCAGATCATCGCCAAGGGGTTGGAAGACGCTCGGATCGCGGCCGAAGCCCGGGCCAACGCGGAGAAAGAGGCTGAGAAAATCTTGGCCGAAGCGCGCGCCAAGGCCAGCCAAATTGTGCGGGAAGCCAGCGAACGGGCCGAAGCCGTGGCTCGCGAAATCAAAGCCGAAGCCGAAGCCGAAGCCGCAAAGATTCGCGAAGAAGGCGTGGAAGCGGCCAAAGCCGAGCGCGAGCGCATCCTGCGCGAACTCCGTAGCCAGGTGGCGATGTTAGCCATTGCCGCGGCGCAAAAACTGATTGGCGAGGCGCTGGACGAGAAACGACAACACCAACTGCTCAACGAATTCTTCTCTGGCGTCAAAGATGGCAAAGTCACAATTTTAGACGAAGCCGAAGACTTGCCCGCAGCCGAGGCTGAGGTTATCAGTGCCTTGCCGTTGACCGACGAGGAAAAAGAGGCCATTATCAAAGACCTCTTGGCCAAAGTCGGGAAAGAAATCCACGTCACCTTCAAGGTGGACCCGTCCATCATGGGCGGCCTGATCATCCGCATTGGCGACAAAGTGCTGGATGGCTCGGTCAGCGGCCAATTGCAAGAACTTCGCGAAAGTCTGGTGTAATTTCTCTGAGTGAACCGGACCGGTTCAGAACGGCCCGGCGTCGTTCTGTGCGGTAGGATAACCGCGCCCGCGGCAAGTAGCCGTGGGCGCTTTTCGTCTCCCCGTGGCGCGTGGCGGCACGGCGCCTTGCCGCGGGGATGGTGATATAATCAATGTGAATTTTCTCACATTCGCGGCGGGCCTCGCACCCCTGCGAAGTGAAAGGAGCCCCCATGTCAGACCCTCGCATGCTCAACCTGGCGCACCTCTTGGTAACCTACTCGGCCGAAGTGCAGCCCAAAGATTGGGTCGTGCTGCACGGCGGTGTCGAAGCCCTTCCCCTCATTCGGGCGACCGCAGTCGAGGTGCTGCAGGCCGGCGGCCACCCAACCCTGGTGCTCGACGACGACGAAACCCAAGCCGCCATGGCTCGCGTGGCCACCGCCGAACAATTGGCGTGGATCGCACCGGTAGAGCCTTTGATTTACGAACAAGCCGACGTGTTGATTTTCATTCGGGGCGCGAGCAACACCCGCGCCATGACGCAAATCCCGCCGGCCAAGCAGCGCGCGGCGCAAAAGGCCCGCACCGCGTTGATGGCCACCTTCATGCGCCGCTCGGCCGAAGGCAGCCTGCGCTGGGTGAGCACCCTTTTCCCCACCGCGGCCTACGCCCAGGAAGCCGACATGAGCCTGGCCGAATACGAAGACTTCGTCTATCACGCCACCTTTGCCGACCAGCCCGACCCCATCGCCCAATGGCAAGCAATCCACGCCATGCAGCAGCGCATGGTCGAATGGCTGCGAGGCAAGCGCGAAGTGGTGGTAAAAGGCCCCCACGTTGACCTCACCCTTTCCATCGAAGGCCGCACGTTCATCAACTCCGACGGCCACCACAACATGCCCAGCGGCGAAATCTTCACCGGCCCGGTGGAAGACTCCGTCAACGGCTGGGTGCAGTTCACCTATCCAGCCCTCTACGCCGGCCGCGAAGTCGAGGGCGTCACCTTCCGCTTCGAACAGGGCAAAATCGTGGAAGCCCACGCCGAAAAGAACGAAGCCTTTTTGCTGGAAATGCTAAACACCGACCCGGGCGCCCGCTATTTGGGCGAATTCGCCGTGGGCACCAACGACGGCATTGACCGCTTCACCAAAAACATCCTCTTCGACGAAAAAATCGGCGGCACCATCCACATGGCCGTGGGCGCAGGTTACCCCGAAACCGGCAGCAAAAATCAATCCGGCATCCATTGGGATTTCATCTGCGACATGCGCACCGACAGCGCCATTTGGGTGGATGGCGAACTGTTTTACAAAGACGGCCAATTTCAGGTATAGGGAGGCCCGCGTGCCCTCACAAGTGACGGTTGCTCCCCGCCCCGTGTTCCTCACCGACTTGTTGGCCGCGCTGCCCTACGCAGTGCCTCGGCCTCCGGAAGACGTCTGGATTGCCGGCATCGCGTCGGATTCCCGCAAAGTGCGCCGCGGGGACCTCTTCGTGGCCATCCCGGGCGTCGCGGTGGATGGCCATCGGTTCATCCCCGCGGCCGTGGCGCGCGGCGCGGCCGCGGTGGTGGGCACCCGCCCCGAAGCCGACTTCCCCGCCCTGAGCGTGCCCTACGTGCGGGTGCGCGACGCCCGAGAAGCCCTGGCCTACCTTGTGGCGGCTTATTATGGCCACCCCGCCCACCACCTCACCGTGATTGGCGTCACCGGCACCGATGGCAAGACCACCACATCCAACTTCATCTTCCACATCCTTCAGGCCGCGGGCATCCCCGCGGGGATGATTTCCACCGTCCACGCGGTGGTGGGCGAGCGGGTGCTGGATACCGGCTTCCACACCACCACCCCGCCCGCGCCCGAAACGCAAGCCTACCTGGCCGAAATGGTGGCTGCCGGCCTGACCCATGCCGTGCTGGAAGCCACTTCCCACGGCTTGGCGCAGCATCGGGTGACGGCCTGCGAGTTTGACATCGGCGTGGTGACCAACATCACCCACGAACATCTCGACTACCACGGCTCTCGCGAGGCCTATTTCGAGGCCAAAGCCCGCCTCTTCGACATGTTGGCCGAGACCCCGCCCAAGCCTCATGGCAACCCGCGGCTGGCCGTGCTCAACCGTGACGACGAAGGCTCTTACGCCTTCCTCGCGCCTCGCCTGCGCGTGCGTGCGGTGACCTATGGCCAGCACCCCGAAGCCCAAGTGCGCGCCGAAGCCGTGGAGCACACCCCTGCGGGGCTGCGGTTTGTGGCCGTGGGGCCGGGCTTCCGCCTGCCGGTCGCTTCGCGGCTGGTGGGCGCGTACAACGTCAGCAACATTCTGGCGGCCATTGCAGCCACCGTGATAGGGTTGGGCATCGCCCCCGAGGCCGCCCAGGCCGGTGTGGCCGCGCTGGAAGGCATCCCCGGCCGGATGGAGCGCATTGACCTGGGGCAAGATTTCCTCGCAGTGGTGGATTTTGCCCACACTCCCAACGCCCTACGCCGCGCGCTGGAAACCGCCCGCAGCATGACTTCCGGCCGGGTGATTGCCGTGTTTGGCTCCGCGGGCCTGCGCGACCGCGCAAAACGCCGCCTGATGGCCGAGGCCGCGGCGCAATTGGCCGATTTGAGCATCTTCACCGCCGAAGACCCCCGCACCGAATCGCTGGAGGCCATTTTGGCCGAAATGGCCGCCGGCGCAGAGGCCCAAGGCGGCATCGAGGGTGAAACCTTCTTGCGGGTGCCCGACCGGCGGGAAGCCATCCGCCGCGCGGTGGCATTGGCGCAGCCCGGCGACGTGGTCATCGTGTGCGGCAAGGGCCATGAGCAATCCATGTGCTTTGGCGAAACCGAATACCCCTGGGATGACCGCATCGCCCTGCGCGCCGCCTTGGCCGAACGCCTCGGCCTCCCAGGCCCTGCCATGCCCTACCTGCCCACTCCCTAACCCCCTAACCCCCTAACCTCCTAACATCCTAACCTCCTAACCCCCACTTCCTACCCTCCCTAACCCCTTCTACCCATGTCCTCTACCCCCTTTCCTCCCCTTGACCGCCTACGCCGTTTGGAAAACTTCGGCCACAGCATTGCCGCGCCGGGTTACCGTTTTCGCCCCACCCACGCCGAGCAAATCGCCGAGCTGCTGCAAAAAGCCCAAGCGCGTGGCTTGCGGGTGGCCCTGCGTGGGGCTGGCCGCAGTTATGGCGACGCGCACCTGGCCTCTGGCGGCCTGGTGCTCGATTTGCAGCGCATGAACCGCGTGTTGGCATGGCACCCCGACACCGGCGAGATTACCGTCGAGCCGGGGGTGACCATCGAGCGGCTGTGGCAATACACCCTGGAAGATGGCTGGTGGCCGGCCGTGGTGCCCGGCACCATGCGCCCAACCGTTGGCGGCTGTTTGGCGGCCAACGTGCACGGCAAGAACAACTGGCTGGCCGGCACCATAGGCGAGCACGTCACCCGCCTGACCGCGCTGTTGCCCACGGGCGAGGAAATCACCCTCACCCCCGCGGATGACCTCTTCCCCGCGCTGGTGAGCAGCATGGGCACTTTGGGCGTGTTTACCAGCATCACCCTGCGGCTGCACAAGGTGTATTCTGGCGAGGTCGAGGTGGGCGCGTGGGCGGTGCCCCACTTGCGCCAAATGCTCGCAGATTTGGATGCTTTCAAGGAAAGCCACGAATATGTGGTCGCATGGCTCGACGGCACTGCCCGGGGCAAGGCGTTGGGGCGGGGGCAAATTCATGTTGCCCGCTATTTGGAGCCCGGCGAAGACCCGCATCCCGGCCGCACCCTTGACCTGGATTACCAGACGTTGCCCGAAAACATTCTGTTTGTGCCGAAGAGCGTGCTGTGGATGTTCATGCGGCCGTTCATGAACCGCGTGGGGTTGTGGGGCACCAACACGGCCAAATATCTCAGCGCCCGGACCTTGGGCAACCATAAGACCTTCCGCCAATCTCATGCGGCGTTCAACTTTTTGCTGGATTATGTGCCCCATTGGGAGCGGGCCTACGGTCGGGGTGGGTTGATACAATATCAATGCTTTGTGCCCAAGGAAAACGCCCAAGATGCGTTTCGTGAGATTTTGGAAACCACCCACCGCCACGGTCTGCCAACCTATTTGGGCGTGGTCAAGCGACACCGACCTGACCGTTTCCTGCTTTCCCATGCGGTGGATGGTTTCTCGCTGGCGATGGACTTTCGGGTGACGGCGGGCAACCGTCGGCGACTGCAAGACATGGCCGATGTGCTCAACCGCATCGTGTTGCAGGCGGGGGGGCGTTTTTACCTGGCCAAAGATGCCACCCTCACGCCCGAGGTTTGGCTGGCTTCCCTGGGCGAGGAGACCATGCGGCGCTATTTTGCCCTCAAAGCACAACTGGACCCCGGGGAAGTGCTGCAAACCGACCAATACCGCCGGTTGTTTGCGCCGCTGAAGGCGCGGTTGTCTTGAGCGGCGGGCAGCCAAAAGTGGTTTGGGGAAATTTTTTGCACTTTTTGCGGTTTTGATAAATTTTGGGCTTGAAAGCCGCGGTATAATGATAACGAAAGTGAAGCCATGCCAAATGGCAGGGCAGAGGGGTGTTTGCCCGCGATAATTTTTGCAGCACAAAGAAAAGAGAGCGTCTTATGGCTACCAACGAACCAAGCTCTTTGCGAGATGAGATGCGCCGCATTCTGGCAATTGCGGTTTCGCTGGCAAATTTGACAGACCGAGATTTCACAGTGCTGCGGAAGATGGCCGATGTGTGTGTTCCGTGGGCGGAGGAGGTCGCGGCTGAAATTCGCGCCATTTTGGAAGCCAACGAAGCCACCCGAATTTATATCCCGACGTATCTCGACGGCGATCCTGCCGGCTGGTATCGGGATTTGTTTCATGCGCCCGATTTGCAGACTTTCTGGTTCCAGCAGATGAACTTGGCCGTCGAGCATGTGCGCAACGACGTGCCCAATGGGGTGGTGGTGGGGTTGGCGCCGCGGTGGATCAACCTCTTGGCGCAGCGAGCACAGCGGTATCTTCCCCCAGACCAGGCGCAACTGTTCACCCAGGTCATGCCGCGCATCTTGAGCGGCACGGTTACGGTGATGGTGGCTACTTACGAAATGGTAATGATGCGCACGTTCATGCAAGAAACGGGTTTTTCGCGCACTCTTGTCAAGCGCTTGCAGCAAAACACCCTGCGCACCTTTGCCGAGCAGATGCGAGAAGAGCAACGCAAGTGCAAGGAGGAGGGGGAAGCTTCAGGGGCGTAAGGGCTTCCCCTGGCCGAGATTGGCCGTTACGGTGCCGTTTTCATAAGCGACTTGTCCGCGCAACACCACCCGTCGCACGCGCCCGCGCACGCGCATACCGGCAAAGGGCGACCAGTCGGCGCGAGTGTGCCAGCCGCGCAGGGGGATTTCCCACACCGCGTTTTCATCCACTTCCACCCAGGTTTCCGGCTGTGCGGGCAGGCCGAAGATGCGCCGCGGGTTGGTGTGCATGCGGGTGATCACGTCGTCGAGCGTCAGGCGGCCTTCGTGCACGGCAGTAAGCAGCAGAGGCAGCGCGGTTTCCAGCCCGGGGAAGCCGGGGGGCGGGGTGGCGCTGTCTTTTTCGCTCAGGGTGTGGGGAGCGTGGTCGGTGGCGAAGCAGTCGATGACTTCCAAGTTTTCCCAAAGGGCTTGTTGGTCGGCTGGGGAAGCCAGCACGGGGCGCACTTCGCTGCGTCCGGGGCCGATGCGGGGGGCGTCATCGGCGGTGAGGAAGAGGTGGTGCGGTGTGACCTCGCAGGTGACGGGCAGGCCGCGGGCTTTGGCGGCTTTGATGAGCAAAATTTCTTCGCGGCGGGAAACGTGGGCGATGTGCACCGGTCGGTCGTAGAGCATGGCGAACAAGAGCGCCGCGGCCAGGGTGTGGCGCTCGGCATGGACCACCAGGGGCGCAGGGCGCGGCCATTGGCGGAAGTGGGCGTGCCACGTGGCGGTGTCGTCCAGGCGCAAGGTGCCGAAGGTTTGGTTGAGGTACATTTTGAGCCCGGCGGCTTGGGGTGCGAGGGGGGCAATTTCGGGGGCGTTGTGGGCTGTGGCGCCGAGGTATTGGGCGTAATCGCAACGGGCTTTGGCGCGAGCGGCTTCGAGGGCGGCTTCCAGGGCGGCCGCGTCGGTGATGGGCGGTTGCGTGTTGGGCATGGCGAGGATGGCCGTGAAGCCGCCTGCCAGCGCAGCGGCCGTGGCGGTGCCCCAGTCTTCTTTGTGGGTCGCGCCGGGCTCGCGTACATGCACGTGCGGGTCGATCAAGCCTGGAAGGTGAAGCATGGGGTTCCCTCCTCAGGGTGGGCACGGGAGCGGGGCAAGGTAATCACGCAAATGGGCAGGCTTGCCTTGGTATTATAATAGGTTAGGTGTACAAACGATCCTTTTTTCAGGAGTTCCCCATGCGTGCTGTGGATATCATCATCAAAAAGCGTGACAGGCAAGAATTGACGACCGAGGAAATCGAGTTCTTCATCCAGGGTTACACTCGCGGCGAGATTCCCGATTATCAGGCCGCAGCGTGGGCAATGGCGGTGCTGCTCAACGGCATGACCCCGCGGGAAACCACCGACCTCACCCTTGCGATGGCGCATTCCGGCGATGTGCTTGACCTTTCGGGGGTAGTGTCCATCGCTTTGGATAAGCACTCCACCGGCGGGGTGGGCGACAAGACCACCCTGGTGGTGCTGCCGATGGTGGTGGCTGCGGGCATTCCTGTGGGGAAGATGTCGGGCCGCGGCCTGGGTTTCAGCGGCGGCACCCTCGACAAGATGGAATCCATCCCCGGCTATCGCACCGACCTGACTACCGAAGAATTCCTGCGCCAGTTGCGGGAAGTCGGCATTGTGCTGACCGGCCAATCGGCCGACCTCGCACCCGCCGATGGCAAACTCTATGCTTTGCGCGACGTCACCGGCACCGTGCCTTCCATTCCGCTGATTGCTTCTTCGATCATGAGCAAGAAACTGGCGGCTGGGGCGCAGGGCATTGTGTTGGATGTGAAAGTGGGCAATGGCGCTTTCATGCAAACGCTGGAAGACGCCCGCCGGTTGGCCGAACTGATGGTCGATATTGCCGCGCGTTCGGGCCGCCGCGCGGTGGCGCTGCTTTCCGATATGAACCAGCCGCTTGGGTATGCAGTAGGGAATGCTCTGGAAGTGCGGGAGGCCATCGAAACCTTGCACGATGGCGGCCCGGCGGACTTCCGAGAGCATTGCTTCATGGTCGCCGCCCACATGCTGGTGCTGGGCGGGAAGGCGAAAGACGAGGCCGAAGGCCGAGCCATTGCCGCCCGCACTTTGTCCGATGGCAGCGCGTGGGAGGCTTTCCGCAGGCTGGTGCAGGCCCAAGGCGGGGATGTGGCCTATATCGACGACCCCAGCCGCTTGCCTTCCGCCCCGCTTCAGGAAGCCGTGCCGGCGCCGCAGAGCGGTTACCTCGCCGAGATTCACGCCCGCACGGTGGGCGAGACCGCCGTGGTTTTGGGGGCCGGACGGGAGAAGAAGGGCGACTCCATCGACCATGCTGTGGGCATTGTGGTGCACAAAAAGGTGGGCGAGGCAGTGGCGGCCGGAGAGCCGGTGTTTACCGTTCACGCCAACGATGAAGCCAAGCTGGCTGAGGCGCGCAAGCGCCTTTCGGCGGCTGTGCGCATCAGCGCTGAGCCGGTGGAGCCGTTGCCGCACTTCTACGGCGTGGTGGCTTGACCGGAATGCTGCATTGCCTGGGACGCGTTTCAGGGCCGGCGAGTGCTCGTCGGCCCTGAAACTTTGGATGGATGGAGGGGTATCGCCCCGAATTATACCCGATGCTGCCTCATAGGCCGGCCACATAGACCACGCCGATGCCGTTGGGGCCGACGTGGGTGCCGATGACTGGGCTGACGGTGCCGAAGAGCGATTCGTCGGGCGAGAGGCGTTCTTCCAACTGCGCTTGCACTTGGCGGGCTTCCTCGACGGCGCCGGTGTGCAGCGTTGCCAGCCGCAGGGGGTGGGTGTCGCCCACGCGTTCCACGACGATGTCGGCCATTCTTTGAATGACTTTGCGGCGGGTGCGCACTTTTTCCAGCGGCTCGACCCGCCCACCGCGCACTTCCAAGATGGGCTTGATGCGCAGCACCGTGCCGAACCAGCGGCTGGCTCCCCCGATGCGCCCCCCGCGGTGCAGGAATTCCAAGGTGGGCACCATCAGCACAAAGCCGCTGTGGTCCCGTGCTTGTTCTGCGATGGCTTTGCATTCTTCCAGCGAGGCGCCGTCGGCCGCGGCACGGGCTGCCAGCAGCGCGTGGAAGCCGGTTTCCATGCCGGTGGAAAGCGAATCGACCAGCGCGATGTTGTCGGCGCCTAACATTTCCTTGGCATGGGCTGCCGAGGCCAGCGTGCCCGACATTTTGGAAGAAATCACCACGGTGAGGATGTCGTAGCCGGCTTCCAGCAGCGGCTCGAAGGTGTTGACGAAATCCTTGGCCGAGGGCTGAGAGCTGGTGGGCATCGTTTTGGAAGTGCCCAGCCGCTCGTAGAAGGCTTCGGGGGTGATGTCGACGCCGTCGCGGTACGATTGGCCGTCCCATACGACTTGGAGCGGCACGACGTGGATGTTGTACTTTTCTTGCAGGTCTTTGGGAAGGGAGGCGGTGCTGTCGGTCACGACAGCGACGGGTTTGCTCATGGGAATACCTCGGGAAAGGGTTACATGCCGGCCATATAGGCCAGGGCAACGGTGCCCGGGCCGACGTGGGTGCCGACCACGGGGCTGACGTCGGAGACCAGGGCTTCCTCAGGGTGCAGTTGGGCGGAAGCCTGTGCCAGCAGCCAGCGGGCGTCGTCTTCGGCGTTGGCGTGCAGGGCTGCCAGCCGAATGGGGTGGCCGCCTTGTTGCGCCCGTTCTACGGTGATTTCCACCAAACGCGCCAGGGCTTTGCGGCGGGTGCGAATTTTTTCCAGCGGTTGCACCAGCCCGTCGCGCACTTCCAGCAGCGGCTTGATGCGCAGCGCGGTGCCGAACCAGCGGCTGGCCCCCCCGATGCGCCCGCCGCGATGCAGGAATTCCAGCGTGTTGACGGTGAGCACTACGCCGGTGTGCTGCTGGGCCTGTTCGGCGATGGCTTTGCATTCGCCCAGCGACGCGCCTTGCTCGGCCGCGCGGGCCGCAGCCAAGACGTGAAAGCCAAGTTCCATCGCCGTGGTGTGCGAATCCACCACCTCTACCTCGCCGTTGGCGGCTACGGCTTCCCGCGCTTGCATCGCTGCCTGGTAGGTGCCCGAAAGCTTGGATGAGATGACGACGGCCAGCACATCATAGCCACTTTCGACCAACTCGCTGAAGATTTGCACGAATGACATCACCGCAGGCTGCGTGCTTTGAGGCAGCACCTTGGCGGTCGCCAGACGCTGGTAGAACTCGGTGGGGGTAATGTCCACGCCATCTCGAAAAGATTCATCGCCCCAAATCAAGATCTGGGGGGCAACGCGGATGTGGTGGCGTTCCAGCAGGTCTTGGGGGATGTAAGCGGTGCTATCGGTGACCAATGCAACAGGACGGGGCATGAGGCGTTCCTCCACAAGAAGGCTGTAAACGAAAACCCCTTGAAGGGGGGAAAGTTGCGCTGCGCGTGGAGATGGAATGCAGCATTTGCAGGTATAATAGAGGTGCGCAAGGGGCCCTTTTTTCAGGAGATGATGTCCGATGCCTCAAGGGTGGATTACCCCTGATATGGCTTATTTGTTGCTGGTGAGCGGCACGGTCGTGTTGGTGATAGCACTTATCGTGCCGGGAACCGGCTTGTTGGAGCTTGCAGCCCTCTTCCTCTTGTTGGCAGCGGGCTATGCGGCCACGCAGCTGGCGGTCAATGCCTGGGCGGTGGCTGTATGGATTGTGGGTATCGTTTTCTTCGGGCTTTCGCTGCGGCGCGGCCGGCGCGAGTGGGCCTGGCTGGTGGTGGCGCTGCTCGCGATGATCGCCGGGTCGGTTTTTATTTTCCGCACGCCGCATGGCGGCAGCGCGGTTTCGCCTTGGCTGGCGGTGACGGTTTCGCTGCTGGTAGGGGGCTCGGGGTGGCTGGTGACCCGCAAGGTGTTGGAAGCCGAAAGCCGGCCGCCGGTGCATGACCTGGAGCGCTTGATTGGCCAAGTGGGGGAAGCCCGCACCGATATTGCCCCGGAGGGCTCGGTGTACCTGGATGGCGAAATGTGGACGGCGCGCAGCCGCCATCCCCTGCCGGCGGGTTCGCGGGTGCGGGTGGTGGCGCGCGATGGGTTGATTTTGCAAGTCGAGCCTTGGGATGAGACGCACGCCCGCGACAAAGACGAGGTGAACGTGCATCCGTGACCGAACGCACGGCGCGGGTGCTTTTGCGAAAATCCGAATCGTCGTTTTTCACGCCAAGCAAAATTAGGAGGTGTTTCATGTTTTATCTTCCCCTCATGGCCGACGGCAGCGCGGCTGTAGGTTTTACGCTGCTGTGCTTCGTCGGCGTGGTGATTCTGTTCCTGCTTTGGCTGGTCACCAGCGCCATCAAAATCGTGCCCGAATACAAGCGATTGGTGGTCTTTCGGCTGGGGCGCGTGGTGGGCGCAAAAGGCCCTGGGCTGGTGTTGCTCATCCCCTTCATCGACCGAGGCGTATGGGTCGATTTGCGCGAGCAGGTGCGGGAAATCCCACATCAAACGTGCATCACCAAAGACAACGCGGCCATCGCGGTGGACTTCATCTGGTACTACAAAGTGCTGGATGCCGAGCAAAGCGTGATTCAGGTCGGGAACTTCGAGGCCGCGGCCCAGGGCATGGCGACCACCACGCTGCGCGCGGTCATCGGCGGCATTTTGCTGGACGATGTGCTTTCCGAGCGTGAGCACATCAATAACATGCTGCGCGCCCGCTTGGATGAAGTGACCGAGCGCTGGGGCGTCAAAGTCACCAATGTGGAAATCCGCGAAATCGTGCCGCCCAAGAAGATTCAAGATGCGATGGACCGCCAGATGTCGGCCGAGCGGGAGCGCCGCGCCCTGGTGACCGAATCGCAAGGGAAGCGCGAAGCGGCCATCAACGTGGCAGAAGGTGAAAAGCAGGCTGCCATCCTCAAGGCCGAAGGCGAGAAGCAGTCGGCCATCCTCAGAGCCGAAGGTGAAAAGCAGGCGCAATTGTTGCGGGCGGAAGGTTTTGCCGCGGCTTTGAAGCGCATCTACAGCGTGGCGCAGGAAATCGACCCCAAGACCATGACGCTGCAATATTTCGAAACCCTCAAGAGCATGGGGTCCAGCCCTTCCACCAAGTTCATCTTCCCGATGGAATTCACCGGCCTGATGAGCGACTTCATGCGGTTGCGGCAAGAGGGTGAAGCGGACGAGCAGCGCAAGCAAGAGTAACCCTTTGGCCGACCTGCTGCCACCGCCTTACCGGCTGGAAACCGCCACCTGGCGCGACTTGGGGGCGCTGCAACGGCTGGAACAGGTTTGTTTCCCCACCGATGCTTGGCCGCTGGTGGAATTGTTGGGCGTGCTCATGTGGCCTGGGGTGGTGCGTTACAAAGTGGTGGATGGCGAAGGGCAAATGGTCGGCTTTGCCGCTGGGCAGGAAATCGAGGGCGCCGGATGGATTGTCACGATTGCGGTCCATCCGGCGCATCGCCGCCGCGGGTTGGGGCGGGCGCTGCTGGAAGCCTGTGAGGCGGCGCTGCCTCAGCCCGTGCTGCGTCTCGCGGTACGGGCTTCCAACCGCCCTGCACAAACCCTCTACCGCTTAGCGGGCTACCAGATCGTCAATCGCTGGCCGCGGTATTACGTCGATGGGGAAGATGCGCTGATTATGGAAAAGCAACGGGGGTGAGGCCCTCAGGCGGCCTCTGCCGGGGAATATTTGCCCAAAATCGCGTCGGTCATCCGGACAACTCGCACCATGAAGGCGACGTCGTGCACCCGCACGATGTCTGCGCCGCGCACAATGCCCACCGCGACGGCGGCGGCGGTGCCTTCCAGCCGCTGGTCGGGCGGCAGGTTCAGCGTGTAGCCGATGAACGACTTGCGGGAAACCCCCAACAGCACCGGATAGCCGAGCGCGCGGATTTCGTCCAAGCGGTTGACCAGCGCCAGGTTTTGCGCTACGGTTTTGCCGAAGCCGATGCCGGGGTCGAGGATGATGTGCTCGTCGGGGATGCCCGCTTGTCGGGCCAGGGCAACGCTTTCCAGTAGTTCGTGCTTGACGTCGGTCAGCAGGTCGTCGTAGGCCACGCCGACGTAGCGCCCCCCGAGGCGCGCCCGCACTTCGGCGTTTTGGGGCGTGCTGCGGTTGTGCATCAGCACCACCGGTGCACGATGCCGGGCGACCACGGCGGCCATTTCAGGGTCGGCGCGCAGGCCCCAAACGTCGTTGACCAGCCGCGCACCGGCTTCCAGCGCCGCCTCGGCAACCGAGGCTTTGTAGGTGTCGACCGAAATCGGCACGTGAGGGAATTCGGCAGCCAGCGCGCGGATGACCGGCACCACGCGGGCGGCTTCCTCGGCTGCGGAAACCGGCTGCGCGCCGGGGCGGGTGCTTTCCCCGCCAACATCGAGCATGTCCGCTCCGGCTTCCACGAAGCGGCGCGCTTGCGCCAGCGCGGCTTGTACCGCGTCATGGCCGCTCAATAGGCCATCGCCCGAAAAGCTGTCGGGGGTGACGTTGAGAATGCCCATCACATAGGTGCGGGCGTGCCAGTCGAAGGGAAAGGGAGGGGAAGATTTGGGGCTGGGCATGGCATGAGCTCCGCTACCATGATGCTGCGGTCATACGACAAGATTTGCCACGTTTGCTTCGTGTGGCCGGAAAACGGCCCCGATGGGGGCGAGATTACGGGGGAGGAGGGTGTGCCCTCGCGCGCGCTTGCAGGTTCCGTTCATGGGGGCAATGATGTTCCGCTTACCACAAAACCGCGCGCCTGTGCATCCGCCCGAAGTGTTGTTGGAAGGGTGCCTCGAGCCGATGGGGCTGACGCAGCGCGCCTTGGCTGAGGCGTTGCACATGCCTTGCCCGCGGCTCGACGAAATCGTGCGGGGCAAGCGCGGCATTACGCCGGAAACGGCCTTGCGGCTGGCGCGCTATTGCGGCACCCGCTCGGCGTTTGGCTCAACTTGCAGCATTGCTGGGGTCTTTACCGTGCCTATCAGCGGGAGGCTGCGGTTTTGGAGTAGGTCCGGCCTCATTCGGCGGCAGGGTAACGCTGGTCCGGCTTCCCAGCACCGCCTCGGCCAGCGCCGTGCACACCGCACTGGCCTTGCCCTGCAGGAAGACGTCGGTAATCGTCGCGGTGTAGTTGGAAGGCTGGATGTTGACCTCGATAATGCTCGCGCCGTGCTCTTTGGCCGCGGTGGGTAGCAGCGCTGCAGGGTAAATCTCGCCCGTGGTGCCTACCACCAGCCAGACGTCGGCTTGGCGGGTTTCGGCCCAGGCGGCGGCCTGGGCTTCCGCGGGGATGGCTTCGCCAAAGAAGACGAAATCGGGTTTGAGCAGGCCGCCGCAGCGGGGGCATTTTGGGGGGAGTTCCCGCAGCAAGTCGGGGTGTGCGGCGACTTTGTGGCCGCAGGTGGTGCACGTCAGCCAGCGGCTGGTGCCGTGGTATTCGATGACGCGCCGGCTGCCGGCTTCCTGGTGCAGGTTGTCGATGTTTTGGGTGATCACCCCCGCGAGGAAACCAGCGGCTTCCAGGCGCGCGCAGGCATAGTGCGCGGGATTGGGCTGCGCTTGGCCGAAGAAGTCGTAGAAGATTTCCTTGATGACCGCCCACGCCTCGGCGGGATGGGCGAAGAAATAATCCAGGTCGAGCACTTGCGGGTCGTAGCGGCTCCAGAGGCCGTTAGGCCCGCGAAACGGCGGAATGCCGCTTTCTACCGAGATGCCCGCGCCGGTGAAGGCTACTGCCCGGCGGGCACCGCGCAGGATTTCGGCGGCTTGTTGGAGGGGGAAGACATCGTCGGTAGGCATAGGGCAATTTTACCGCGGTTGGCATTTTGCCTCACCGATGGTTTTCTTGCACATACGCGCGCAAATAGCGGCCGGTGTAGGAGGCTTCCACCTGGCAGATTTGCTCAGGCGTGCCCTCGGCCACAACTTCGCCCCCGCGGTCGCCGCCTTCCGGCCCCAGGTCAATGAT
>CAYLRJ010000111.1:0-2417 GCA_964386185.1 uncultured Anaerolineaceae bacterium
CCGGTATTGGTGGGCGTGATGCCCCTTTACAGCCGTCGCCATGCCCTGTTTTTGCACCACGAGGTGCCGGGCATCCACATCCCGCCGGAGGTGATGCGGCGTATCGAGCAGGCTGGTGAAGACGCGCCGCAAGAGGGCGTGCGCATCGCTCAGGAATTGGTCGAAGCGGTGCGTCCTTGGGCGCAGGGGGTGTATATCATGACGCAATTTCGGCGATACGACCTGGCAGCCAAAATTGTGGAAGCCGCCAAGCAAACGTCGGCAGCGCGGTGAAAAGGGCCGCCCGCGGCGGCCGCGAGCCTTTCCACAAGGCGGCGAAGGTCAGCCCCGACCGTCGCGGCGGTCGGGGCTGCGCCCCGTCGCTGGCGCGCCCCCCATTCGGCTTGGGATGGGGTAAAATAAACGAGGAGCCAGCCTTATGCGTAGCCTTCACCGCCATAAATTTGCCGTTCATACCATTGCTTTGACGCTGATGCTTTTCTCTGCCGGCGCGCTCTATTGGGCTGCCCAAACGGATGCACAAGGGGGAATGCTCGTGTTTTTGTTGCTGTTTGCCTTGGCAAACTTCCTGATTCTCTGGGTGTGAGGAATGATGGGTTCACCGGTTGTCTTAATCACTTTGCCGCTGGAAGAGCACTTGTTGGAAACGCTCAAAGCTGTGGCGCCGCAAGCCGAGTTTATTGTGCAGCCCGCCCAAGACGCCTCGGAAATCTCCCCAGCCGTTTGGGAACGGGTCGAGGTTCTCTACACCAACACCGTGCTGCCCCGCCCCGAAGACGTCCCCAACTTGAAGTGGATTCAATTCCACTGGGCGGGGATTGACCATGTCGTAAATCACCCCCTGATTCAGCAAGGCAAGGTGGTGGTCACCACCCTCAGCGGCGCAGCCGTGCCCCAGATGGGGGAATACGTTTTGATGATGTTGTTGGCTTTGGGGCATCGTTTGCCGGCGTTGATGGACCACCAACGTCGCAAGGAATGGCCAGAAGACCGCTGGCGACGGTTTATGCCTCAGGAACTCAACGACAGCACAGTGGGCATCGTGGGGTATGGAAGCCTGGGGCGTGAAGTGGCGCGGTTGCTTGTGGCCTTTGGGGCAACGGTGTTGGCGACCAAACGCGACGTCATGCACCCCGAGGATCATGGCTACACCCCCGAAGGGCGCGGCGACCCCGAGGCGCAGTACGTGCGGCGGCTGTATCCCGCCCAGGCATTACGCACCATGGTGCGCGAATGTGATTTCGTGGTGGTGACCGTGCCCCTGACGCCCCAAACCCGCGGCTTGATTGACGCAACCGTATTCGCCGCGATGAAACCCGGCGCCTATCTGGTGGATGTTTCCCGAGGCGGCGTGGTGGACCACGAAGCCCTTTTGGATGCCCTCCAGAGCGGCCACTTGGCCGGCGCGGCTTTGGACGTCTTCCCCCTTGAGCCACTGCCCCCAGAAAGCCCCCTGTGGGAGATGCCCAACGTCATCCTTACCCCTCACATCGCCGGCGCAACCCGCCATTACGACGAGCGCGCTGTGGCTGTGTTCGCCGCGAATTTGGCGCGCTACCTGGAAGGAAAATCCCTCTTCAACCAATTCCACCCCGAAAGGGGTTACTGAGCCATGCGTATTCTGCATTTTGCCGACGCCCATATTGATATGCTCAATCGGGGTAAACACGACCCCGAAACCGGCTTGCCTGTGCGGGTGATGGATTTCCTCCGCTCTTTGGACAAAATCGTAGAAACCGCCATCAACGAGCAGGTGGATTTAGTGCTCTTTGCCGGTGACGCCTTCAAAGACCGTGCCCCTGCGCCTACCTACATTCGAGAGTGGGGAAAGCGCATCATGCGGCTTTCCCGCGCCGGCATCCCCACGGTGCTTCTGGTGGGCAACCACGACCTTTCACCCGCACTGGGGCGCGCCCACGCGTTGGACGCCTTTACCACCTTTGAAGTGCCCTACGTCCACGTCGTGGACAAACCCCGCCTGCTCACGCCGGAAGATTTGAACGGCCTGCCCTTGCAAATTGTGGCCTTGCCGTGGCTCTCGCGAAGCCGCTTGTTGGCTTTGGCGGGCGAGCAGTTGGAAGGAGTGCCCCAAAGTGAACTCTATCGGCATTTGGAACTCCTGCTCGACCGAACCGTGCAGAACTTGCTCGACCAGGCCAAGCCCGACCTGCCCTTGATATTGACCGCCCACGCGTCGGTGCAGGGCGCCAAATATGGCGCAGAGCGGCTGGTCATGCTGGGGCACGATTTGGTGCTGCCGCCTTCCCTGGTCAAAGACCCCCGCTGGGCCTACGTCGCCCTGGGCCACATCCACAAAGCGCAGGACCTCAACGAAGGCAACCAGCCGCCGGTGGTGTATCCGGGCTCCATCGAGCGCGTGGATTTTGGCGAAGCCCACGAAGACAAATTCTTCGTGA
>CAYLRJ010000112.1:0-4192 GCA_964386185.1 uncultured Anaerolineaceae bacterium
CCACAGCCTCGCTTGCCAGGGTGGGCGGCGGCCGTCCAACAAGATGAATGGCGCGGCTCGCTCGGCCGGAATGCCCAAGGCCCGCAACTGTTTCAGCGACCGCAGCGGGGCCTGCCGCCGCGCTCGCAGCAGCGCCTCGACCCGCTTGGGGCCTATGCCGGGCACGCGGAGCAGCCGTTCGCGGGGCGCTGTGTTGATCTCGACCGGCTGCTCGCGCAGATGGTGCCATGCCCACCATGCTTTAGGGTCGTCGTGGGGCAAAGCCTCTGCCCCGGGCGGGAAAAGCTCCTCCGCCGAAAAGCCGTAGTCGCGCAGCAGGAAACTGGCTCGGTAAAGCCGCCGCACTCGGTCGGGGCGTTCGGGGGGCAGGTTTTCCAGCGGGGTTTGCGCGATGGGGCGGAAAGCCGAAAAATAGACCCGCGCCAGGCCGTCTTCCTGCAAGAGCCTCGCCGTCCAAGTCAGCAAATCACGGTCGCTCTCGCCCGCAGCGCCCACCACAAATTGCGTCACCACCGAGGGCCATCGCGCCCGCCCGTGGGCCTGGGGAGGCCCTTCCCGCAAGGATACCGCCCGCTTCAAGGTCTGCAACAATTCGCCCCAAAAGCGCTTTTGCGGCGCCAGGCGTCCCAAAAAACGAGCCCCCGGCGCTTCCAAATTGACCGAAACGCGGTCCGCCAAGCGTAAGGCTTCCAAAATCTGCTCCTGCTCCGCGCCGGGCATGAGTTTGAGGTGCAGGTAGCCGGTGTAACCGCGGCGGCGCAGGATGGCCGCGGTTTCCAAGAGGCGGTCTTGCGTTGAAACGCTGCCGCCCGCAATGCCGCTGCTGAGCAACACACCCTCTATCACCCCGCGGCGGGTGAGTTGCTCGACCAGCGAGGCCAACGCCGCAGGCCGAAAGGTCTGTCGGCGGACATCGCGGCCCGCGCGAAAGGGGCAGTAGGCGCAATTGCGCTCGCAGGCAGAGGTCAGCAAGGTTTTCAAAATCGGCATCCGCCGCCCGCCCACGGCCGCCCAATAGATGGGCAAGGTCGTTGCCTCACACACACCTTGGGCTTCTTCGCCGTCGCGGTCTAAGCCTGCCTCAGACGAAAGCCCACGCAGTTTCTCCAATGCTTCCATGCCTTTAATCATAGAACATTTGTGCAGTTTTTGCAAGGGGCTCCAGGAAAAGCCCTTTCCTCTGCCCCGAAGGCCTTTTGCCCCCCATCTCGCTGGCACCATTGCGCAGCCAATGCTTCTTGACAAGGGTGGCAGGATATGCTAATCTGGATTTGACTGACCGGTTGGTCAGTTCTCTCGCTCCCCACCAACAACAAAACCAAAAACCACGGGTTTTCTGCGGAGGCCGCCCAATTTCCCTGGGTTTTGGGTCCCTGGCCGCCCCCCGCTTGGCGCGGCACACCGTTTTCCTCCCCTGCTTCCGCAACAGACCGACATCTCCCCCTGCCACCTCCAAGCCCACGGCCAAAGGGCTTTTGCAGCCCCAAACAATCCCCCTGGTCGCACATACCGCTGGACGAGGCCTGCCAAAACAATTTGTGGACCTCCGAAGGGGAACTTTGTTTGGGGGCGACATAGAGTGGCTTTCGTCTTCTGCTCCCTGTCTTATTCTCTTTTGCCCAATAATTTCGGAGGAGGAAACAATGTCACGAAAGGTGCTCTTGTTTTGGATCGTGGCTCTGATGGGGATGGCTCTCAGCGCCTGCCGCGGCCCTGCTCCAGCGCCATCCACGCAACAGGCCGAGGCAACCTTCGTGAGCGCCACGGCCACCCCACCCGCGCAAGCCACCCCTGCGCCGGCGGCCTCGCCCAGCCCAGCCCCTACCCTCACGCCGCCCTTCACCCTTCCCGGCGTGGGAACGCCGCTCCCTGAAACGCTGGCTCCCATCAGCCCAGCCAATGCCGAACAGTTGACGCTCATCGCCCAGTGGGGCAAGGGAATGGCCGGAAAGGCCGCCTGGACGCCAGATGGGCATTATGTGGCCGTGCCGTCAGGGCTCGGCGTGTACTTCTATGATGCCCAGACCTTCCAAGAGGCCCGCTACCTCCCCGTGGTCTCCTGGGGCGATTACGCCGATGCCTCGGCTACCGAGGAACTGGCGATGGGCACCCCGATTCCCGCGAAAGCCGAGGTCGCTTTTGCCGACGCCAACGCCACCCTGGTGGCCTTTTCCCCCGATGGGCGCTGGATGGCCGTGGGGTTCGCCGATGGCATAGGCAAAGTGCGCCTCGTGGCGTTGGAAAGCGGGCAGCCCGTTGCCGTCGTTGACATGCCCTCCCCAACGAGCCTCGCTTTTTCGCCCGACAGCCGCTTTTTGGCAGTGGGGGCCAAGGGCGTGGTCGCGGTGTGGGATGTGAGCCAGGAGGATTTTTCCGCCGGCGCGTGGTACGCATGGCTTGAGGGGGCCAATCAAGACAACAGTGAACCCATCGGCGACCTGGCCTTCTCGCCCGATGGCCGTTGGCTGGCGGCGGCCACTGAGAGCGGCAAGAGGGGCTACTTGTGGCGTTTCGAAGCCGGAAAGCATAGCCCTGCGCAGACTTTTGAGGAAGCCGACGGCACAGGGGGAGCCTATAGCGTGGCCTTTTCGCCCGATAGCACAAAGGTGTTCTTTGGCGGCCAAGGGGGCCAACTGCAAGGGTGGAACCTGGCAGACGACCAGGCTTGGCCCATGCAAGACACCGGCGGCCAAGACGTGACGGCGTTGGCCTTCTCGCCCCAAGGCACCCTGTGGCTGGGGCGCTTCCCGGGCGATGTGGTGGTGTGGGACCTCGACGCGCAACAAGCCGTGGCCACATGGCAAGACGACCCTGGGCTGCGCAAGGTGGTCCGCTTGGCGCCCTCACCCGATGGCTCGCTGCTCGTCGTGCAGAAAGAGGGCTCGCTGCTGGAAATCTGGGACGCCGCCGCAGGCAAGCCCCTGGGGAGCATCCAAGCGCACTGGGGTCCGGTGCTTGATGCAACAGACTACGCCCCCGAGGCCTCGCTGTTAGCATTGGCTGTGCAAAACACCGTCATCCTGGTCAACGCGACCACAGGGGAAGAGGTGCAGCGCCTCACCAATAGCGCCTACGATGTGGAAGATGTCGCCCTTTCCCCCGATGGCCAGTGGCTGGCGGTGTCTTCTGAGGATGGGGCGTTGAAGGTGTGGTCCCTTTCGGAAGGCAAAGTGCGCCATGTGTTGAAGCAAAGCAGCGCGCAGCCGTATTTCACGAATGTGGCAGTGGTGGCCTTTTCGCCCACTGGCCAGTATGTGGCTTCGGTGGGCTACCAAGACAACACCATTGCCCTTTGGGACCCGACGACAGGCCAACAGGTACGCACCCTACACAATGCGCCTGAGGGAAGCCAGTTCCTCACCTTTGGCCCCGCCGGCGACTACCTTTTGGCCTTGAGCAACGAAGAGAGCCTCGCCCGAGTGTGGGAGGTGGCGACGGACAAAATCGTAGCCGAATTCTCCTTCTCCCCCGAAGCGAGCGAAGGTTTGATGCCTGTAGTGCTCACCCCCTTAGCGGCGCGCTTTTCACCTGATGGGCAGCGCCTGGTGGTGATAGGGGCAGGGCTGCCCCCCTTGGTCGCCTTTACCATGGAAAGCGGAGACATGCTCTGGTTCGGTGAAGCCGTGGGCAGCAGCCTGGCCTTTTCGCCCGATGGGCAACTGCTGGTCGGCGGCGAGAACGCCGTGGTCATGGATGGCATGAGCGGCGAAGCCTTGAGCCTCTTGAGCACAGCCCCGATTGCAGGCGCCTACTTTTCAGCCGACGGCACACGCCTCTATTTGATCGGCTCCGACGGCGTGGTGCGCGTGTGGGGCGTGAGCCCAGAGACATAGGGCTGTACCGCGGTGGCCTTTCCTTCACCCCCCAAGGACGACCGATTCAGGTCGTCCTTTTTCTGTCAAGGTGACCTGGCGACTTGGCGCGGCATCGGCGTCGCACCGGCGCAGCATTGGCGCGGCATCAGTGTAACTGGCACGCCCTGGCGCGACAGTGGTATTGTTACTGGCTATACGAAACCCCAACACCACCCACAAGCGCTGCGGCGCAAAACCCCGCGGCCTGGCCAGCCTCATTCGAACCGGAAGCGCCACACGCCCACCACCAAGAACCCCACCCCAAAAGCAACCAACACCGCGGCTTTGGGCAGCACTGCAGAAAGCCCCAGCCCCCGCACGATGATGTCCTGAAAGCC
>CAYLRJ010000113.1:0-5106 GCA_964386185.1 uncultured Anaerolineaceae bacterium
GCTGTCGGGCGCAACGCATCTGGCTCGAGGGTGATGACGCGCTCTTCGTTATCATAGGCCAAAATCTCGGCGTAGCGCCCCCAGTTGATGAGGATTTTGCCCTGCTTTTCGGCCTCAGGCGGAGGGAGTTCCAACGAAAGGGCTGTGTAAATCACATCCCATTTGAGGGCATGACCCGCAGCATGACGCAACATTTCAATCAGCCAGCGGAAAATGGGCAAACGCCGAATGCGCGTGGCAAAAATCTCTTTGCGGGTAAGGATGCTGGCCTCGCTAAAGGTTTCCCCCAACGGCGTCAGGGTAATGTCACCGTTATCGACAGTGGCAAATCCCAGCAACTCCAAAGCATCTATCAACTTCAATAAAGTATCCGAATCAACGCTCAGCTCTTCAGCCAATTGGTAAATATCGTGGGTCTGGCCAGGCGTTTCCGCAAGATACTCCACCAAACCAATCAGGTCGTTTAACCGCACATCCGGGAGCCAGCGGGTGCTGCCCGGCTTCCCCGGCGCGCTACCCAGTTCGATATGTTCCGGTTGCGTCTTGCCCGCCAGGATGCCATACACGCGGTCCACATATTCCAAAAAAGGCGGAGCCTTGCGCTGGCGAGGATGGGGCAAATCGACCTGAATTTCGGTCACCACGCGGCCGGGGCCTTTATCCATAATCAACAAACGGTCGGCCATGAAGACTGCCTCTTCGATATTATGAGAAACCATCAAAATCGCCCGGGTGGGAATTCTGCCGCTGGTCCATAGTTCCAACAGTTCGCCGCGCAGGGTCTCCGCGCTCAAAACGTCCAGGGCCGAAAACGGCTCATCCAAGCACAGCAACTCAGGCTCGACAGCCATCGCTCGTGCGAAGCCCACCTTCTGGCGCATACCGCCCGAGAGCTCTCGGGGGTAGGCCATCTCAAAACCATCAAGGCCCACACGGTCCAACAAATCCAATGTGCGGGGCACGCGCACTCGCTTAGGCACGCCCCGCGCCTTGAGGGCAATTTCCACGTTTTCCTGAACTGTCAGCCAGGGGAAGAGCGCGAAAGTCTGGAACACGATGGTCGCATGGGGGTTCACTCCTACCAACGGCTCGCCCCGATACAACACCTGCCCTTCCGTGGGCGGCTGCAAGCCGGTGATAATGCGCAACAGGGTGCTCTTGCCACAACCCGACGGCCCCAGCAGGCACACGAACTCGCCTTCCTGGATGCTCAAATTGACATCCTGCACTGCATAAAAACGACGCTCGCCGCTGCGATAGACTTGCGAGACATGCTTCAATTGAAGAAAAGGTGTTTGGGCCATCGGTTCTACTCCATGCGAAAACGCTCTTCAGCCAGGCGATACAAACGACGCCAAAACAGGCGGTTGATAGCCACCACGGCTGCGATCATCACCAAGGTTGCCGCCAACAAAAGGGGATAATCGCCCGCGGCCGTCGCCGAAGCGATCGTCGCCCCCAACCCCACCGTCTGCAAAGTGCGCCCCCCAAACTGGATGTACTCCGCCACGATGCTGGCATTCCACGCCCCACCGCTGGCCGTAATGGCGCCGGTTACCAAGTAAGGAAACAACGCCGGCAAAATCAGCGTGCGCCAGCGCTCCCAGCGGCTCAGCCCCAAAAGCGCCGCGGTGTAGTGCAAATCTTGCGGGATGGTAGAAGCACCGGCAATGACATTGAAAAGCAAATACCACTGCGTGCCCATCAACATCAACAACACCGCCGCCATGTTGAGGCCGCCGGGCAAAGCCACCAACATCAGCACAAACACTGGGAAAAGCGCCGTAGCAGGCACAGCGGCCACGGTTTGCACCAAAGGTTGCAGCCACGAAGCCAAACGCGGGTTCATCCCAATGGCGACACCTACAGGCACCGTCCAAGCTAACGCCACCACCAGCGCGACCCACACCCGCACCGTCGTCGCCGCCAACCCCTGGGCAATCTCCCACCACTGCCTCAGGGGAACTTCCACCAGCAGCGCCGCCCCTCGGAAGGCCGCATAGAGCACCCCCGCCCCCACCAACACACCTATCGCCCGCCCGACCCAATGCCAGCGCGAAGGCGCGCCCTCGGCTTCCCGCGGGGCCCCAAACGGCCACCTCCTCACAGCCCATAAATCGAAACGCTCTCCCACCGCGGCAAGGAACTCACCCGCCACCCGCGTCAGCGAGGCCTTCCGCAAAAGGTCGTAAAACCACGACCGCGCCGGATATTCCCGCTCCACCATCTCCAGGGTAAAGCGCTCCGACCACGCGATCAAAGGCCGCCAGACCAGCTGGTCAAGCGCCACAATCAGGAAGACCAACGCCCCCACCCCCCACGCAATGGCTTGCAGATTGCCCTGGTTGGCAGCCTCCTGCAAATAA
Source organism: uncultured Anaerolineaceae bacterium (assembly GCA_964386185.1). Lineage (GTDB taxonomy): Bacteria > Chloroflexota > Anaerolineae > Anaerolineales > DRMV01 > DRMV01. Next base: position 2,367 of record CAYLRJ010000113.1, read on the forward strand.
GAACCCAACCCCGGCAGACGAAAATCGCGCGACCCCACTCGAAACATCTCGGCCGCCATCAAGAAAAACCATCCCCCCGCCCAACTCATCATGCTGTTCCACACCAACCCCGGCGTCGCAAACGGCAACTCTAAAGATTTAAAGCGCAGCCAGCCATTAAACCGGAAAATTCGGCTGGCTTCCCGATACTCCTTGGGCACTGTCTTCAACGACTGATACCAAGAAAAAGTCAAATTCCACACCTGACTGGTGAAAATGAGCACCACCGAGGCCAATTCCACCGCGAGCGCTCGGGGCAATATCGCCGTCAACCCCAACAAAACGACCGGCAGAAAGGAAAGAATCGGCACGCTTTGCAACACATCCAACAAAGGAATCAAAATCTGCTCAGCGCGAGTGTGCTTGGCCGCGATGTATCCATACCCCAAAGCAAACAGCAAGGAAAGCACGTAAGCGGCGAGCATGCGCAATAACGAGCGCATAGCGTAATACGGCAACGCCTGAGGGGCAAGGCGAATCTCCGGCCCAGGCACCGTAGCCTGAGCCGAAAGTGCCAAACGCACCCCGACGTAAATCAGCGCCGCCACGCCCAAAAACACCCCCACATCTTCTCTGGAAAAGCGCCTCAAAGGCTGTTCGGTTCGATAGATTTTTCGCATCGCAAAAATCCAAAAAGGGAAAGAGCCGCCGCGCTTTCGCCTATTTTACACCACAAGACAAACCCAATTTCCCCCACCAAAACCGCAACACCTTGGCCTGTCAAGTGTTTTTTATGACATAAGCATAAGTAACCCGACCAACGCTTTTCTTGAAGGAGGAAAACGATGACTGAGATGCCTGTGGACGAACGCCGCGAGGAAGAAATTTCCCAAGGCCAGAGCGAATTGTACCCCCCGCCTCAACATGTCGTCCAGACCGCCAACGTCAGCCCCGAGGATTACGCCCGCTACCGGAGGGAAGGCGCCGAAAACCCGGTCCAATTCTGGGAAGCGCGCGCCAAAGAGATGGTGGACTGGTTCGAACCCTGGGAAAAGGCCTTCGACGACAGCAACGCGCCCTTCTACAAATGGTTCGTCGGCGCCAAGACCAACATCGTCTACAACGCGTTGGACCGCCATGTCAAAACCTGGCGGCGCAACAAACTGGCGCTGATTTGGGAAGGCGAGCCGGGCGATCGGCGGGTGTTTTCCTACTATCGCCTGTGGCAAGAAGTCAACCGCTTCGCCAACATCCTCAAAGGCATGGGGGTGAAGAAGGGCGACCGGGTGACCATTTACATGGGCCGGGTGCCCGAACTCCCCATCGCCATGCTGGCGTGCGCCAAAATCGGCGCCATCCACTCGGTGGTGTACGGCGGCTTTAGCGTGGAAGCCCTGGCCGAGCGCATCCAAGACGCCCAAAGCAGGGTGCTCATCACCGCCGATGGCGGCTGGATGCGGGGCAAAATCGTGCGCTTGAAAGACATCGCCGACGAAGCGGTCAAACGCTCGCCCGTGGTGGAACACATGATCGTGGTCAAGCGCACCGGCCATGAAGTCAACATGGAAACCGGCCGCGACTTCTGGCTCCACGAACTCCAGCAAATGCCCATCGCCAGCGGCACCTGCGAAACCGAAGTCATGGACGCCGAAGACCCGCTCTTCATCCTCTACACCTCGGGCACCACGGGCAAACCCAAGGGCGTGCTGCACACCCACGGCGGCTACCAGGTGGGCATCGCCACCACCCTGAAGTGGGCCTTCGACATCAAAGACGAAGACCGCTGGTGGTGCGCGGCAGACCCGGGTTGGATCACCGGCCACTCTTACATCGTCTATGGGCCCCTCATCCTGGGCGCCACCAGTTTCATGTACGAAGGCGCGCCCGACTACCCCTACCCCGACCGCTGGTGGCGGATGATCGAACACTACGGCATCTCCATCCTCTACACCGCGCCCACGGCCATCCGCGGCCTGATGCGCTTCGGCGACGCTTGGCCCGCGCGGCACGACCTCTCCAGCCTGCGCCTGCTGGGCACCGTGGGCGAACCCATCAACCCCGAGGCCTGGCGCTGGTATTATCGGGTCATCGGCGGGGAACGCTGCCCCATCATTGACACCTGGTGGCAGACCGAAACCGGCAATTTCATGATCACCCCCCTGCCCGTCACGCCCCTCAAGCCGGGCTCGGCGACCTTCCCCTTCCCCGGCATCATCGCCGATGTGGTGCGCGACAACGGCGAATCGTGCGACCCAGGCGAAGACGGCTACCTGGTCATCAAACACCCCTGGCCGGGCATGGCCCGCACCATCTACGGCGACCCCGACCGCTATGTGCGCCAATATTGGAGCAAGTTCAGCGAGCAAAAGTGGTACCTCACCGGCGATTCGGCCCGCAAAGATGAAGACGGCTACTTCTGGATCATCGGCCGCATGGACGATGTGATCAAGGTGGCAGGCTACCGCTTGGGCACGGCCGAAATCGAAAGCGCGCTGGTGAGCCACCCCGCGGTGGCCGAAGCCGCGGTCATCGGCGTGCCCGACGAAATCAAAGGCAATGTGATTTACGCCTATGTGATCTTGCAAGCCGGCCAGGAAGCCCGCCCCGAACTGGAAGACGAACTGAAAAAGCATGTGCGCCACGAACTGGGGCCCATCGCAGTGCCGGCCAAAATCGAAGTGGTGGACAAACTGCCCAAGACCCGCAGCGGCAAAATCATGCGCCGCGTCTTGCGGGCCAAGGCAATGGGCCAACCCGTGGG